>JANNBZ010000372.1:0-2424 GCA_031386065.1 Burkholderiales bacterium
CGCTTCTACACCTTCTACGGCAACGCGCTGGGCGCACCCGCGGCCATCGGCGAGGCCGGTGTGGGCCGCGTGCTCGCGGTCGCCGAATGGCATCCGAACGTCGGCACGCGGGCGTCCGACGCGTTCTACGCCAGCTTCAGGCAGCGCTACCCGAAACCGCAGGACGACTACGTTCACGCCCGCATGCACGCGATGATCGAGATGACCGTGGCCGCGATGGAAAAGGCCCGCAGCACCGAGGCCGTTGCGGTGGCGAAAGCGCTGGAAGGCCTGAGCCTGGACCCGCGCGCGCTGGGCGGTTTTCACCAGGGCACGATGCGCGCGCTGGACCACCAGTTCATCCAGCCGCTGTACGTCAGCGGCATGCAGAAGGCCGGCTCGCCGGGCGTTCGCTTCGACAACGAAGGCTCGGGCTACGGCTTTCGCACGGTTCGCTATGTGGAGCCTCGGCTGACCGAGCCGGTGAGCACGTGCGCGATGGTGCGGCCATGAGGGCGGTGGTGCGCGACCTGCCGGGCTCGAAGATTCGCGAAGTGGCGAACGCCGGCCTCGGGCGCAGCGACGTGCTGGCATTCTGGTTTGGCGAAAGCGACGAGGCCACACCGTCGTTCGTGCGCGATGCGGCCATTGCATCGATCACCAGCGGCGACACCTTCTATTCGCACAACCTCGGCCTGCCCGAGTTGCGTGAGGCGCTGTCGCGCTACGTGAGCGGCCTGCACCGCGCCGTGACGCCGGAGCGCATCGCCGTCACCTCATCGGGCGTCAACGCGCTGATGCTGGCGATGCAGGCGCTGGCCGGCGCCGGCGACGAGGTGGTGGCTGTCGTCCCGGTCTGGCCCAACCTGACCGCGCAGCCGGCCATTTTGGGGGCCACGGTGAAGCGCGTGTCGCTCAAGGTCAGCGGTGGCGCGTGGACGCTGGACATGAACGCGCTGCTGAGCGCGGTGACCGCGCAGACCCGCGTGCTGCTGGTCAACGCGCCGAACAACCCCACCGGCTGGACGCTGACGCGCACCGAGCAGCAAACCATCCTCGACCACTGCCGCCGCACCGGGACGTGGATCATTGCGGACGAGGTCTACGAACGGGTGTTCTTCGGGGGCGCTGAAACGGCTCCGAGTTTTCTCGACATTGCCGAGGTCGACGACCAACTGGTCGTGGCGCACAGCTTCTCCAAGAGCTTCCTGATGACCGGCTGGCGGCTGGGTTGGCTGGTGGTGCCGCCCGCGCTGACCGATGCGGTCGGCAAGCTGATCGAGTTCAACACCTCGTGCGCGCCGGTGTTCGTGCAGCACGCCGGCCTGGCCGCGCTGGCGCAGGCCGATGCCTTCGTGCCGGGCCTGGTGGGCCGCTTGAAAACCTGCCGCGACACGCTGATTCCCGCGTTGACCGCCTTGCCCGGCATTCAGGTCGCGAACCCGCCGGGCGGCATGTACGCCTTCTTTCGGGTCGACGGGGAAGACGATTCGCTGGCCTTTGCCAAGCGGCTGGTCGGTGAGGTGGGCCTGGGCCTGGCGCCCGGTGCCGCCTTCGGCAACGAGGCCGAGGGCTGGCTGCGCTGGTGCTTCGCCTCCCACGACCCGCAGCGGTTGCTGGCTGGGGTGGAGCGGCTGCGACGGGCGATCCGGCTATAATCGAGTGGCTCTGCGCCCTGAACGGCGCCCGGCAATCCAAAGCACGGCGCTGGTCGGTTTCACCGGTGTCCGCAAGTCCAACATGAAGCCGCGACCACTGAGCAGGTGGCGTGGTGACCATCCGCAGGAAACACCATGACCGCCACCGTCGCCGAAAAGGCCGAAATCGTCAAAGCCAATGCGCGCAGCGCCAACGACACCGGCTCGCCGGAAGTCCAGGTTGCCTTGCTGACCGCACGCATCAACGAGCTGACCCCGCACTTCAAGACCCACATGAAAGACCACCACGGTCGGCGCGGTCTGCTGAAGATGGTCAACACCCGCAAGAGCCTGTTGAAGTACCTGAAAGACCGCGACGCAAGCCGCTACATCGCACTGATCCAGAAACTGGGTCTGCGCAAATAATTCGCACATGAAAGCCGAGAGCCTGTCTGGATTCGCCAGCACAGGCTCTTTGTGTTTCTGAGTTTGGATCTGGGCATCCATTGATGACGATGTGTCATTCCAAAGGCGTTTCACCGAACGCCGCTGGAATGGCATCGCGCCAGGATGCAGCAGTTCCGGGGCCGAATGAGCGCCGCCCGACAAGGCGCTGACCACAACCGGAGATTCCTATGAGCATGTTCAACAAAGTCACCAAGACCTTCCAATGGGGCCAGCACACCGTCGTGATGGAGACCGGCGAAATCGCCCGTCAGTCCGGGGGTGCCGTTTTGGTCAACATCGAAGACACCGTGGTGCTGGCCACCGTGGTGGCAGCCAAGAACGCCAAGCCGGGGCAAGACTT
>JANNBZ010000112.1:0-6416 GCA_031386065.1 Burkholderiales bacterium
TCTTGTCGGGCTTGAAGAGGATTTTGTACAGCTGCTCGCGCACCGGCGGCGGGCAGGTTCCGGCTGCCAATTCGCCGGCCCAGGCGTCAATTTGCGCGGTCACCGCCTTCTTGCGCTCGATGCCCAGCAGCGCAGCCTTCACGATGTCTTCCGGCGCCTTCTTGAAGTTGCCTTTGCCGAGCCGGCGAAAGTAGTGCGGCGCCTCGAACAGGCGGAACAGCGTAGCGGCCTGCTGCGTCAGGTCGGCCTTCGCATTGAAGTATTCGCGTGCCAGGTCGGCAAAGCCGAACTCGTCGGCGGGCGCGAATTCCCAGGCCAGGTCGAGGTCGATGTCTTGCGCCAGTGCTTGCGCCGATGCAATCAATTCGGCCGGCTGCGGCTTGTCGAATTTCAGCAGCACATTGGCGGCCTTGACCTTGACGCGCTTGCCCGAGTCCAGCTCGATCTGCAGCGCGCTGTCGGCCTCGGTCATCACGCGGCCGGCGAAGAATTTTCCGGCGTCTTCATAAAGGGCGTACATAGGGGCGGCATTGTCGCCGATGGCGACTGTGCAACCGCCGGCTCGCGCCGCTGCGGTAGCCCACGCGCGTCACTCGTCGGGTGGCTTGCGCTGCGACTTGCGTCGCTTCGAGCGCAGCCACGCGGCGCGCATCAGCAGCAGGGCGATGGGCACCGCGAACAGCAGGAACTCGAAGCTTCCTGAGCCGCCATCGGGCGAAATGCCGAAGAGTTGTTCGATGAAGTCCATGCGAGCTCGCTATTTGATGATGGGAGGTGGCGGGTCGTTGTGGTCGTCGTTGGGCACGCAGCCATCGACCTCGGGATGCATCACCCACTGGTTCTCGGGCTGGGCCTGGTTGTCGGCGACGGCTTGCTGTTCGGGAGTCAGCGGGTGCAGCCCGGCGTCGATTACTTGCGGCACTTCCGACAGCCGCGTGCACCAGCGCTTCCAGTAGTCGCGGAATCCGCTGGCGTCCATCGGCACGTCGGCGCGATCGATCTTCTGCACGATGCGGGTGGCGTGGATTTCGTTCCAGCCGGTGTGCCCGCTGTCGAAGGTCCAGCGGCCACGCACCACCACCCATTCCTTGCTGCTGATGGTGCCGCCGCCCTGCAGCGCATCGGCGGCATCGCCGTCGCTCGCAGCGCCCCACGCAATGGCCACCGCGATCAGCGCGAAGGGCGCGAGCAGGGTTTGCAACAGCACGCACAAGGCACCGAAGAAGAAGTTCTTCTTGCACCACGAACCGCCGAATGAAAACGCCTCCAGCGCCGCGAGCATGTCGCGAATGCGCGAGCCTTCGAATTCGCAGTGCAGCACCGGCACCAGGGCGCGCATCGGGTCGAGCCAGGCGTTATTCACAAGGTAGTCACCGTAGGCTTTTTGCTCGTCCGGGCCGATCAAACCCGTCCAGCCGTAGTCGCGGCCCACCAGTTCGGTCCACGCGAAATAGTTCTTGTCCTTCTGCTGATAGACCATCGTGCGACGGTAGCCATTGACGGGCAGCTTGCCGTTCGGCGTGGTCAGCAGATCGACCTGCGGTGAGGCCGGCAGAGTCACGTCGACCGCAGGCACCGAATTCTTGCCGCCGTGGATGCCGATCTGCGCCATGTCGAATGGAGCGAGCACCACGTTCATCGCGTAGTCGTTGTCGATGTCCTCGAACGGATTCTTGTCCTGGCCCACGCCTTCGGTGTCGGCCACCTCGCCGATGGCGCACACGGTGTTGCCGGCGTCGCCGCAATTGCAGTCGGGTGCGCTGCGGTGCAGGCAGATCAGCTTGCCGTTGAGCATGAAGTTCAGCACGTAGCGCAGCAACTGCACCAGGGCCGCAATCGAAATCAGCGCACCGATGCCGCCCGAGAACAGCGCCGCGATGCCGCCCGCCGCCACCAGCACGCCCAGCGTGGCGATGGCCGCGGTGCTCAGCGGCGTGTAGTCGTTCGCTTCAACGCACGAGGTGTATTGCGGGCCTTGCGACATGGTGGTCTCCGGTCGGCGCTCAGCCGCTCAGTGATGGACGTAGAGCGTGACGCCGCCCACCAACGCGTTGCCGTCGAAGGCATTGATGTTGACGGCCTGCATCGCAACCGGGGCGTCGGTGCTGGTGACCTTCACCGTCACGTCGGTTTGCTCGCCGGGCTGCAAGGTGAGGCTGTCGCGGCCGAAGAAGTCGATCTGCCAGCCGGCAGGCACCGGGTGCGCTTCGGGGCGGTGGCGCGCGTACGGGTCGGCCCGCCCGTCGTTCAGCACCAGGCCGTTCGGGGCCGCGTCGTTCGGGCGCACCGGTGGGCAGCGCAGCCGCTGCGGCAGTTCATAGGCGTCGGCGCGCAGCACCAGCGTGCGCGCCCGCGCCGAGGTGTTGCGCACCGCGAAGACGAAGCTGGCGTTCGGCGAGTTGAGTTTTTTCACGTCGACGTTTTCCTGCCCGAAGTTGTTGAACGGGTTGGCGTCGTCGATCCAGTGCAGTTCGACCTGAATGCAGTAGTGCCCCGCAGGCGGCGTGGTCCACGCCATGGTGGCGATGCCGGGGCCCGTCGGCGAGCCCTTCACCGGCACGTCGACGTGGGTTTCGCCGATGTAGTGGCGCACCGTGTCGACGCCGAAGCTCATGTAGAAAAACTTGACCAGCAAGTTGACGGCCGGCGCGTCGGTTGAACCGTTCCACACGCGGGCGTGGACGGCGTAGGCGTGGCCGGGCAACAGCGCATTCGAAGGCACGGCCACCGCGCCGTCGAACAGCTGGATGTCCGGGTTGTCCCAAGTCACTGCCAGGCCCTTGGCCATCAGGTAGAACTGGCTGTAGATCATCGGGTCGGGCCGCTTGTAGGTGTGCGGCGGAATCTTCAGTTCCTTCGACGTCGGGTGGCCCTGCGAGCCATCTCCCTTCTTGTCGCCGTCGGCTTTCCAGCAGCGTTTGCGAAGCCTGCCCTGCAGCAATCGCACCAAGCCCAGCAAGCCCAGCAGCACCAGCAAGCCCAGGTACATCAAGAACCAACCGAACAGTGCGCCGCTGAGCAGCCACAGCAGCAACAGCAAGCCCAGCGCCAGGCAGAACAGCACGCCCGGGCGATTCTTGAAGCCGCACAGCAGCTTCAGCAGGCTGGACATTTGATCCTCGCAATGGGTTGCGGCACGCGGGTCGGCCCGGCTGGCTTCACGACGACGCGGGCTGCGCTGCAGCCTGCCCATGCGCCGCGTCGAGCACGCTCGCCAGCGACTGAACCGCGTTGCGCAGCCGCTGACGGGCGCGCCGCAGCCCGACCCACTTTCCTGCGGCCGCGAATGCCACCACCACCGCGAAGGCCACGCCGCCCTGCAGCCACAAATTCACCGCCGGGTTGGAAAACGCGTCGACATACAACAGGTAGGCCCCGGCTACCGCCACGCCGGCCAGCCCGAACAGGTTGCCAATGCCGCAGCCGCAGCCCGAATAGTGGTGCGCCAGATCGTCTTGCCAGCGCTGGCGCTGCGGCTCGGGCACACCGGGCGCGTCGAGCCGGATGGCGCGGTAGTGCTGCGTGCGGTCAAGCAGGCGCGTCAGGTCGTCGGCCGTGCGAATGGTCAGCTGGGTCGGTTGGGCGGTTTGGCTCAGGTGCTTCATGGTCACCTCACGGCTTGAAGAGGATGAACGCCAGCGCCGCAGCCACCACCAGCAGCAGCGCAATCAGGAAGCCGAGCCACGGCGTCGGCGCGGTGCAGGCTTGCACCACATTTCCTTCAGAGCTTGGTTTTGACATGGGAGTGCCCTCACAGATAGGTGCAATGCCGGCTGCCGCGAACCACCGAAATCTGCCAGGTGCTGAGCGTGGGCGCGGCGACGATATTGCTGGCGAACATCAGGTTGGACGTGCTGTCGTCGTGGCCCAGCAGGCAGGCGTGTCCCAGCTCGTGCGCAGCCACGTTGGGGCCCGCCGTGGCCTCGACCACCACGTAGTTGTGGGTGCCGGCAAAGCTGCAACCCACGGTGCTGGAACTGCTGCTGTCGGGCAGCACGTTGTTGACCACGAACACGATCAGCTCGGCACCGTAGCCCACGATGCGCCGCCACGAGTCTTCGAACTTGCAGCCGGCGGTGGCGAACTCGAAGTACGAGCCGCTGAGCCACCAGTCGGCAAAAAAGCCACCGCCATCGCAACCCACCGTCAGCGGCCCCTCGGGCGGCTCGTTGTTGAAGGTGCAAAAGCCGGTGAAGCGCAGGTTGATGTTGCACAGGCTGCCGTACAGCGAAATGGCCTGGTCTACCTGCGGCTGAAGCTGCGCCTGGGTGGCGATCGGTGCCCCGTTCACCACCGGAATGATGACGCCGAAATACATTTTCTTGCGCGGTCGTATGCCCACCAGGCTGCCCAGAAAATCGATCGCGCCCACCAGGCGCCAGCCCACTTCGGTGACCCAGTTCAGCACCGTGCGAATGATGCCGCCGAGGATGGGAATCGACAGGATCAGCGAGACGATCAACCCCGCAATGTCGAGCACGATGTTGACCACCGTGCACACCACCCGCACCACCCATTTGCCCACCGTCACCAGCACCCACCGAACCACCTTCACCAGCACCCACGCCAGCCAGCAGAACAGCTTGTTCAGGCACAGCGTCCACCAGTTGCAGGGCTCGTTGCGGCAGCGCTGTTCTTGCTGGTTTTCCCACGCTTCGATGGGCTGTTCGATTTGCGTTTCGATCCAGTCCTGGACTTCGCGGCAGCTTCTTCCCACGGTGTGACTCGAAGGGTTGAACGAGGTCCGATGCTGAGCAGACACCATCGACTCGCCCATCCCTAGGATCGGTGAGCCGCAAGACGCATATCCGCAACGTAGACTGCCGTCCACCATGAAAACACCCTCCGCCGCGCCGCCGGCTCGCCTTCCCGCCGGCGTGTGGATGCTGGGCTTCGTCAGCCTGCTGATGGACGTTTCGTCCGAGATGATCCACAGCCTGCTGCCGCTGTTCATGGTGGGCGTGCTGGGCGCCAGCGCGCTGACGGTGGGCGTGATCGAAGGCCTGGCCGAATCGACCGCGTTGATCGTGAAGGTCTTCTCAGGCGTGCTGAGCGACTACCTGGGCCGCCGCAAGGGACTGGCGCTGTTCGGCTACGCGCTGGGCGCATTCACCAAGCCGCTGTTCGCTGTCGCCACGACCACCGGCATGGTGGTCACTGCAAGGCTGCTCGACCGCGTGGGCAAAGGCATTCGCAACGCGCCGCGCGATGCGCTGGTGGCCGACATGGTGTCGCCCGAAGCACGCGGTGCTGCCTTCGGCCTGCGCCAGTCGCTGGACAGCGTGGGCGCCTTCGCCGGCCCGCTGTTGGCGACCGGCCTGATGCTGCTGTGGGCCAACGACTTCCGCGCGGTGTTCTGGGTCGCGGCCATTCCCGGCGCGCTGTCCGTGGCCGTGTTGTGGTTCGGCGTGCGAGAGCCGCCGGCGCAGGCGGACGCCAAGCGCAGCAACCCGATATCACGCGCCAACCTGCTCAGCCTGAGCGCGCCGTACTGGTGGGTGGTGGGCATCGGCGCGGTGTTCACGCTGGCCCGTTTCAGCGAAGCGTTTCTGGTGCTGCGCGCACAGCAGGCCAGCATCCCGCTGGCCCTGGTGCCGCTGGTGATGGTGGCGATGAGCGCGGTCTACGCCGCGTCGGCGTATCCGTTCGGCAAGCTGTCAGACCGCATCGACCGCCGCTGGCTGCTGGCGCTGGGGCTGCTGGTGTTGATTGCCGCCGACCTGGTGCTGGCCAGCAGCACGCACTGGGGCGCCCTGCTGGCCGGCGTGGCGCTGTGGGGCGTGCACATGGGCATGACGCAAGGGTTGCTGGCTGCCATGGTGGCCGACACCGCACCCGAAGCCCTGCGCGGCACCGCCTACGGCTTCTTCAACCTGGCCAGCGGCGTGGCCATGCTCGCCGCCAGCGTGCTCGCCGGCCTGTTGTGGGACCGCCTTGGCGCGGCATACACGTTCTATGCGGGCACAGCGTTTTGCGTCGCCGCGTTGGGGGTGCTGTGGGCGCGCGGGCGCTGGGTCAGGGCGTGAAGGTCGGGGCGCGTTGACGGCTTGATGGGCCGATGGGTTTGGCAGCGGGTTCAGGCTGAAGCCGCGTGTCGCGACTCCGCGCTTCGCGATGGCGTTTGCCTCTCAGCTCGAAGAGCCAGCGGGTCGTTTGGCTGGTCGCCTGACAGCCGGCTTGGTCACGCTCACGGCTTGCTCGGCAATCAACTGTCCTCATGCCCGCTCCTGGTGCTCGCGTCTCAGGCAGGCTGAGCCGTGAACTTGACTCCCAGTGCGCGCGCTACCTTCATGATGGTTTCAAAGCGGGGCTTTGCGCCAGGCGCAAGTGCCTTGTAAAGACTCTCGCGGCCCAAGCCAGCGTCTTTCGCTACCTGCGCCATACCCTTGGCCCGCGCGACATCGCTGAGGGCGAGG
>JANNBZ010000400.1:0-1874 GCA_031386065.1 Burkholderiales bacterium
CACCCACGACCAGGTCGAGGCGATGACGATGGGCGACCGCATCGCGGTGTTCAACCAGGGCCATGTCGAGCAGCTCGGCGCGCCGATGGACCTGTACAACCGCCCGGCCAACGAGTTCGTGGCCACCTTTCTGGGTGCGCCTCGCATCATCCTGGTCGACCGCCCGGCCGCGAGCGGCGCGGCGGCTGCGCATCAGGCGCTGTGGCAGGCGCTGGCGGGTCCGGCCCCTGCGAGTGCGCAGCGCATCGGCCTGCGCCCCGAACACCTGCGCCTTGCACCCGCCGGTCAGGGCGTGCCCGCCACCGTGGTGCTGGCCGAGCACCTGGGCGACTCGTCGATCATCCACTTGCGGGTCGACGGCGTGAGCGAACTGCTGAATGCCAAGGTCGGCACCGAACACGCGCAGTGCGCTGCCGGCCAGACCGTGGGCCTGCTGCCCAACACAGCGTGGGCGCTCGCCTTCGACGCGGCAGGTCGGTTGCTGCGATGACCGCGCACCTGCAAGCCAGGCCGGCGCGGCACCTGGCGCTGTCGTTCGCGGGCGTCGCCCAACCGTTCTACCCGGTGATGAACACGGCGGTGGTCGGCAACTTTCCTGGCGTGCCGAACCCGCGAACCCCCTTCCCCGCCCAACCGCTGGTCGACGGCGTGCACGTGCACGACCCGGTCGGCGGCTGCGGCGAAACCAGGCCCCGCGGCACGGGCCGCCTGCCCTGCTCAAACGAAAGCTGACGAGAAAATCCATGTCCAAGCCGATCAACACATTGCAGCCGTGGGCGGCTGCGCACGCGCCTTCGGCGCCGCACACTGCCGCGCGCGCCGGCAGCGCAACCACCCCGCTGCCGAGCGCACCGGTGCTCAGCGACGCACAGCGCAGCGAACTCGATGCTGCCTTCGACGCCACGCTGCGCGCAGGCATGCACGGCCTGTGCTTCAGTCCCTACCTCGACGGCCAGGGCCCGGGCAGCACGATCAGCGAGGCGCAGATTCGCGAACGCATGCGCATCGTCGCGCCGCACACGCGCTGGGTGCGCAGCTTCTCGTGCACCGACGGCAACCAGCACATCCCGCGCATCGCGCACGAATTCGGCTTGAAGACCTTGGTCGGAGCCTGGCTCGGCACCGACCGCGCCATCAACGAGCGCGAGATCGAAGCCGTGATCGCGGTCGCGCGCGCCGGCCACGCCGACATCGTGGCGGTGGGCAACGAGGTGCTGCTGCGCGAAGACCTGAGCGAGGACGAACTGCTGGCCTGCATGGCGCGCGTGAAGGCGGCGCTGCCCGGCGTGCAGGTCGGCTATGTCGACGCCTACTACCTGTTCGAGCTGCACCCGCGCATCACCGCCGCCTGCGACGTGGTGCTGACCAACTGCTACCCGTTCTGGGAAGGCTGTCCGCTGGAGCAGGCCATCGCCTACATGCAAAGCATGCACCGCCGCACGGTGGCGGTGGCCGGCGGCAAGAAGGTCGTCATCAGCGAGACCGGCTGGCCGAACATCGGCACCGCGTTTCACGGGGCAGTGCCGTCGGAGGCCGGCGCGATGCGCTACTTCGTCGAGACCAACGCCTGGGCCGCACGCGACGACGTCGAGGTGTTCTATTTCGCCGCCTTCGACGAAGCCTGGAAGGTCGGCGCGGAAGGCGATGTCGGCGCGTACTGGGGGCTGTGGGACAAGCTCGGGCAGGCCAAGTACCCCCGGCGCCACGACCGATGAACACGCCCCGCCCGCTGTCCCTGAAACCCGGCCGCGCCATCTGCTATTCCGGCTACCGCCGTGGGCAAAGCCCGGGCGACCAGACCTACCCTTCGCACGCCGAGATTCGCGAAGACCTGACGATCCTGGCGAAACACTGGCGGCACCTGCGGCTGTACG
>JANNBZ010000432.1:0-4492 GCA_031386065.1 Burkholderiales bacterium
CACTGCGATGGATACTGGTCCTTGGCGTCGAAGACCATGCGCACCGCACGCTCCTGCACTTCGGGGGAAAACTTCGGGGACTTCCTCATCATGGCTCCATTCTCAATCGAAGGAGCCTCCTCAAAATCCGGGGCGGTTCAGACAGCGGGGCGGCCATTGCATTGACACTGCCCTCGGCCGGCTCGACGTGGGCCATGAACGTGAACTTCGGCGCGTTGCCGATCAGCGTCAGCTCCCAACGGTAATGAAGAAGAACATGGAGAAGTGGACGTCTACGCCTTCGTCTCGATGGTGTTCGCAGGGTTCACCTCGGTCGTTGCCAAACTCGGTCTGACTGGCATTTCAGGGAATCTTGGCTTGACGATCCGTACTTGCTTCGTGTTCGTCTTCGTGCTGATGTTCGCGGCCGTCGTCGTACCCGCCCCCGAGCGGAACGCGCTGATCGGCCGCACCCTGCTATGGCTCGGGCTCTCGGGCGTTACGACCGCGTGCGCGGTCACCTTGACCGACGCAGTCAAGGCGTAGCGTGGCCATTGGCCTGCGGCCATGCCGCTGCCGCATCCCAGCCCACGCAACAACTTCTGGCTCACGGTCAACCTGTGGTTCGCTGCCGAAATCGCTCCAGAACTTCAGCGCAGGATTCACACGATCGTCAAAGCCGCATGAGCGAACCGGCAGCGACTGAATGCTTCCTTCCTAAGCCGAGCCATGTCGCAAGTCATCGCCACGCGATCCTGTAATTTGAGACGGGCAGCACGCGACAAAACGGCAAAGGAGTCAGCCGCCATGTGCCCCACGTTCTACTGCGACCCAGCGACGACGTTGATCCTCTGGCCGCAGCCTGGTCTGCGCAAATGATGTTGTTCCCGCGTTCCATCGGTCGCTGGCTGGCAGGTTTTCTGGCGCGGGCGCGCCACGTGCACGGCACCGCGGTGCCGGTCGACCTGGTGCGCCTTCAAAAATGCCTACGCCCTGGCGATGTGCTGTTGGTCGAGGGGAACAGCCGGGTCAGCACCGCGGTCAAGTACCTGACCCAGTCGACCTGGTCGCACGCGGCTCTTTATGTCGGCCCGCGCGCGGACCTTGCCAAAGGCGATGGCGAAGTTCCATGCTTTGTCGAAGCGGACATGGTCGAGGGCGTGCGCGCCGTGGGCCTTTCGCAGTTCGCGGGCCTGCACGCCCGCGTCTGCCGGCCCGCGAGTCTGTCGGCAGACGAAGTCGCGCGCGTCATCGCGCACGTGGTGGCACGCCTCGGTCACCGCTACGACCTGCGCAACATCGTCGACCTGGTTCGATACCTTCTCCCGACACCGCCGGTGCCGCTGCGCTGGAGACGCCGGATGCTGGTGCTGGGCAGCGGCGACCCGACGCGGGCCATTTGCTCCACGCTCATCGCGCAGGCGTTCGAGTCGGTGCGCTACCCGATCCTGCCGATTGTCGAGCGACGCTCGACCGACGATCCACTGTGCCCCGACTGCGTGAACGAGATCCTGCATGTGCGGCACCACAGCCTGTACGTGCCGCGCGACTTCGACGTGTCGCCGTACTTTGCTGTCGTGAAGCCGACGCTGTTCGACGAGTTCGACCACCGCCGCCTGCTGTGGCACGAGGCCGTCGCCTGAATCCCTGCACGCGCGCACGACCGGCGGCGTGCCGCGAATTGGCTAACGCGAGCGGCGATCGACACAGCCTCGGTCCTGCACTGCCCGATATCAAGTGGGTGTTGCCGCAGAACGGCGGCGCACCGAGAGCCTTTGCGCCAGCATCAACGACAGCGTGATGACGACGCACATGACGGCGAAGGCTGCCCACGCGTAGGGCCACAGCAGCGGCATGCCCAACAGGATGAGGCCGTCGTTACCGCCGGGCACCAGCAGGCCGCCCCAGCCCATCAGCACACCGCCCATGAAGCAGCGTGCCACCGCGCCGGCGGTGACCGGAATGCTGCGCAACGGCCGGTCGATGATGCCGCCCGCGACGGCACCGAGCAGCAGTGCCAGCGCGAGCAGCGCGCGCGCTGCGACGCTGTGGGCCATGCCGCGCACCACGTCGACCAGCACGTCGGTGTAGGCCCAGGCACCAGCGAGCAGAAACATGCCGACGAAGGTGATGCCGATCACCGTGGTGGCCGCGTGTGGCGACCACCACTGCGCCTTCGAGGTGCCGCGTTGCGTGAACAGACGGGCCAGCCGAAACAACGCAAAGCCGACGAACAGCCACGCAACCCAGGCTGGCGCGTCGAGCACCGGCGAGCCTGCCGGCACCACCTGCGGTGCCGGCGGCGCGAAGACCGTCTGCACACTCATGCTGCCAACAAAAAACCCGACCGGCGTGGCTGCGTAGGCCCACTCGCCTGAGCCGAATCGCGCCACCGTGCCGAAGATGCAGCCCCGGTTGACCACGGCACCGATGCCGAGCAGCGCCGCACCCAGCAGCGTCCAACGCGTCACCGCGTAGTCCGCAGGTGTCTCGTGCAACTGCGCGAACGCGTGCGCCAGCAGCAGGCCGCCGCCGACCCAGACAGACGCCTCGACGATGGCCAGCAAGCGCGTCGGCCGCCGTGTGCGAAGCAGTTCGTCCAGGGCCACCACGGTGCAGGTGGTGCCGCGCTGAATCGCCAGGCCCATCGTTGCGGCGCACAACAGGGCCAGTGCGAAGGTGACGCCGCCGATCATCAGCTCCATTTACCGGTACTCGATGACGCCTTCGAGCGGATCGGCCGGCGCAAGCCACGGAGCGCGCTCGAGCATGCGAAGCGTGTCGGCGTGGCCGGCATCGCGGCGTGCGCGCAGGCCGGCGGGGGTAAAGTCGATGTCCTTGGTGTGGTCTTCGAATGGCAGGCGTGGCGCGATCAGGTGCGCCACGTGCAGCGTCGTGCTGCAGCCCCAGGCCGCGAGTTCCTTGACCTTCGCGTCGGCCTGCCGAGCGGCGGGCAACTGGCGCGCAAGTTCGCGGATGACATGCCGCAAGTGATGGATCTGTTTTTGTCGCGTGATGTGGCTGTCGGCCCGGCTGGCGTACTGAATGTCCTTGGCTCGGCCCATCACTTGCCAGATGGATTTGGGCTCGGGGCCGGCTTGATGCCACACGTTGACGGCGAAGACGAGTGCGTCGCGCCTCGGGTTGTCTTCGAGCACGGCCTCGATGGGCGTGTTCGAGTACAGGCCGCCGTCCCAGTACGGCTCGCCGTCGATGCGCACCGCCGGGAACGCCGGCGGCAGCGCGCCCGAAGCCATGATGTGGTCGAGGCGCAGGGCTTCGTCGCGGCTGTCGAAATAGCGCATCGCACCGGTGTTGGCGTTGACCGCACCCACCGTCAGTCGGGTACCACTCGAACCCAGCCTGTCGAATTCGACCCGTTCGCCCAGCGTGCGGCGAAGCGGTTCGGTTCGGTAGTAAGACGCGTGCTCCAACCCCACCGCCGCTTGCGGGCCGCGCAGTGCCGCCGGGTTGGGCTCGAAGAAGGCGGGCACGCCGCGCGACAGGGTCGCCGTGTTGGCCAGCACATGGCCCAGGCCCATCCAGTCGAACACGTCGCCGGCGGGCGTGCGTTGCTCGACCTGCGTCCAGAAGCTGCGCAGCCGCGCGATCCGCTGCTCGCGCGAATTGCCGGCGATCAAGGCCGCGTTGATGGCACCGATCGACGTGCCGATCACCCACTCGGGTTCGATGCCCGCCTCGTGCAGCGCCTCGTACACCCCCATTGATAGGCACCCAGCGCGCCACCGCCCTGCAGCACCAGCACCACCCGAGCGAGCATGGGCACGGGCGGGGGACGCGGCTTCACGGTGGCCATGCTCAACGCCCGGTCAGCCGCGCCAGCCAGCCCAACCACACATCACGCCGCAGCCACAGCAGCAACGCACACGAAACCCAGACGCCACAGGCCAGTGCGAACAGTTCGCCGCCGTCGCTGCTGCCGTCGGTGTTGACCACCGCGATGCCCAACGGCGTGAACAGGTGAAAAAAGATCGCGCCGCTGATGACGCCCAGACCCAGGGCAGCGCCCAGCACCTGCACCACGCGCTGGCGTGACATCGCGGCCCCCACCAGCAGCAAGACCGATGCGATCAACTCGAACGTACCCACCACCTTGGCCGAGAAAATCCCGCCCGGCGCGAACACTCCCGGAAAGCCGAGCGTTGCGGCCCAGGGATCGAGCTTGCCTTGAAAGATGTAGGCCGTCTCGGGTGAGCCGGTGAACTTGAAGAACAGCGACTGAATGAAGACGAACGCCACGAAAAGCGTCAGCAGCCAGTGGCCGTGCTGTTTGAGCCAGCGCATTGAAACCTCCTCGTTCTTGTTTGTTCAGCGACTATTTTTTCAGCAGCGCCTGGAACTTCGCGTCGGCCAGCTTGTTGTAGCCCGCCGGGTCTTTGAGCCAGATCGCTTGCACGTCGGCGTCGTAGTTCAGGTAGAGCTTGCCGTCGAGCACCTTGAACTTGTCGGGCTCGATGCTCACCAGGTTGCCCTGAGACACGCCGTAGGCGCA
>JANNBZ010000034.1:0-2646 GCA_031386065.1 Burkholderiales bacterium
GTGTCCAGCAACTCGGAGCGCTCAACCTGCTCGTTCAGGATGTAGTTCGTGTCGCCCGGGTTCGTGATCTGCACGCGGCGCAGCATCTGGCGAACGATCACCTCGATGTGCTTGTCGTTGATCTTCACACCCTGCAGACGGTAGACGTCCTGCACTTCGTCAACGATGTAGCGGGCCAGCTCTTCGATGCCCAGCAGGCGCAGGATGTCCTGCGGATCGGCTGCGCCGTCCACCACCAGCTCGCCGCGGTTGACCACCTGGCCTTCGTGCACCAGGATGTTCTTTTCCTTGGCCACCAGCTCTTCGTGCACATGGCCTTCGGGGTCTGTGATCTGCAGGCGGTTCTTGCCTTTGGTCTCCTTGCCGAAGCTGATCGTGCCGGTGATCTCGGCCAGCGTGCCCACGTCTTTCGGGCTGCGCGCTTCGAACAGCTCGGCCACCCGCGGCAAGCCGCCGGTGATGTCGCGCGTCTTCTGGCCTTCGACTGGAATACGTGCCATCACCTCGCCCGGCGCCAGGTCCTGACCGTCGCGAATCTGGATCAGCGATCCGACCGGGAAAGCGATGGTCACCGAGTGATCCGTGCCTGGAATCTTCACCTCGTTGCCGGCCGCGTCGAGCAGCTTGACTTGCGGACGCACCACCTTCAGCGCGCCGCGACGCTTGGAGTCAATCACCACCAACGTTGACAGGCCCGTCACTTCGTCCAGCTGCTTGGCAACCGTGAGGCCTTCCTCGACGTTCTCGAACTTCGCCTTGCCGGCGAACTCGGTGATGATCGGACGCGTCAGCGGGTCCCAGTTGGCGAGCACGGTGCCTGCCTTCAATTGCTGACCGGCCTTGATGCTGAGCAACGCGCCGTAAGGCACCTTGTGACGCTCGCGCTCGCGGCCATGCTGGTCGGAAATCGTGATTTCGCCAGAGCGCGAGATCACCACCAGATCGCCCTTGCCGTTGGTCACGTAGCGCATCGTGGCGTTGAAGCCGATGATGCCGTCGCTCTTCGCATCGACGCTCGAAGCCACCGCCGCACGCGACGCAGCGCCACCGATGTGGAAGGTGCGCATCGTCAACTGCGTGCCCGGCTCGCCGATCGACTGGGCTGCGATCACGCCGATCGCTTCGCCCACGTTGATCAAGCCACCGCGGCCGAGGTCGCGGCCGTAGCACTTGGCGCAGATGCCGAAGCGCGTGCCGCAGGTCAGTGCGGTGCGGACCTTGACTTCGTCGACACCCGCCGCTTCCAGCACATCGAGCACGTCTTCGTCGAGCATTTCGCCGCCGTTCAACAGCAGCTCCTGCGTTTCCGGGTGCAGCACTTCGATGGCTGTCACGCGGCCGAGGATGCGGTCGCGCAGCGACTCGATCACTTCGCCGCCTTCGACCAGGGCGCGCTGGTTCATGCCGTTCTGCGTTCCGCAGTCGTCTTCCTGAACCACCAGATCCTGCGTCACGTCGACCAGGCGACGCGTCAGGTAGCCGGAGTTGGCGGTCTTCAGCGCCGTGTCCGCCAGGCCCTTGCGGGCGCCGTGGGTGGAGATGAAGTACTGCAACACGTTCAGGCCTTCACGGAAGTTCGCCGTGATGGGCGTCTCGATGATCGAGCCGTCGGGCTTGGCCATCAGGCCGCGCATGCCGGCCAACTGGCGAATCTGCGCGGCCGAGCCGCGCGCACCCGAGTCGGCCATCATGTAGATGGAGTTGAACGACTCCTGGTCCACGGTCTTGCCATGGCGATCGACCGTCTTCTGCTTCGACAGTTGGGCCATCATGACCTTGCCGACTTCGTCGCCGGTCTTGCCCCAGATGTCGACCACCTTGTTGTAGCGCTCGCCGGAGGTCACCAGGCCCGAGACGTACTGCTGCTCGATCTCCTTGACTTCCTTCTCGGCGCGTTCGATCAGGCCCGGCTTCTCTTTCGGCACCAACATGTCGTCGATGCAAATCGAGATGCCGGCGCGCGTGGCAAGGCGGAAGCCCGCCTGCAGCAGCTTGTCGGCGAAGACGACCGTTTCCTTCAGACCGCACTTGCGGAACGAGGTGTTGATCAGGCGCGAAATTTCTTTCTTCTTCAGCGCCTTGTTGATGTTGCTGAACGGCAGCCCCTTGGGCAGGATTTCGCTCAGCAGGGCACGGCCCACCGTGGTGTCCACCAATTGGGTGTCCGACGTGAACTCGCCGGTTTCCTTGTTCTTGGTGAACTCGGTCAAGCGCACGAAGATCTTCGTGGTGATCTCGACCACGTCGTTGTCGAGCGCGCGCTGGACTTCCGGCACGTCCGAAAAGATCAGCCCTTCGCCCTTGGCGTTGATGCGGTCGCGGGTGGCGTAGTACAGGCCCAGCACCACGTCTTGCGACGGCACGATCGACGGCTCGCCGTTGGCCGGGAACAGGATGTTGTTCGACGCCAGCATCAACGTGCGGGCTTCCATCTGCGCCTCGATCGACAGCGGCACGTGAACGGCCATCTGGTCGCCGTCGAAGTCGGCGTTGAACGCCGAGCAAACGAGCGGGTGCAGTTGAATCGCCTTGCCTTCGATCAGCACCGGCTCGAACGCCTGGATGCCCAAACGGTGCAGCGTGGGCGCACGGTTCAGCATCACCGGGTGTTCCTTGATCACTTCCTCAAGGATGTCCCAGACCACC
>JANNBZ010000037.1:0-20699 GCA_031386065.1 Burkholderiales bacterium
GCGCTTTCCACGTTCAGCAGCTTGAGCATGATTTCGCTCATGCAGCTTTCCTTCGCAGGCTAGACACATCGTCGACCGATCCGAGGTAGGCCTCGATCACGCCAGGATGCGTCTGCACTTCGCGCGGCGTGCCCAGCGCCAGCATCTCGCCCTGGTTCATCGCCAGCACGCGGTCTGACACTTTCGACACCAGGCTCATGTCGTGCTCGACCATCAGCACCGTCACGCCCAGCTCGTGCTGGATGTCGCGAATCCAGAACGCCATGTCGTCGGTCTCTTCGACGTTGAGGCCCGACGACGGCTCGTCGAGCAGCAGCAGCTTGGGCTCGGTGCACAGCGCGCGCGCCAGCTCGACCACCTTGCGCACGCCGTAGGGCAGGCCAGCGACCATGGAGTCGCGGTGGTGCTGCAGGTCGAGCAGCTCGATCACCTGCTCCACTTTTTCACGCGCCAGCAGCTCGGCTTTGCGCACCTTGGCGGTGAAGAAGATGTCGCTCAAGACGCTGGTTTGCCGGTGCGTGTGGCGGCCGATCAGCAGGTTCTGCAACACGCTGGCGTGCTCGAACAATTCGATGTTCTGGAAGGTGCGCGCGATGCCCAGTTCGGCCACGCCGTGCGGCGCCAGTTCGGACAGCTTGCGGCCCTCGAAGGTGATCTCGCCAGTGGTGGGCGTGTAGATGCGGCTGATCAGGTTGAACACCGTGGTCTTGCCAGCGCCGTTGGGGCCGATGAGGGTGAACACCTCGCCGCGACGCACGTCGAAGCTGACGCCGTTGACGGCCAGCACGCCGCCGAAGCGCACGCTCAGGTTGGTTGCCGAGAGCAGCGTGGAATCCGACTGCACTGAGCTTGTCGAAGGGGAAACCTCAGGACCGCCGGGCCGCCCCAAGGGACTGAGCGCCCCCTCGGGGGGCAGTGAACGCAGTGAGCGTGGGGGCTTCATTTCAATCGGTCCGATTTCTGGAAACTCTTCTGCCGCTTGAACATGCCCTGGCGGTAGAACGGGAACATCTGCAAATAGGTGCGCACCTTCAACCAGCGGCCGTACAAGCCCAGCGGCTCGAACAGCACGAAGGCGATCAGCACCGCGCCGTAGACCAGCCCTTGCAGGCCGGGCGCCTGGCCGATCACGGCGGGCAGGTAATCCTTCACTCCGGCAATCAGCTGCGGCATCGTGATCAGGAAAATGGCACCCAGGAAGGCACCGTGGATCGAGCCCACGCCGCCGATCACCACCATCAGCAGCAGGTCGATCGACTGCAGGATGTTGAACTGGTCGGGCGAGATGAATTGCAGCTTGTGCGCGTACAGCGCGCCGCCGATGCCCGCCAGCGCCGCCGAGATGGCGAACGACAAACTCTTGTAGCGCGCCAGGTGGATGCCCATGCTTTGCGCCGAGACTTCGGAATCACGAATCGCCACGAAGGCGCGGCCGGTCGGCGAGCGCAGCAGATTCATGATGACGAAGGTGGCGCCGACGGTGATCAGCAGGCACAGCCAGTAGAACGACTCGCCGGTGTCGGCCTTCCAGCCGAAGAAGTCGGGCGCCTTGATGTGGATGCCGGCGTTGCCGCCGGTCACCGATTCCCAGCGCGCAAAGATTTCTTCGACGATGAAGCCGAACGACAGCGTGGCCATGCCGAGGTAGATGCCCTTCACGCGCAGCGCCGGCAGGCCGACCACGATGCCCACGGCGGCCGACAGACCGCCGGCGCACAACAGCGCAATCGGAAACGGCACGCCGTGGTTGGTCAGCACCGCCTGCGTGTAGGCGCCCACGCCGAGGAAGGCCGCATGGCCGAGCGAGAACAAGCCGGTGAAGCCGGCGAGCAGCATCAGGCCCAGGCCGACGATGGAATAGATGAGGATGAAGGTGAACTGGGCGAGCCAGTATTCCGAGACGATCCACGGCGCCGCCAGCAGCACCGCCATCAGCAGCGAGTACCAGAACACATGGCCGCCGTGGCGGGCCAGCCGCAGGTCTTGCGCGTAGTCGGTCTTGAAGATGAATCTCATGGTCGCGTGCTCAGACCTTCTTGCGAAGCTTGTCGCCGAACAGGCCGTTCGGCTTGACCATCAGCATGATCAGCACCACCACGTAGGCCGCCACATCCTTGAAGCCGTCGGGCAGGTAGAAGCCCGACAGCGACTCGACGATGCCGATCACCAGCCCGCCGACAATCGCGCCCGGCAGGCTGCCGAAGCCGCCCACCACGGCGGCCGGAAATGCCTTCAGCCCGATGAATCCCATGTTCGCGTGCACGAAGGTGATGGGCGCCAGCAGCAGCCCGGCAATCGCCGCCACCGCCGAGGCCAGGCCCCACACCAGACCGTTCAGCCGCTTCACCGGGATGCCCATGTAGTAGGCCGCAAGCTGGTTCTGCGAAGCGGCCTGCATCGCCACGCCGACCTTGCTGTGGCGGAACACCAGGTACAGCAAACCGCTGAGCACGGCGGTGCTGGCGATGACCACCATCTGCTCGACGTTCAGAAGCAGCGGGCCGACGTTCCAGACCTGGTCTTTGTACGGCACGGCCAGCGTGTGGGTGTCGGTACCGATGCCGGGGATCATGGTGATCAGCCCGCGCGCCACGTAGCCGATGCCGATGGTCAGCATCACCACCGAGAACGCCGGCTGCCCGAGGATGGGCCGGATCACCAGCCGTTCCAGCAGGACGCCGAAGGCGGCCATGGCGGCGATGGTGTACAGCACCGACAGCCAGAACGGAAAGCCCAGAAAGGTCATGCAGGCCAGACCGCAGAACGCGCCGAGCATCATCAATTCGCCCTGGGCGAAGCTGACGGTTTCGGTGGCTTTGTAGATCAGCACGAAGCCCAGCGCGATCAGGCCGTAGATGCAACCCTGTGCGATGCCGCTGATCACCAACTGTACAAACTGCAATCACATTCCTTCATGGACCCACATCAGCCCGCGCCGCGATTCTTGCTTGTTGCGGGCTGATACATCGTCGGGGTTGTCACGGGGTTGCAGAGGACCCTCGCATGGGCGGCAATCATGCCCATGGCAAAGACGGTGCGCATCGGTTCGGGGCTGGGTTTCTACGGTGATTCGTGGGAGCCGGTGGTGAGCAGCGTGCTGCGTGGCGATGTGAACTACATCGCCAGCGACCACCTTGCCGAACTGACGCTGGCGATCCTGCAAAAAGACCGGCAGCGCGACGCAAGCCTGGGCTATGCGCGCGATGTGGTGCCCATGTTGATGCGGCTGTGGCCGCTGATGCGCGAGCGCGGCGTGCGCTTCATCTGCAACGCCGGCGGGCTGAATCCGGCGGGTGCGGCTGCCGCCTTGCGCGCCGCTTTCGCGGCCAAGGGCTGGCACGCGAAGATCGCCATCGTCAGCGGCGACGACGTGTTGCCGCATCTGATGTCGGCAGGCCCCGCGCCGGGCGCATTCGATCATTTGTTCAACGGCACGCAAGTGAGCAGCGTGAAGGACGCGCTGTTGTTCGCCAACGCCTACCTCGGCGCGCGGCCCATCGTCGACGCGTTGGCGCGCGGGGCCGACATCGTCGTCACCGGCCGGGTCGCCGATGCCGCGCTGTTCCTCGCGCCGCTGGTGCACGAGTTCGGCTGGAAGCTCGAAGACGCCGCGTCCGCCACTGAGCTGAACCGGCTGGCGCAGGGCCTGGCGGTGGGTCACTTGCTGGAGTGTTCGGGCCAGGGCAGCGGCGGCAACTTCGGCAGCCTGCAGGCCTGGCAGGCCATTCCCGATCTGGCGCACATCGGCTTTCCCGTTGCCGAGGTGAGCGAAGACGGCAGCGCCATCATCACCAAACCGCCCGGCACCGGTGGCCGCGTCAACTTCGACACCGTGCGCCAACAGTTACTGTATGAAGTGCACGACCCGCACGCCTACCTGTCGCCCGACGTGGTGCTCGACATGTCCACGATCAAACTCGACGACCTGGGCGACGACCGCGTGCGCATCAGCGGCGCCACCGGGCACGCGCGGCCCGAACAACTGAAGGTGGTGGCGGGCTTTCGCGACGGCTTCAAGGCCGAGGTGACCTGGGGCTTCAGCTGGCCCGATGCGTTTGCAAAAACGCAGGCCGCGCTGGCGATGGTGAAGATGCAACTGGCCGAGAAGCGCGTGCCGCACGAGGAGCTGTACGTCGAGTACCCCGGCCTTAACTCGGCGCATGGCGCGCTGGCGCCGTTGCCTGCCGACCTGGACGCGCTGAACGAAGTCTGGATCCGCCTCGTGTTGCGCACCAACGAGAAGGCCGCCGCCGACGGCTTCGGCCGCCTGTTTCCGTGGATGGGGCTGAGCGGCCCGGCCTACACCTGCGGCTTCCATGGCCTGCGCAACACCGGCGAATTGCTGGGCATCTGGCCGACGCTGATCGCACGCGAGCAGGTCGAATCGCAGCTGCGTGTGGACATTCTTGAAACCTGAACCGCAGATGAAGATTCGCCTCGCAGACATTGCCCACGCCCGCAGCGGCGACAAGGCCGATTGGGTCGACTTCGGCCTGTTCGCATGGAACGCCGCCGGCTACGCGGTGCTGGCGCGCGAGGTCAGCGCGCAGAAGGTGCAGGCGCACTTCGCGGCCTGGCTGCCCGGCACTGTCGACTGCTGGCCGCTGCCCAACCTGCTGGCCATCAAGCTGGTGCTGCGCGACGCGCTGCAGGGCGGCGGCGCGCGCAACCTGCGGCTCGACAACCTGGGCAAATCCATGGGCGGCGCCTTGCTGCGCATGAACATCGAGCTCAGCGATGCCGAGTGGGCGCAGTGCCAGGCGGCCCCGCGCGTGGGCTGGTGGCCCTGACGGCCTGACGGCGCGGGTGAGGCACGGCAAAATCGGGTCATGATTCCCTGGCTCGACAACCCGGAAACCCCGCTGCCCGACACCCGCACCGCGCTGCCGCCCGGCAGCGAGGTTCCCGGGCTGCTGGCCGCCGGCGGCGAGTTGTCGCCCGAGCGGCTGACCGAGGCCTACCGCAAAGGCGTGTTCCCCTGGTACAGCGACGGCCAGCCGCTGCTGTGGTGGTCACCCGACCCGCGCATGGTGATGTTCGTCGACGAGTTCAGGCTGTCGCGGTCGCTGCGCAAAACAGTCACCCGCTTCAACCGCACACCGGGCTGCGAACTGCGCATCGACAGCGCCTTCCGCAGCGTGATCCTGGCCTGCGCCAACACACCGCGCGAGGGTCAGGACGGCACCTGGATCGTGCGCGACATGGTCGAGGCCTACACACGCTGGCATGCGCTGGGGCGAGTGCACAGCTTCGAGGTGTGGGTTGACGGCGAGCTGACCGGCGGGCTGTACGGCGTCAGCTTCGGCCGCATGTTCTTCGGCGAATCGATGTTCGCGTACCGCAGCGACGCATCGAAGATCGCCTTCGCCGCGCTGGTGTGCTTTTGCCGAGCGCACGGCGTCAGCTTGATCGACTGCCAGCAACGCACCGCGCACCTCACGTCGATGGGCGGGCGCGAGGTGTCACGCGCGGAGTTCGAACGCCTGCTGGCCCCCCGCTTGAGGGAGCCCGACATCGCCGACTGGACTTATCATCCGCGCCTGTGGACGCAGCTTCAAACCGAAGCCGCCGCCAGTGAGGACCGTGGCCTGTGACCCATCCGAAAGAGCTTCCACTCGCCTCGTTGCAGTTCTACGCCACGGCGCCCTACCCGTGCAGCTACATCGACGGCCGCATGGCCCGCTCGCAGGTCGCCACCCCCAGCCACCTGATCCACGCCGACGCGTACTCGGGGCTGGTCGCCAACGGTTTCCGGCGCAGCGGCATGTTCACCTACCGACCGTTTTGCGACGGCTGCCGCGCCTGCGTTCCGTTGCGCGTGCCGGTGGCCACGTTCGAGCCCACGCGCAGCCAGCGCCGCGCCTGGAAAGCGCATTCCAGCTTGCAGGCGCGCGTGCTGCGCCTGTGCTTCGTGCCCGAGCACTACCAGCTGTACCTGCGCTATCAATCCGGCCGCCACAGCGGCGGCGGCATGGACCACGACAGCGTCGACCAGTACACCCAGTTCCTGCTGCAAAGCCGCGTCAACTCGCGCCTGGTCGAGTTCCGCGAACCCGGCGTGCCGGGCATCAACAACGGCGTCGGCGCGCTGAAGATGGTGTCCATCCTCGACGTGCTGAACGACGGCCTGTCGGCGGTCTACACCTTCTACGAACCCGAGGCGAACACCAGCTACGGTGTCTTCAACGTGCAGTGGCAGATCGAGCAGACCAAGCTGCTGAAGCTGCCGCACGTGTACTTGGGGTACTGGATTGCGCAGAGCAACAAGATGGCCTACAAGGCGCAGTACCGCCCGCACCAGCAGCTGATCGAAGGGCGCTGGGTAGACGAGCCGCAGGCTTGACTCCGACGCGTCGTAGCGCCATGAAAAAAGCACGTCGATATCGCTTCGACGTGCTTTATTTCTTGGTGGGCGGTGAGGGTTTCGAACCCCCGACCCCAGCAGTGTGAATGCTGTGCTCTACCCCTGAGCTAACCGCCCGAAATGGGTGTCTCGGTGGGTGCCGGACAGCCTCGGATTATGCCACAGCGGTCTTCCACGTCGTCTTCCCGCCGGAGGCCTTGTCCAGTTCAGCCAGCATCGCGCCGTGGGCCGCCAACTCGTCGGCGCTGGCGGCCGGCACCGGCAGCTCGAAAGCGCTGAAATCGACCACCTGCAACGCGGTGTCGGCAGCAGACGTTTCGGCGGCATCGATGACCAGCGAGTTCTGGCCGCGCGTCATGCGGATGTAGACCTCGGCCAGCAGGCCGGCATCGAGCAGCGCGCCATGCAGCGCGCGGTTCGAGTTGTCGACTTCGAGCCGCTTGCACAAGGCGTCGAGCGAGTTCGACTTGCCGGGGAACATCTCGCGCGCCATCGTCAGGCTGTCGGTCACGCGGGCCACGCATCCGGGAAACGGCGCGCGGCCGAGGCGGCGCAGCTCTTCGTTCAGGAAACCCACGTCGAAGCCGGCGTTGTGGATGATGATTTCGGCGCCCGCCACGAAGGCCAGCAGTTCGTCGGCCACCGACGCGAACAAGGGCTTGTCGGCCAGGAATTCATCGGTCAGGCCGTGAATCTTCACCGCGTCTTCATGGCTGCGCCGCTGCGGGTTCAGGTAGAAATGCAGGTTGTTGCCGGTCAGGCGGCGGTTGTGCATTTCGACGCAGCCGATCTCGATGATGCGGTCGCCAGACTCTGGGCTCAGGCCGGTGGTTTCGGTGTCGAGAAAGATCTGTCGCATGCTGCGGTTGCGCTGCGGGTCAATGAGCGCCGACGTTCACGGGCGCGTGCCGGGCTGTTGGGTGCCCCATGCCCACATCGCCACACCCACGACGACCATCGGCACGCTCAGCCACTGCCCCATGCTCATGTTCAAGCTCAGCAGCCCGAGAAAGCTGTCGGGCTCGCGGAAGTACTCGGCGCTGAAGCGCAGCACGCCGTAGCCGATCAGGAACAGGCCCGAGACCTGGCCCAGCTTGCGCGGCTGGCGTGCGTACAGCCACAGCAGGACAAACAGCAGCAAGCCTTCGAGCGCGAACTGGTACAGCGACGACGGATGGCGCGGCAGGTTGTCGACCTGCGGATAAATCATGGCCCACGGCAGGTTGGGGTCCGCCGCGCGGCCGGGCAACTCGCCGTTGATGAAGTTGCCGATGCGCCCAGACGCGAGACCTGTGGGCACGCAAGGCGCGATCAGGTCGGTCACTTCGAGGAAAGGACAGCCGCGTTTGCGCGCGAACAAGGCCATCGCCGCCAGCACGCCCAGCATGCCGCCGTGAAAGGACATGCCGCCCTTCCAGACTGCAAATATTTCCAGCGGATTGCCTGCGTAATAGCCGGGCTTGTAGAACAGCACGTAGCCGAGCCGACCGCCGATCACCACGCCGAGCACACCGTAGAACAGCAGGTCTTCGACATCACGCCGCGTCCAGCCGCGCTGCGCATACGGGGTGTGCTTGACGCGCAGCGCGCCCAAGTACAGGAACAGGCCGAAGGCGACCAGGTAGGTCAGCCCGTACCAGTGAATGGCGAGCGGACCGAGCTGCAGGGCGATGGGATCGAATTGCGGTTGGACGAGCATGGGCGGTCTGGGCTGGGCAGGCCCGGATCATAAGCGGCCGGATATCATCGCCCGCTGTGCAAAACCGCTGAGGCCAGAGCCCCATGAGCATCAACCGCCGCTCGAAAAACATCACCGAAGGCGTGGCCCGCGCGCCCAACCGGTCCATGTACTACGCCCTGGGCTACGTCGAGGGCGACTTCAAGAAACCGATGATCGGAGTGGCGAATGGTCACTCGACCATCACGCCGTGCAATTCGGGCTTGCAGAAGCTGGCCGATGCGGCGGTGGCGGGCATCGAAGCGGCCGGCGGCAACGCGCAGATCTTCGGCACCCCGACCATCAGCGACGGCATGGCGATGGGCACCGAAGGCATGAAGTACAGCCTGGTGTCGCGCGAGGTGATCGCCGACTGCATCGAGACCTGCGTCGGCGGCCAGTGGATGGACGGCGTGCTGGTGGTCGGCGGTTGCGACAAGAACATGCCCGGCGGCATGATGGGCATCCTGCGTGCCAACGTGCCGGCGATCTACGTCTACGGTGGCACCATCCTGCCGGGCCGCTACAAGGGCCAGGACCTGAACATCGTCAGCGTGTTCGAGGCCGTGGGCCAGTTCAGCGCCGGCAACATGAGCGAAGAAGACTTCACGCAGATCGAGCGCCGTGCGATTCCGGGCAGCGGCTCGTGCGGCGGCATGTACACCGCCAACACCATGAGCTCGGCCTTCGAGGCTCTCGGCATGAGCCTGCCGTATTCGTCGACGATGGCGAATCCGCACGACGAGATTTCGGTGGCGGCCACCGAGGCCGCGCGGGTGCTGGTCGAAGCCGTCAAGGCCGACCTGAAGCCGCGAGACATCGTCACCAGGAAGTCCATCGAGAACGCAGTCGCCGTCATCATGGCCACTGGCGGTTCGACCAATGCCGTGCTGCACTTCCTGGCCATCGCCCACGCAGCCGAGGTCGACTGGAGCATCGACGACTTCGAGCGCATGCGCCTGAAGGTGCCGGTGCTGTGCGACCTGAAGCCTTCGGGCCAGTTTCTGGCGGTCGACCTGCACCGCGCCGGCGGCATTCCGCAGGTGATGAAAACGCTGCTGGCGGCCGGGCTGCTGCACGGCGACTGCATCACGATCACCGGCAAGACCGTGGCTGAGAATCTGGCCGCCCTGCCCGACGCGCCGCGCGCCGACCAGCCGGTGATCCGCCCCATCGACAAGCCGATCTACGCGCAAGGCCACCTGGCCATCCTGCGCGGCAACCTGTCGCCCGAAGGCTGCGTGGCCAAGATCACCGGACTGAAGAACCCGGTGATGACCGGCCCGGCGCGCGTGTTCGACGACGAGCAGTCGGCGCTGGCCGCCATCATGGCGCGGCGCATCGTGGCGGGCGACGTGATGGTGCTGCGCTACCTCGGCCCCAAGGGCGGGCCCGGCATGCCGGAAATGCTGGCACCCACCGGCGCGCTGATCGGCCAGGGCCTGGGCGAGTCGGTGGGCCTGGTGACCGACGGCCGCTTTTCGGGCGGCACCTGGGGCATGGTGGTCGGCCACGTGGCACCCGAGGCCTATGCCGGCGGAAACATCGCGCTGGTGCAAGAAGGCGACGCCATCACCATCGACGCCCACACGTTGACGCTGCAACTGCATGTGGCGGACGACGAACTGACGCGTCGACGCGCGGCCTGGAAAGCGCCTGCGCCGCGCTACACCCGAGGCGTTCTGGCGAAGTTCGCGAACAACGCATCCAGCGCCAGCTCGGGCGCGGTGCTCGACAAGTTCGAGCGCGGTTGACGAAAAAAAAAGCGGCCGGGTCGGCCGCTTTCGTTTGCCCGCCCGCGCCGCTTCAGATCACCGCCCGCGACGGCCCTTCGCGTCCATTCCCAGCGCATCCAGGTTCTTGGCGCGGCGGTCCTTTTTCTTCTGTTCCATCTTGTCCATCTCGCGGCGCTTGGTCCAGCCGGTGGAATCGGCCCAAGCCCACCACAGAACGGCCAGCCCGAACGGCAACAGCACGGCCCACCACGGCATGCCGGCCACCGGCCCCAGGTCGGTGACCTTCATGAACAGCAACAAAACCCCCAACACGACCATGTACATGGCATTGCTCCTGTCAGCAGCGTTCCTTTTGCGGACGGCGCGTCAACCGCACTCCCCTACAATCCGTTGAGCCGACTGTAGCCCAGCAACCACGCGCCACGGCGCGAAAGGAAGTCATGAAATCGCTGTTTCTCCTGATCGCCGCCCTCGCCGCCGGCCCTGCGTTCGCCAACGCCGAACTGGCCACCAAGAAAAACTGCATGGCCTGCCACGCGGTCGACAAGAAGCTCGTCGGCCCCGCCTACAAGGAAGTGGCTGCGAAGTACGCGGGCCAGAAAGATGCCGTCGACAAGCTGACCCAGAAGGTGCTGAAAGGCGGCTCTGGCGTGTGGGGCGCGGTGCCGATGCCCGCCAATGCGCAGGTCACCCCGGCAGAAGCCAAGCAACTCGTCGAGTGGGTGCTGACGCAGAAGTGATTCGCCCCGCCCACTGAAAAGGCCCCGCATGCGGGGCCTTTTTGCGTTCCGGCGCGACGGCCGCGCCGATCAATAGGCCTGGCCCAATTGGTCGAGGATGGCCGGGTTCTCCAGCGTGCTGGTGTCCTGTGTCACCGCCTCGCCCTTGGCAACCGATCGCAACAGCCGCCGCATGATCTTGCCGGAGCGTGTCTTGGGCAGGTTGTCGCCGAAACGGATGTCCTTCGGCTTGGCGATCGGGCCGATTTCCTTGCCCACCCAGTCGCGCAGTGTCTTGGCGATCTTCTTGGCTTCGTCGCCGCTGGGGCGTGGTCCCTTCAGCACCACGAAGGCGCAGATCGCCTCGCCGGTGGTCTCGTCGGGCCGACCGACGACCGCCGCTTCGGCGACCAGTTCAATGCACGACACCAGCGCGCTCTCGATCTCCATCGTGCCCATGCGGTGGCCGCTGACATTGAGCACGTCGTCGATGCGGCCGGTGATGGTGAAGTAGCCGGTTTTCGCGTCGCGAATGGCGCCGTCGCCAGCCAGGTAGTACTTGCCCTGGAAGTCGGACGGGTAGTAGCTTTTGACGAAGCGGTCCGGGTCGCCGTAGATGGTGCGGATCATGCTCGGCCATGGCTTTTTCACGACCAGGATGCCGCCCTGGCCCCAGGGCACATCGCGCCCGGTTTCATCGACCACGGCGGCCATGATGCCGGGGAACGGCAACGTGCATGAGCCTGGCACCAGCGGCGTGGCGCCAGGCAGCGGCGTGATCATGTGGCCGCCGGTTTCGGTTTGCCAGAAGGTGTCGACGATGGGGCAGCGCCCGCCGCCGATGTGCTGGTGGTACCACTCCCACGCAGCCGGGTTGATGGGCTCGCCCACCGAGCCGAGGATGCGCAGGCTGCTCAAGTCGTAGCGGCCCGGGTGCACGGCGGGGTTGGCTTCGGCCAGCTTGATCAGCGAACGATTGGCGGTGGGCGCGGTGTAGAAGATGCTGACCTTGTGGTCCTGGATAATTTTCCAGAAGCGGCCGGCATCCGGGTAGGTGGGCACGCCCTCGAACACCACCTCGGTGGCGCCGAGCGCGAGCGGCCCGTAGGCGATGTAGGTGTGGCCGGTGACCCAGCCGATGTCGGCGGTGCACCAGAACACGTCGTCGGGCTTGAGGTCGAAGGTCCACTTGGTGGTCAACGCCGCGTGCAGCAGGTAGCCGCCGGTGGAGTGCTGAACGCCTTTGGGTTTGCCGGTGGAGCCCGAGGTGTACAGCAGGAACAGCGGGTGCTCGGCGCCCACCCATTCGGGTTCGCAGGTGGCGGGCAGGTCGTAGGTGACCTCGTGCATCCACTGGTCGCGCGGCGCGTGCCAGGCAATCTTGCCGCCGGTGCGCTGGTAGACGATGACGTTCTTCACGCTGTCGCAGCCGCCCAGCGCCAGAGCTTCGTCGACGATGGACTTCAGCGGCAGCGCCTTGCCGCCTCGCATCTGCTCGTCGGCGGTGATCACCATCACCGCGCCGGCGCCTTCGATGCGGTCGCGCAGGCTTTGCGCCGAGAAGCCGCCGAACACCACCGAATGCGTGGCGCCGATGCGCGCGCAGGCTTGCATGGCGACCACGCCTTCGATGCTCATCGACATGTAGATGACGACACGGTCGCCCTTCTTCACGCCGTCGGCCTTCAGCGCATTGGCCATGCGGCAGGTGCGCGCCAGCAGTTCGCTGTAGCTGACCTTGGTGACCTGGCCGTCGTCGGCCTCGAAGATGATGGCCACCTTGTCGCCCAGGCCCGCCTCGACCTGTTTGTCGAGGCAGTTGTACGAGACGTTCAAGGTGCCGTCTTCGAACCACTTGAAGAACGGTGCGTTCGACTCGTCGAGCACCTTGGTGAACGGCGTTTTCCAGGTCACGAATTCGCGCGCCAAGCGGGCCCAGTAGCCTTCGTAGTCGGCCTCGGCTTCGGCGCAAAGCTTGTCGTAGGCGGCCATGCCGGACACGTGAGCCGCTTGCATCACGGCCGGCGGCGGGGCATAGGTGGACAGTTCGGACATCGTCGTCTCCTGAGGGCTTGTCGTTTTTGGATCATGCACCTTAGGCAGAGCCTCTTACGAACGGCTTACTTGCCGATGCGTCACGGTGCGGCCCCTACAATCCGCCGCTCGCGAACCCGGAAGCACCACACCATGTCCCAGCCCCACAGCCAGCCGCCGCTTCGTCCGCTGCCGAAGTTCATCTTCATGAGCCGCTGGCTGCAGCTGCCGCTGTACCTGGGACTCATCTTGGCGCAGGGCGTCTACGTGTTTCATTTCTGGGTCGAACTGGTGCATCTGATCGAGGCTGCCTTCGGCAACCAGACGGCCTTGGTGGCGCTGGTTAAAAGCATCGGCTACCAGTTGCCGGCGATCAAGGACGCCGCCGGGGTGGTGGTGGGCTACGAGGCACCGATGCTGAACGAGACGGTGATCATGCTGGTGGTGCTGGCCTTGATCGACGTGGTGATGATCTCGAACCTGCTGATCATGGTGATCGTCGGCGGCTACGAAACTTTCGTGTCGCGCATGAACCTGGAAGGCCACCCGGACCAGCCCGAGTGGCTGAGCCACGTGAACGCTTCAGTGCTGAAGGTGAAACTGGCCACCGCGATCATCGGCATCAGCTCCATCCATTTGCTGAAGACCTTCATCAGCGCGGCCAACTACAGCGACAAGGTGCTGATGTGGCAAACCTTGATCCACCTCGCCTTCTTGTTGTCGGCGCTGGCCATTGCCGGCACCGACCGCTTGCTGACCGGCGGCGCCACGCAGAAACCTCACTGAGCCCGGCGCGGCGTGGCCCACAGCATCGCCGCCACGCCCAGCAACGCCGCCAGCAGCGAGCCGCCCAGCACGCCGAGCTTGAGCTGGGTTTCTAATGCCGCTGCCTGCCCTTCGAACGCCAGGCCACCGATGAACAGGCTCATCGTGAAGCCGACGCCGCAGAGCAGGCAGACCGCGAATAATTGAGTCCACGAAGCCCCGCTGGGCAGGCTGGCGCCGACGAACCGGATCATCAGCCACGCCGCACCGAACACGCCGACGGCCTTGCCCAGCACCAGCCCGAGCGCGATACCCAGCGGCACCGGCAGCAGCAGCGTGGCCAAGGTCACGCCCTGCAGCGAAACGCCGGCATTCGCGAACGCGAACATCGGCAGCACCGCGAACGCCACCCACGGATGCAGCGCATGTTCGGCCGCCTTCAAGGGTGACCCGCCCCTGGGGTCGCGCAAGGGAATTGCCAGCGCCGTCGCCACCCCGGCCAGCGTGGCGTGAATGCCCGACTTCAGCACGCACACCCAGACCACGAGGCCGATGATCACGTAGGGGCCGACGCTCATCACCCGGGCGCGGTTCAAGGCAAACAAGGCGGCCACGCCCACGCCGGCCGCCAGCAGCATCGGCAGCGAGAGGTTGTCGGTGTAGAACACGGCGATGACGACGATCGCGCCAAGGTCGTCGATGATGGCCACGGCCGTCAGAAACACCTTCAACGAAGCCGGCACGCGCGAGCCCAGCATCAGCAGAATGCCCAGCGCGAAGGCAATATCGGTGGCGGTGGGAATGGCCCAGCCGCGCAACGCAACGGCATCGTCCCGGTTGATGATCGAATAGATCAGCGCCGGCACCACCATGCCGCCGATGGCAGCCGCTGCCGGCAGCACGGCTTGTTTCACCGACGCCAGTTCGCCCTCCAGCATTTCGCGCTTGATCTCGAGCCCGACGAGGAAAAAGAACACCGCCATCCACAGGTCGTTCACCCACAGGATGTGCGGCTTCGACAACACCAGCCAATCGTTGGCGAAGCGCACCTCGGTGCGCAAGTGCAAGAAGGCGTCGTACCAGTCGCCCAGCGGGGAATTGCTGACGATCAACGCCAGCAGCGCCGCCACCGCAAGCACCACGCCGCCGATGGACTCGGAGGCGATGAATCGTCTGACGCTGCTCAACATGCGGGTGTTTCCTCGTTCAGTAAAATCAAGCTCGCAGAACCAGTGCCTGGGAGTCGCTTGCCGGTGACCGGCGCTGGATTGTTCACCAGCCTGGGCTGGCCACCGAGATCCCCCGCATGAGCACCATCCGCCAAGCCGACCTGGTCGACAGCATCGCCGCTGCGCTGCAGTACATCAGCTACTACCACCCGGCCGACTACATCGCCCACCTGGCGCGTGCCTACGAGGGCGAGCAGAGCCCGGCGGCCAAAGACGCGATCGCGCAGATCCTGACCAACTCGAAGATGTGCGCCGAGGGCAAGCGGCCGATCTGCCAGGACACCGGCATCGTCAACGTGTTCCTGAAAATCGGCATGGACGTGCGCTGGGAAGGCTTCAGCGGCAGCATCGAAGACGCCGTCAACGAGGGCGTGCGCCGCGCCTACAACGACCCCGAGAACACGCTGCGCGCGAGCATCGTCGCCGACCCGCACTTCGACCGCAAGAACACCAAGGACAACACGCCGGCGGTGATCCACATGACCGTGGTGCCCGGCAGAACGGTCGACGTGCAGGTGGCGGCCAAGGGCGGCGGCAGCGAGAACAAAAGCAAGTTCGTGATGCTGAACCCGAGCGATTCGCTGGTCGACTGGGTGATGAAAACCGTGCCGACCATGGGTGCCGGCTGGTGCCCGCCGGGCATGTTGGGCATCGGCATCGGCGGCACCGCCGAGAAGGCCATGCTGCTGGCCAAGGGCAGCCTGATGGAAACCATCGACATGTTCGAGCTGAAGGCCCGTGGCCCGCAGAACAAGCTGGAAGAACTGCGCATCGAGCTGTGCGACAAGATCAACGCGCTGGGCATCGGCGCGCAGGGCCTGGGCGGCCTGACCACGGTGCTGGACGTGAAGATCGCCACCTACCCCACCCACGCGGCCAGCAAGCCGGTGGCGATGATTCCCAACTGCGCCGCCACCCGCCATGCGCACTTCGTGCTCGACGGCAGCGGCCCGGCCTTCATCGACCCGCCGAGTCTGGACCTGTGGCCCGACGTGCAGTGGACGCCCGACTACCAAAAGTCGAAGAAGGTCGACCTCGACACGCTGACGAAGGCGCAAGTCGCCAGCTGGAAACCGGGCGACACCTTGCTGCTCAGCGGCAAGATGCTGACCGGCCGCGATGCCGCGCACAAACGCATTCAAGACATGCTGGCCAAGGGCGAAAAACTGCCGGTGGACTTCACCGACCGCGTCATCTATTACGTTGGGCCGGTCGACCCGGTGCGCGACGAAGTGGTCGGGCCGGCCGGGCCGACCACCGCCACCCGAATGGACAAGTTCACCGAGATGATGCTGGCCGAAACAGGCCTGATCGGCATGATCGGCAAGGCCGAGCGCGGGCCGACCGGCATCGAGGCGATCAAGAAGCACAAGAGCGCGTACCTGATGGCGGTGGGCGGCGCCGCCTACCTGGTCTCGAAGGCGATTCGGCACGCCGAAGTGGTCGGTTTTGCCGACCTCGGCATGGAAGCTATCTACGAGTTCGAGATCGCCGACATGCCGGTCACCGTGGCGGTGGATTCAGAAGGGGTGTCGGTGCACAACACCGGGCCGAAAGAGTGGCAGGCGCGGATCGCGGCTTCTTCGCTGAGCAAGATTGCGATCTCCGTGGCCTGACGCTGTCGCGCTACGCTCGTTCAATGCGCGCATACGCGCTGTGCGCATGAATCGACTCGAAGTTCTCGACATCCACGCTGTAGCGCCCGATGCGGGCATCGGCGTTCAGCCGCAGCGCCACGTCGCGCACCATGTCTTCGACGAACTTCGGGTTCTCGTAGGCGCGTTCAGTCACCCACTTTTCGTCGGCGCGCTTCAGCATCGGCCAGATCTCGCTCGACGCGGAATCTTCGGCGAAGCGGACCAGCTCGAACCAGCCGATGTCTTGCAGCAGTTCGACGCGAATCGTCACGTGCGAGCGCTGGTTGTGGGCGCCGTAATCTGAGATTTCTTTCGAGCACGGGCACAGCGATTTGACCGGCACCACCACTTCGGCGCTGACGCTCGACACGCCGCCGCGCGCCTGCGCAATCCACTTGCCCTGGTATTCGAGCAGGCTTTCGACGCCCGACACCGGCGCGCGCTTGCGAATGAAAAACGGAAAGCGGGCCTCGATGCGACCTTCGGTGGCGTGCAGCGCATCGAGCATGCGCAACAAGCCGGCGCGCATCGCAGCCGCGTCCATCGGCGCGTCCAGCGCGTCCAGCCACGCAACGAAGCGCGACATGTGGGTGCCCTTCTGCTCGGCGGGCAAGGCCACGTCGAGGTCCCACTGCGCGACGGTGGCGGTGACGGCCTTACCCACGCGCAACTGCAGCGGGTAGCGAACATCTTTCACACCGACGCGCTGGATCGCCAGGTGCCGCTCGTCACGCTCACTTTGCGTGTCGGGAATGTGCAGTGCGCTTTTCAGGTCGGTCATTTGGTTCATGGAAGTCTCTCGCGGCTCGCCAACTCGGCGCTGGTCGACCCGCTGTGCATGTGTCAACCGCGAGCATCGCACCAATCGATGCGCCCCACCCCGCTGGGGAATTGAACGCAGCGTTCAGTGATTCACGGCCGGCCGAACCAGCATCGGCCGGGCGCCGAAGCGTTTCAGGATGGACTGCTCGATGCCCGCCGCGTCGAGCCCGCACAACTGCAGCAATTTGGCCGGGTCGCCGTGCTCGACGAATTCGTCCGGCAGACCCAGCAGCAGCACCGGTATCTGGATGCCGGCCGCCTGCAAGGCCTCGACCACCGCACTGCCCGCGCCGCCCATAGTGCAGCCTTCTTCGACGGTCACAATTGCATCATGACTGCGCGCCAACTCAGTCACCAACGCGACATCCAGCGGTTTGACGAAGCGCATGTTCGCAACGCTGGCGTCCAGCCGTTCGGCTGCGGCCAGCGCGGGATGCAACAGGGTGCCGAACGCGAGGATGGCGATACGGTTGCCCGGCTGGCCCGGCAACTTGCCGGCTTCGCGGCGCAGCTCGCCGGTGCCCATGGGAATTTCGGTCATCTGGGACTGGATCTCGACGCCCGCGCCGCGCCCACGCGGGTAGCGCACGGCGGTCGGGTGGTTCTGCTTGAACGCGGTGTAGAGCAACTGGCGGCACTCGTTTTCGTCCGACGGCGTCATCACGCTCATATTCGGAATGCAGCGCAGGTAGGCAATGTCGTAGGCACCGGCGTGGGTGGCGCCGTCAGCGCCCACCAGCCCGGCCCGGTCGAGTGCGAACACCACCGGCAGGTTCTGGATCGCCACGTCGTGAATCAACTGGTCGTAGCCGCGTTGCAGGAAGGTGGAATAGATGGCCACCACCGGCTTCAGGCCTTCGCACGCCAGGCCGGCGGCGAAGGTGACGGCGTGCTGTTCGGCAATGCCGACATCGAAATAGCGCTTTGGAAATCGCCTCTCGAATTCGACCATTCCCGAGCCTTCGCGCATCGCTGGGGTGATGCCGACCAGGCGCTCATCCTGCGCCGCCATGTCGCACAGCCACTGGCCGAACACCTGGGTGAAGGTCGGCTTGCCGGGCGCGGCTTTCTTGATGCCCTCGGCCGGGTCGAACTTGCCGGACGCCGCGTGGTAGCCCACCGGGTCGGCCTCGGCCAGCTTGTAGCCATAGCCTTTCTTGGTGACGACGTGCAGGAACTGCGGACCCTTCAGGTCACGCAGGTTTTCCAGCGTGGGGATCAGAGAATCGAGGTCGTGGCCGTCGATCGGGCCAACGTAGTTGAAGCCGAATTCCTCGAAGATGGTGCCGGGCACGACCATGCCCTTGGCGTGTTCCTCGAAGCGCCGCGCCAGCTCGAACAGCGGCGGCGCATTCTTCAGCACCGTCTTGGCGGTGTCGCGCGCGGCCGAGTAGAACTTGCCGCTCATCAGCCGCGCCAGGTAGCGGTTCAAGGCGCCGACCGGCGGCGAGATCGACATGTCGTTGTCGTTCAGCACCACCAGCATGTTGGCGCCCGACACGCCGGCGTTGTTCAGGGCCTCGAAGGCCATGCCGGCACTCATGGCGCCGTCGCCGATGATGGCCACCGCCTTGCGGTTTTCGCCCTTCAGCCGGGCGCCCAGCGCCATGCCCAGCGCGGCTGAAATGGAAGTCGACGAATGCGCGGTGCCGAAGGTGTCGTACTCGCTTTCGTCGCGGCGCGGAAAGCCGCCGATGCCGCCCAGCGTGCGCAGCGTGGACATGCGCTCGCGGCGGCCGGTGAGAATCTTGTGCGGGTAGGTCTGGTGGCCCACGTCCCACACCAGCCGGTCGCTCGGCGTGTTGAACACGTAGTGCAGCGCGATCGTCAGCTCAACGGTGCCGAGGTTGGAACCCAGGTGGCCGCCGATCTGCGACTGCGCCACGCTGTTCAGCACGCATTCGCGCAGTTCGGCGGCGAGCTGCGGCAGGTCGTGACGCGGCAGCCTGCGCAGGTCGGCCGGGCTGCGGATGCTGTTGAGCAGGGAATGTTTCATCGTCAGCTGTCTCGTTCGACCACTTTGTCTGCCAGCGTGCACAGCAGGGCCACGTCGGCCAGGCCGGACGAGGCCAGGGCCGCGTGCGCCATGTCGCGCAGTTCCCAGGCGTGCTGCATCGCAGCCGTCAGGCCCAGCACGCTGACATAGGTGGGCTTGTTGCTGTCCAGGTCCTTGCCGGCGGTCTTGCCCAGCACCTCGGACTCTTGCGTCACATCGAGCACGTCGTCGACCACCTGGAACGCCAGCCCCAGCGCGGCACCGTAGGCCGACAGGGCCTGCCACGCTTCGGGGCTGGTGCTGCCGCAGGCCGCGCCCATCAGCACGCTGGCTTGCAGCAAGGCGCCGGTCTTGCGGCGATGCATGTCGCGCAGCGCGTGCTCGTTCAACGGCTTGCCGATGCTGGCGAGATCAATCGCCTGTCCACCGGCCATGCCCGCGTGGCCGGCCGAACGTGCCAGCAGCGAACACAGCCTGGCCTGCAGGGCGGGTGGTACCGACGGTTCCGACGTGAGAACGTCGAAGGCCAGGGCCTGCATCGCGTCGCCGGCCAGCATGGCCTGCGCCTCGCCGAAATGAACATGCACCGTGGGCTTGCCGCGCCGCAGCACGTCGTTGTCCATGCAGGGCATGTCGTCGTGCACCAGCGAGTAGGCGTGGATCAGTTCGACCGCGCAGGACGCACGCAGTGCCGCCTCGCGCAGGCCGGCGACAGCCTGCGCTGCGGCCAGCACCAGCAGCGGCCGCAGGCGTTTGCCACCATCGAGCACGCCGTAGCGCATCGCCAAGCCGAGGCCGGCCGGTGCGTCGGCGGGCACCCAGGCGTCCAGGCAGCTTTCGACGGCGTCGAGCTCGGCTGCGGCCCAGGCGGTGAAATCGAGGCCGCTCATGCGGCCGTCCAGGGCTTGAGTTGCCCGTCTTCCAGAACCTTCACCTGCTGTTCCACGGCTTCGAGCCGGGCCCGGCAAAAGTTCAGCAGCTCGGCGCCGCGGCGGTAGTTTTCAAGCAATTTGTCGAGTGGCAGCTGCCCGCCCTCCATTGCCGCGACCAGGCCTTCCAGCTCGGACAGAGCGTCTTCGTAGGTGGGGGGTGCCGTGACGGCCACAGGGGCAGGAGATGTTTTCGCCATGTTTTTGAAGGGTCGATTGTAGTCAGCCCGGGTGCCCGTTCGATCCCCCAAAGGAGCGATGAGCCGGGCCTGTGGAAGGTGCAGCGGGCGCAGGCGCATTGCGGCGCGGCCGTGTGACCCCGCAGATACAATCTGCGGCCCGCGACGACGTGAGTCGCGGTTCGCCCCCGACCTGTGCAATGCGTCGGGCGCCAGCGGTTCGAAGATGGCTTGAGGAGACCTGCGGGATCATGTCCGAACTGAACGTCCCGCCCGAACTCATGGGGCGCGGCGCCACGTCCTTGCCGCTGCCCCTGCAGGCATCCGCGTACTTCGACCCCGCGCTGTTCCAGCGCGAGATGGACACCATCTTCCGGGACGGCCCGCGCTACCTCGGTCACGAACTGGCGGTGCCCCACCCCGGCGACTTCTACACCCTGCCGCAGGAAGGCGACGGCCGTGCGCTGGTGCGCACACCGACCAGCGTCGAGGTCATCTCCAACGTGTGCCGGCACCGCCAGGCGCTGATGCTGCACGGGCGCGGCAACACGCAAAGCCACATCGTGTGTCCG
>JANNBZ010000068.1:0-37919 GCA_031386065.1 Burkholderiales bacterium
GCATCGAAGCCGACATCGGCGCGATCGACGTGCTGGTCAACAACGCCGGCATCCAGCGGCGCGCGCCCTTCATCGAATTCACGCCCGCCGACTGGCAGGACGTGATGCGCACCAATGTCGACAGCATCTTCACCGTCGGCCAGGCGGTGGCACGGCGCATGGTGGCACGTGGGCGGGGGTTGGGTCGCCAGCGCATCATCAACATCTGCTCGGTGATGAGCGAGGTCGGCCGACCCAGCATCGCTGCCTACACCGCGAGCAAGGGCGCGGCCAAGATGTTGACCAAGGCGATGGCGATCGAACTCGGACCGCACGGCATCAACGTGAACGGCATCGGCCCCGGCTACTTCAAGACCGAACTCACTTCCGCGCTGGCCGCTGACGCCAGCTTCAACGGCTGGCTCGTCAACCACACGCCGAGCCGGCGCTGGGGCGAGCTCGAAGACCTGGCCGGTGCCGCGGTGTTCCTGGCCAGCGACGCATCGTGTTTCGTCAACGGCCACATCCTGTATGTCGACGGCGGCATCACCGCCACGCTTTGACGAAGCCCCGTGACCATCCCCATGACCGCCCACTTCACCAAAGTCACCCTCTTCACCGACACCGACGGCCGCGCGCGCTTTCGTGACGAACCGCTGGCGCTGACCGAAGGCACGCCGCAAGCGATGCTGTCGCCACTGCTGCCCAGCGGCGGCTGCCAGTTGCGCCACAGCCCGGTCGGGTTTCGCAGCAGCTTTCATTGCACAGTCGCGCCGCAGTGGGTGGTCATCCTGAGTGGGCAAATGGAGATCGGCCTGCAAGACGGCAGCTCGCGCGTGTTCCACCCCGGCCAGCATTTCTACTCGGCCGACCACCTGCCCGCAGGCGCCACGTTCGACGCCACGGTGCACGGCCACTGGAGCCGCCAACTCGGGCCCGACCCGCTGGTCACGCTGTTCGTGCGCGCCGCCGAATGAAGGCCAAGAACATCCACGGCAGCACGCTCGATCTGCTGGGCGAGAAGATCGTGGCCGGGCGCTACCCGCAGGGCGCGTCGATCCCGCCCGAGCCCACGCTGGGCGACGAGCTCGGCGTCAGCCGCACGGTGGTGCGCGAGGCCGTCAAGTCGCTGGTGGCCAAGGGCCTGCTCGTCACCGGCCCGAAGCTGGGCACCCGCGTGATGCATGAAGAACACTGGAACTGGTTCGACCCCGACGTGGTCGGTTGGCAGGCCAAGGTGGGCCTGACGCGCGAGTTCCTGCGCGACCTTCAGGAGCTGCGCCGTGTGGTGGAACCGGCCGGCGTGCGGCTGGCCGCCGAGCGCGCCACCGCGCAAGACATTGCCGAGATCGAAGCCGCCTACGCCGGCATGAAAAACGCCATCGAGCACGGCGGCGATTACGTGGCGCACGACCTGCGCTTTCACCAGGGCCTGCTGCGCGCCTGCCACAACCGCATGGTGGTGCAGATGAGCAAGGCGCTGGGCGCGCTGTTGCGCACCAGCTTCGAGATTTCGACCTCGCGGCCCGACGGCCCGGCGTCGTCGCTGCCGCTACACCGCGCGGTGCTCGACGCGGTGATCGCGCGCGCGCCGCAGAAGGCCGAGCGCGCCATCATCGTGTTGATCGACGGCGCCAACGACGACATCGAAGCGGTGCTGGCCAGCCGCCGCAAGCTGCCCTCGCTGGGCTTGCCCGCGCAGCAGCTGAAGGGCAAGGGAAAAACGCCGGTGCGCTGATCCCAAGGCGTTCGCTGAAAGAAATCTACAGACCAAAAAATCCGTTCGGCCTGAGGTATCGAAGGCTTGCGCAAGCCTTCGATACCGCAGGCCGAACGGGAGTACCCCAAAAGTGGTCGTCAGCCCGGGGCCGCGCCCTGGGTGCCGGTGTAGACCGCGTACAGCGACTGGCTGGCGGCCATGAACAGGCGGTTGCGCTTCGGGCCGCCGAAGCAGACGTTGCCGCACACCTCGGGCAGCCGGATGCGACCGATCAGCTGGCCCTGCGGCGACCACACCGTGACGCCGCTGTAGCCCACGTTGCGGCCGGCGTTGCTGGAACACCAGAGGTTGCCGTCCACGTCGGCACGCACGCCATCGGGCCCGCACTTCACACCGTCGACCATGAAGTTGCTGAACAGCTTGCCGTTGCTGAGTTTGTTGTCGGCACCGACATCGAAGACGGTCATGTCGCCCTTGCCGCCGGAGATGGTGTCGCCCGGACCCTGGCCGGTGCTGACGACATACAGCTTCTTGAAGTCGGGCGAGAAGCACAGCCCGTTCGGGTCGGGCACCAGGTCTTCGCCGGCCACCTGCGTCAGCGTGCCGCTTTTGTCGAGGCGGTACACCGACGTGGGCAGCTCGCGCTTGTAGAAGCCGATTTCCGGGGGCTGCCCGAGCTTCGGGTTCAGGCGCCCTGCCTTGTTGGCCGGGCCGCCCGCAGCATCGACCGTGCCCTCGTAGAGTTGCGCGCCATACGGTGGGTCGGTAAACCAATAGCTGCCGTCGGTGTGCGGCACCACGTCGTTCGGCGAGTTAAGTCGCTTGCCGTTGAAGCTGGACGCCAAAATCGTCACCGAGCCGTCGAGCTCGTAGCGCACCACGCGACGCGTCAGGTGCTCGCACGACAACTGTCGTCCCTGGTAGTCGAAGGTGTTGCCATTGCTGTTGTTCGACGGCGTGCGGAACACGCTGACATGGCCGTCGTCTTCGCTCCAGCGCATTTGACGGTTGTTCGGAATGTCGCTCCAGACCAGGAAGCGCCCGACCGAACTCCAGGCCGGCCCTTCGGCCCACAAGGCACCGGTCCACAAGCGCTGAATCGGCGCGTTGGGCTGGCGCAGGCCGTCGAACGCCGGCTGCACCGTCAGCACATCGGGGTCGGTGAAGTAGGTGGTCGGCGCGCCGTTGGCACTGAAGTCGCGCGGCGGTTGGGTGACGGTGCTCGGCGGGCCCATCGGCCCAGCGGATGCGGATGCGGCTTGCGCGCGCGCCCATCGCGGCACCAACGCGGCCACACCCACGGCGGCCCCCACACCCGTGATCAGCTTGCGTCGCAAGGCCGAGCCGCCTGCTTTCGGAACGAACATCTGTTGGGCCATGAGTCATCTCCCAGAGTTGTTGGAAAGAAAATGAGGAACGCGGGACCGAACGGCCCGCAGGAATCCTAGGCGCTTGTGGCGGTGAACGCCATCCCCAGCGGCGGCCCGTGCCTCATTCCCTCACTCCTTCACCGACCCCGTCATTCCCGACACGTAGTACTCGACGAAGAACGAGTAGATGAACGCCACCGGCAGCGAGCCGAACAGCGCACCGGCCATCAGCGAGCCCCAGTGGTACACGTCGCCTTCGACCAGCTCGGTCACCACGCCGACCGGCAGTGTCTTGATCTCGCTCGACGACACGAAGGTCAGCGCGTAAATGAACTCGTTCCACGACAACGTGAACGCGAAGATGCCGGCCGAAATAAGGCCGGGCACCGCCAGCGGCAAGACGATCTTGACCAGGATTTCCCAGCGCGTGGCGCCGTCGATCAGCGCGCACTCTTCGAGCTCGAACGGGATCGACCTGAAGTAGCCCATCAGCAACCAGGTGCAGAACGGAATCAGGAAGGTCGGGTAGGTCAGGATCAGCGCCAGCCGCGTGTCGAACAGGCCCAGCTGGAACACCACCGAGGCCAGCGGAATGAACAGGATGGACGGCGGCACCAGGTAGGCCAGGAAGATCGCCAGGCCGACGTTCTTGGCGCCCGAAAAGCGCAGCCGTTCGATCGCGTAGGCCGCCAGCACCGAGGCCGCGAGCGAGAAGAAGGTGGACACCACCGAGACCACCACGGTGTTCCACATCCACTGCGGATACGCGGTGTCGAACAGCAGCTTCTTCACGTGCGCCAGCGTGGGCGCGACGATCCAGAACGGATTGCCCTCGCGCGAGAGCAGTTCGTTGTTCGGCTTGAACGACGTGACCGCCATCCAGTAGAACGGGAACAGCAGCACGAACAGGAAGATGCACAGCGGCAGGTAGACGGTGACCAGCTTGCGCGGCGTGGAGTCGAGAAAACTCATGCCGACGGTGTCGGCTGTTGTATCGGCCGTTGTCTTCGAATTCATTTGTCGGCCCCGCCCTGTTGCCACGCGCGGCGCTGCAAGCCGAAGTAGCTGAACATGATGGCGGCCAGCAGGAACGGCACCATCGCGATCGAAATGGCCGCACCTTCACCCAGCGCGCCGCCGGAAATGGCGCGCTGAAAACTCAGCGTGGCCATCAGGTGCGTGGCGTTCAACGGACCGCCGCGCGTGATGACGTAGATCAACTGGAAGTCGGTGAAGGTGAACAGCACCGAGAACGTCATCACCACCGCGATGATTGGCGTCAGCAGCGGCAGCGTGACATGGCGAAACTGCTGCCACGGCGAGGCACCGTCGATGGCCGAGGCTTCGTAGTACGACGGCGAGATGGTCTGCAAACCCGCCAGCAGGGTGATGGCCACGAAGGGCACGCCGCGCCACACGTTGGCCGCAATCACCGAGAAGCGCGCATTCCACGGGCTGCCCAGAAAGTCGATGTAGCCATCGATCACACCCATCTTCACCAGCACCCAGCTGATGATAGAAAACTGCGAGTCGAACAACCACCAGAACGCAATGGCCGACAGCGCCGTGGGCACGATGTACGGCAGCAGGATCACCGCGCGGAAAAAGGTCTTGAAGCGCAGGTTGCGGTTCAGCAGCAGCGCCAGCCACAGGCCGAGGAAGAACTTCAGCGCGCTCGCGATGGTGGTGTAGAAAAGCGTGTTGAACAGCGCCAGTTGGGTCACGCTATCGGTCACGAGATAGGCGTAGTTTTCCAGCCCGATCCACTGGCCGGGCCGGCCGACCTTGGCGTCGGTGAAGCCCAGCCACACGCCCAGGCCGAGCGGGTAGGTCAGGAACAGCAGCAGCAACACCGCCGCCGGCAGCATGAAGATCAGGCCGAGCGCGTTGCGACTGTTCTGAAGTTTTTCAAGCATCGGTGAATGGGGTCACGACGCGGGTACGTCGGTGCATTGGTGGCCGCAATACTGTTAGTTCAGAGCCGTTCGGCCTGAGGTATCGAAGGCGCCGCGCGCAAGGCTTCGATACCTCAGCCCGAACGGATTCTTTGGTCGGTCGTGGCTTAAACGAACCGCTTCGGGGTTGGGTGTTCCAGGCCCGTCCCTAACCCTCTCAGCGAGGGAGGGAGCACCACAGGCCCGCGCACGTCAGACCTTGTAGTAACGCTCGGCGCGCTTCTGCGCGCGCTCGGCGGCTTCCTTCGGCGTCTTCGATCCGCTGGCAGCTTCGGCCACCATGTTGACGACGATGAAGTCGGCGCCGGCACCTGCCGAGGCGTAGCCCAGCCTGCCGGCGTAGCCCGCAGGACGCATGTTTTTCACCGCGTCACGGTACGGCGTGTGCTTCGGGTCCACCGTCCAGACGGCGGTTTTTTCATACGCTACCAGCGGCTGCGCAATGTAGCCACCGGCGCCGGTGAGCCAGGGGTCGAACTGCTCTTGTTCCATCATGAAACGCAGGAACTCTTTCGCGGCCAGCGGGTACTTGGTGTACTTCATGACCATCTGGTTGAAGAACAGGTGCGACTCGGTCGGCACGCCCACCGGGCCCACCGGGTAGGGCGCGTGGAAAATGTCGTCCTTCAGCGCCTTGATCTTTTCGTCGGTCGAGTTCTTGGTGGCGTAGTAGATCGAGATCCCGTTATTCGTGAGGCTGATCTGGCTGTCCAGGAAGGCCTTGTTGTTGTTGGGGTCCAGCCACGACAGCGTGCCGGGAATGAAGTTCGCGTACATCTCTTTCGCGTACTCCAGCGCCTTCAAGGTTTCGGGGCTGTCGATGACGACCTTGTTGTTCTTGTCTACCAGTTGGCCGCCGTGCGACCAGATCAGCCAGTTGGTCCACAGCCCGTCGCCGGTGGCGTTGCCCAGCGCGAAGCCCGACGGGGTGCCCTTTTCTTTCAGCGCCTTGAGCAGCGTCATGAACGACGTGGTGTCCTTCGGCATGGCGTCGAAACCGGCCGCCTTCACATGGCTTTGCCGGTACACCAGCATCGCGCCGGCAGCGCCCAGCGGCACGCCGATCCACTTCTTTCCATCGGGGCGAAGATAGGCTTCGGTTGCCGGGTACCAGCCACCGTACTTCTTGCCGAGGTAGTTGCACAGGTCGGTCACGTCGAGCAGCTTGTCGGGGTACAAATTCGCGTCGTCGTTGGTCCCCAGAATGATGTCGGGCCCGGCGCCGGTGTTGGCGGCCACGGCGGCTTTCGGCCGCACGTCTTCCCAGCCTTCGTTGTCGACGCGCACCTCGATGCCGGTTTTCTCGGTGAACTTCTTGACGTTGACCATGTAGGCGTCGATGTCGCCCTGCACGAAGCGGCTCCAGCGCAGCACGCGCAGCTTGGCGTCTTTCTCGGGCTTGAAGGCCAGCGTTTGCGCGTGCACGGCGGGCGCCCACACGGCGGCACCGGTGCCCAGCGTGGCGGCTGCGGCAATGCCGGCAGAACCTTCAAGGAATTTGCGGCGATTGAACGGGGTCATGCTGTGTCTCCTTCGGTGATCGAGTCGGGTCTGAACACAAAAAAATCAGGCGGCCATGCGCTGGCCGGTGGCGGCATCGAACAGGTGCGAGCGCTGCATGTCGGGTAGCAGGTGGATGGTGCTGCCAGGGGCAAAGTCGTGTCGCTCGCGGAACACCGCCGACAGGTCGACGCCTTCATGCCGGCACGCCACGAAGGTGTCCATGCCGGTCGGCTCCATCACGACCACGCGCGCTGAAATACCGCCAGCGTCGGTCAGCGACAGGTGTTCGGGGCGGGTGCCGAAGACGACCGGCTGGCCTTCCGCCGCGCCGGTGCTTGCCACGCCGGGCGGTGCGTCGAGCCGCGTGCCGTCGTGCAGCCGCACGTGTACGCCAGCCGCATTTCGGTGCAGCGTGCCAGGCAGGAAGTTCATGGCCGGTGAGCCAATGAAGCCGGCCACGAACTGATTCGCCGGGCGGTCGTACAGCTCGAGCGGGCTGCCGGTTTGTTCGATGCGGCCGTCGCGCATCACCACGATCTTGTCGCCCATGGTCATCGCTTCGATCTGGTCGTGCGTGACGTAGATCGACGTGGTTTTCAGGCGCTGGTGCAGTTCCTTGATCTCGCTGCGCATCGCCACGCGCAGCTTGGCGTCCAGGTTCGACAGCGGCTCGTCGAACAGAAAAACCTGCGGGTCGCGCACGATGGCGCGGCCCATCGCCACGCGCTGGCGCTGGCCGCCCGACAACTGGCGCGGGTAGCGGTCCAGCAGCTCGCCGAGCGCCAGAATTTCGGCCGCGCGCGCCACCTTGCTGTCGATCACGTCCTTGCCCTGCTTGGCCAGCGCGAGCGAGAACGCCATGTTCTCGCGCACCGTCATGTGCGGGTACAGCGCGTAGTTCTGGAACACCATCGCAATGTCGCGCGCCTTCGGCGGCAGGTCGTTCACGCGCTTGTCGCCGATGCGAATTTCGCCGCCGTTGATCTGCTCAAGGCCCGCAATCATGCGCAGCAGCGTGGACTTGCCGCAGCCCGACGGGCCGACCAGCACGGTGAACGAGCCGTCGCGAATGTCGATGTCCACACCGTGCAGCACCGGCGTGTTGCCGAAGCTCTTTTTCACACCCTGGATCGTGACGCTGGCCATGCACTCGGTTCCTGAACGTGGCGGACGGAGGCTGCCCTGCCGCACCGCGACAGCGCCGCGCGCGGCGGGGCTCTTGGTGCCGGGTCAGTATCGACAGTGCCGGGTCGCCCCGCCATCAGGGCAAACCGTTAGGACGCTCGCGCTGGTGATTGGTAGGATGATTGAGCAAGGCTCGCGCAGCCGCGTATCCGCAGTCGCGCAATCACAGCGGCGCACCCGCAGCCAAATCAACCCGCGAGACAAGGCACCCGATGAAACTTCTGATCACTGGCGGTGGTGGTTTTCTGGGGGCGCGGCTGGCGCGCACGCTGCTTGCGCACGGCACGCTGGCGGGCCGCAGCATCGACCGCATCGTGCTGGCCGACATCGCGCCGCCACCGGCCGACCTGCTGGCTGATTCGCGCGTCGAAGCGCGCACCGGCGCCCTGCTGACGCAAACCGCCGCGCTGCACCACGAGCCGTTCGACGGCGTGTTCCACCTGGCCTCGGCCGTGTCGGGCGAATGCGAGGCCGACTTCGAACTCGGCCTGCGCTCCAACCTCGACAGCACGCGCGCGCTGCTCGACGCGCTGCGCGCCAGCGCACAAACCGGTGCCACGCCGGCGCGGCTGGTGTTCTCAAGCTCGGTGGCGGTGTTCGGGCCCGACCCCGGCGTACCGATGCCGGCCCTGGTCGGCGATGCCACCCTGCCCGCACCGCAAACGTCTTACGGCACGCAGAAGCTGATCTGCGAACACCTGGTGGCCGACTACACCCGCAAGGGTTTCATCGACGGCCGCGCCGCGCGCCTGATGACGGTAACGGTGCGGCCCGGCCGGCCCAACGGTGCCGCCAGTTCGTTCTTCAGCGGCATCATCCGCGAGCCACTGGCGGGCCAGGAATCGGTGTGCCCGGTGGACGTGGATGTGTCGCACCCGGTGTCTTCGCCGCAGCGAACGGTGGACGGTTTGATCGCGGTATTCGAAGCCAGCCGCGAAGCCTTCGTCGGCCGCACCGCGCTGAACCTGCCGGCGCTGAACGTGCGCGTCGGCGACATGCTCGATGCGCTGGAGGCGGTGGCCGGCAAGGCCGTTCGCGACCGCGTGAAATTCCAGCGCGACGAACGCATCGCCGGCATCGTCGCCAACTGGCCCAAAGGCGCCACCGGCGCCCGCGCCGCCGGGCTGGGCCTGCTGCCCGAGAAGAACTTCGAAGACATCATTCGCCAGTACATCGCCGACAGCCGCTCCACGCCCACCGCACTGCAAGGCATGACATGAACCAGATCGACCTCAACCACCGCGTCGCCGTCATCACCGGCGGCGCTCAAGGCATCGGCTACGCCACCGCCGAACGCCTGCTGCGCTCTGGCGCCAGCGTGGTGCTGTGGGACATCGACGCCGCCAAGCTCGCCGAAGCCCGCAGCTCGCTGGCCGCACTCGGCAGCGTCGACGGCAGCGTGGTCGAACTGACCGACGACGACGCCGTGCACGCCGCTGCCGCGAAGGTGGTGACCGCGCACGGCCGCATCGACATCCTGGTCAACAACGCCGGCATCACCGGCGGCAACGCCGCCACCTGGGAGCTCGACCCTGTGGTGTGGCGCCGCGTGGTCGAAGTCAACCTGATCGCGCCCTACCTTACCTGCCGCGCCGTGGTGCCGCACATGCTGCAGCGCGAGTGGGGCCGCATCGTCAACATCGCGTCGGTGGCCGGCAAGGAAGGCAACCCCAACGCGTCGCACTACAGCGCGTCGAAGGCCGGCTTGATTGCGCTGACCAAGTCGCTGGCCAAGGAAGTGGCCACCAAAGGCATCCTCGTGAACGCCATCACACCGGCGGTCGCCAAGACGGCGATGTTCGAGCAGATGAAGCAGTCACACATCGACTACATGCTCGGCAAGATCCCGATGGGCCGCTTCGTCGAGGTCGACGAGATTGCGGCGATGGTCGCGTGGTTGTCCAGCGAGGATTGCTCGTTCAGCACCGGGGCGGTGTTTGATTTGACGGGCGGGCGGGCTACGTATTGAGGGGCTGCGGCTGTGCCGTTATCAGTGCGGCGCGGAGAGCAGTTCGATTGCATTGGGCTGCGCCGAACATCCTGGGGTTGCGAAGGAAGGCGTGTGCAAGCCATGAGTTCTCCATCTTTCACCATCGAGCGATCCGGCTGCGCTGGTATCCGGATATGGGCGCAGTCCTGCGCTGCTATCCTGGATATGGGCGCAGGTTTGTGTCAGATATTGGGTTGGGCCTCAGAATCGCCACCTTTGCAGTCGTCTACTATCACTAAGAAAGAACTCATGGATACAAGGGACTGGGTTGTCATTGCAGCAACAATATTGGGACCAATACTGGCCGTACAAGCGCAAAAGGCACTGGAAGCCATTCGGGAACGAAAGGGTAGAAAGACTAGACTGTTTACGCAACTAATGGCAACTCGAGCTGCCCGGCTATCGCCGGAGCATGTGCAAGCGCTAAACATGATTGACGTGGTCTTCTTCGGGGACACGATTTTCGGGCTTCGCCACCGAAGCAACGCTGAACAAGCAGTGCTCGATGCATGGAAGGAGTATCACGACAACCTTGGCGAAGGTTCAGATATGCCAGAGATGCAGCAGCAGGCTCACTATAGCAAACGCACTGAACTGTTCCTCAACTTGGTTCATGCGATGTCACAAGACGTTGGATTCAAGTTCGATAGGGTCCAGTTAAAGCGCGGTGCGTACTCTCCAATGGCCCACGAAGAACTAGAAGATGACCAACGAGCAATGCGGAAGGCACTACTTGGTGCACTTTCAGGCAGCACACCGTTACAAATGAATATCGTTGGTATGCCAGTTAATGAAGCACAGGCAGCGTCTTTTCGCCAGAACGTAGAGCGAATCGCTACTGCGTTAGAGCAGGCTGTAGCCAAGAAGCCGGAAGAACCGGCAATCTTACAATCTGCAGCCTGAGGCCTAACCATTCGCTCAACCGGACCCATTGCAGCGTGCCGTCATTTGGGCTATAAAAGCCTAGCCCAAATGCCAACACGCTGCCACGGGCCGGTTAGCTCAAATGTTATACGTCCGAAACACCATGAACCTCCCGAACCTCGGCAATGCGCTTTTCCAGCTCGTGGCCACCGCGCGGCACGCCCTTTTCGATCAGGGTGAACTGGCACAACTGACGTATGGCGCCTTTGACGTGATAGCCGGCAACGTCACATCCAACGAGTCTGAGGTAATCGAAATATCATTTCCAGTTGGATATCGGCCTGACAAGACTGCGATCCTGAGCACAAGAAACTACACTAAGCAGCAGTTGCTTGGAAGGTATCAGTACCTCGCGTTCACGCAGATGCCACTGAACGGATTGGCGCAGTTGGTGACTATCACCGAGGCCTTACTTGGCGACGCAGTTCGGGAAGTCGTAGTTCGGTATCCTCAGAAGCTGGGCGGGAAGCGAACTATTCAACTCCAAGCAGTGCTCGAGGCGCAAAGCTTGGAAGAGGTCCATATGCGGGCGACAGACGCCCTGCTCAACGATCTGTCATACAAGTCGCCGTTGGACTTCGCCTCTTCCCTGAACGATCTGCTCTCGGTCAACCTATTGGAGTGCCCGGCCTTTCACAAGTACGTCGAGCTCAAAGCTACTCGCGATATTCACGTTCACAACCGAGGCATCGTGAACGAGACCTATCTCAAGAAGGCTGGTTCCCATGCGAGAGCACGAGATAAGATGGGACTGCCGGTCGACATCCCCTACTTTCTCGAGTCCTATGAAGCCTGCCTTCAACTGACCGAGTGGCTGGAGAGTGGACTTGATCAGCATTGGCACAGTTCAGAACGCGAGGCAGTGCGGGATGCCAAGCCGTCGCAACCGCCTCAGACAGAAGCCCTCCTTCCTGATCCAATTACTCAAGAGCCGCCGGTTGCTTTGCCCGCGCAAAAGAAGACAAAGCGTGCTCGCAGCAAGCGCACGGACGTATAACCCCTCGCTCAAGCGGAGCGCCAACGGGGGTGCCGGGGGGTGCCGGGGTCAGGTCTCTGGGGTCAGGGCTTGCGTTTGAAGCCCCGAGCGAAGTGCGCCTCAACGCATATCCGCAGAACACTTACCTGCCTGCCGGTGCGGCAACCAGAAGCGCCTGAACGGCCTGCGCCACGCGCTCCCCGATAATGAGTTGAGCAGCCGAGTCGTAGTGATAGAACCCGCTCAGATCGGACGTGTTGACGATCCGCGCATATTTGTCTGTGGCGACGACAGAAGTTTGTGCGGCGGCTACGTTTTTTCCGAAGCGCAATGACTGCGCCCACGATCCTGTTTGAACAATCACCACCGGCAACGTTGGTGAACCGACATCGCTGCGCACATCCGCAATGAGGTTCTTCAGGTTTTGTTCGTACGACAAACCGTTGGCACTGTCGAACGAGTCGCTTTCGCCTTGGAACCAAACGAACGCGGACCATCGGCAGGCTTGGGTTTTGCAAGACGGGTTCACGCTGGCTGGATCCGACTTCAGCGACTGAATGCGCGTGCGAAGCTGCGTGTACAGCGGGCCCACCGTGCCGCCTGAAAGCGGGCTGCGCCAGTCGACGTACAGATTCGTTCCCCCATAAGCGACCTTTATCAACGAGGTGGTTGAGTACCCGGCTTTGCTCAAAGCCTGACCGAACACCAATTCGGGGCCGAACGGGTTGCCGCAATTCGTGGTGAGCGGAGAGATGGCGGTTGCATTTTTTGAGCAGAGCACCTTGGTGTTGGGCGTGGTCAAACTGGCGCCGACCAGCCCTGCTGCGTTCAGCCGTACCAATTCGGCTGCCTCGAGCGCGGCCATTTGGGGCGTGTATCCGTAGCCAGCGTAGCCACCGTTCGTATCTTTGTGCCAGTAGCGAATATGCTCAGCCAACCGCGCCTCGATGCCTGTGCCCGTGCCGCTCGCCAGTTCGGCAAGTAGCGATCGAAACAGCGTGGTATCGACATTCCCTTCCATGTTCGACTGGCCGGCCAACAAATAGACAGGCAACTCTTCGGTCAACACTGCTTCGGCGCTGGTCACCGAGCCGGCGCTGTTGGTGACCACGGCCGAGAACCGGGCGCCATGGTCGGCGGCGAGCGCCGAGGTCATCGTCAGCGTCGCCGACGTGGCACCGACAACCGGCGTTCCGTTGCGCTGCCACTGGTAGCTCAGCGGTGCCGTGCCCGTGGCGGTGACGCTGAAAGACGCGAGCTGCAGTTCAGCCACGGTGATATTCGCAGGCTGTGCCGTGATCGCCGGTGCCGATCCGACGTCGCTATTGCTGTTGCCGCCACCGCAGCCAGCCAACGGCAGGACGATGCACAAGACTGCCAACCCAATATTCTGCGCGAACCACTTTGGTTGATTCAACGCAGGCGATGTTTTTTCAAGGAACTTGCGTTGTTGTTTCATGGCCGCCCAGCCGGAAAATACCGATTCATGATTTGCGTCATCGCAAGCTGTGCAGCGTTGCCGTGACTGGCGTCGTACAACGGCAACCAGACGAAATACCAGCCTTCGCCATAGTCAGGGCTTGCCCCAGCGGTGATGTTTTTCGACGCCAGGAATGTGCTGGCGTGGGCTCTGAATGCGGCGTTGTCCATCGGAATGATGGCCTTGTAGTTGACCAGGCGGTCATAGATCAAGGCCGATGGCTTCAAGCCCGCCCCGGCCATTGCGGCGCTGAGTTTCACGCTGTCGACCGGCTGCACACCCCAAAAGTGAATCAGCGGAGTCAGGTCGGCGCCAGCCGACTTCGACATTCTGAAAATTCGGCTGTCAACCGATGCCAGGCCGTCGCTGGCCGCCGGCGTGATGAAATCGAGATTCTCTTGCTTGTAGAAATTTTCCAGGGCACTCCAACTGAACAACGCGGCAACCTCAACATACTTGGCATAGCCGCGCTGCTGATAACGCACCTCGTCTTTCGTGGTGTTGGAAATGTCCATCGGCTTGCCGGCCCGGAAGTTCGGCGTGACCATCCAGTTCAGTGCCGCCTGGTTGCGGGTGATCTGCGCAAAGTTGAGAAATGACTTTCCGAGGGCAACGTCGAGGTCGACACCGTATTTCTTGTTCCACACCGCAGCCGCTAATAGGTTCACCGCAGCCTCGCCCTCGCCAGGGAAATTGCTGAAGAGTTGAGCGTGCCCCAGTTCATGGAACTCGGTCTGCCAGAAGTCGCTGCTGGCATTCAAATACCAGATTTTCTGGTTGCCATCTGTGGCGTCGTTCGGGTTGTAGGCGTTGTTGATGGCGGGGTATCCGATGCCGTAACCGCTGAACATGATGTCGGTGTCTGCCTGGATATACAGGATGACGTTGTTCCTGACCAGGGGTTGGCCGATCAATTCCGACACGGCATCCATCCGCATATCCCAATGCCGCATCAGCTCGACGGGGTCTGCATAGTTGTAGATGAAGCTGGTCGGCACCTGCATCATGAACTTGTCGCTCTCGAAATCGGCCCACGGCGCGGGGTTGTTTCGCTGCGTGGCCAGCCATTCTGCAAGCGTAGTCTTGTTGTGCGCGGTGGCCGAGAAGAACGGCGCGGGCACCGCATTCTTGATTTGCACGTCAACGACGCCGGCATCGGCCAGATAAGGTGTGTTGATGTAAATACCACCGCCAAATGGATTGGCAATTTCGGTGGTGGTACTGTTGATCTGGAACTTACCGCTGATTCTAAAGAACCTGCGCACCGGGCCGCTGCCGGTTTTGTCTTGCTTGTTCGCTCCGACCTGAATCGTGTAGCCCTTGCCGACCATGGCGGCCGGCACGGTGACGGTTGCTACATCGCCAGCTGCCAGGTAGTAGCCCGTCGGCCGAAGCGCGGGGCTGCTCGAAAACGCTGTGGGCTTGCCCCAGAACTTAGGCATGGACGCGTTGATTTTCGCGGTGTAGATGCGGGCCGGGTCGGCCGGCAGTTTGACTTTGCCGGGGAAGAAGTCGGAGGTGGCGAACTTCTTGCCGGCCAGCAGCGAACGATACTTCGCGAATGCAGCTGGCGCGAACGCGTGATCGTAAATGCCTTGCTGCAGCGTGAACGCGGCGCGCGCCATCTCGAAGCCATCGGCAGTACCGGGTTTGTTGGGGAACCCGTTCTTGGTTTTAGCACCGATGAAGAAGGTACCTTCTTGTTTGTCGTATTGTTCTACGATGGACAGTGCGGCGACTATTGCAGCCTCGGTATCGACCAGCGTGAACATGGTCGACGCGAGAATGCTGGTTTGGTCGTTGATCTGCGCGGCAGTAAGAAGTGCGGTGCCTGCCTGGTGCAGTTTGATTTTCGCCATAGCGGCAGAGAATGCCAGGGTATCGGCGCCGTCGACCACCGGTTTGCAGTAAACCAGCTTGCCGGTTCCGAAAATTGGGTCGCTTCCGAAGGTTTCGCTGGTCGTTTTGACAATGCCGATCTGGTTGAACAAATAGACGAAGGCATTGTTATTGCCGTACGCCAGATGGGTTTTAACTTTCAAGTCGACCGTACTGCCCTCACTGCCACATTGGGCGAAGCCTTGCAGGCCAAATGGTGATGGTGGCGATGGTGGGGTTGGCGCCACCGGCGCAACCGGCGGACTGGATGCGGTGGGTTCGGTTGGATTTACCGCGACCGGAGGAATATCCACCGAAGCGCTCGGGCTGGACGATCCCCCGCACGAAATCAAGTATGTCGACAGTATCAATACACCCGCGATTTTGTACGTAAGCAAGCCCGTACCAACTTCATTCTGTGTGCTCATGCGTCTACTCCAACTGCTGTGCGCTGATTGCTCGTGCCTGAAGTGGAAGCGATGGCCCAGATTCTGAAAATGACATTGTTGTCATTAAACCTGCCGTTACTTGGTTGACGACTTTGTGCAGTTTTCAGTTGCGGGGCGGGACGATTTGCGTCACTACCCCTTCAAAGAGTTAAGGGCGAACCGGGCAGCGCGGCACGGCGTGCAGCGCACTGCGCCAAGCGCCGATTGAGACCCCCCTAGAACGAAGTCGCCCGGCACGCGATCGCGCGCATCCGCCCCACGCTGCCCTGCGTAAGCCACCTCCGAGCGATGGCCACGGGCCGGCGCTCACCGGTTCGCTCTCATTCGCCAAAACACTCCGAGGATCACCGCATGCAAACCTTCTTGTTCAAATCGCCGCGCCTGTTGCCGCTGGTGGCCGCGCTTGCCGCCGGCGCCTGCATCACCGGCGCGCAGGCATCGAGCCACCGCGAGGCGCCGTTCATCGCCACGCAACCTAAGGTCGACGCCACCGACTTCTACATGTTCAACAGCTACGAAGGCGTGGCCGCCAATGGCACTGGCGGGCGCGCTGGCTTCGTGACGCTGATCGCCAACTACCTGCCCCTGCAAGACCCGTACGGCGGACCGAATTACTTCTCGCTCGACCCGAACGCGCTTTACGAGATCCACATCGACAACAACGGCGACGCGAAGGAAGACATCACCTTCCAGTTCAAGTTCAAGAACACGCTGAAGTCGATTGCGCTGCCGATCATGAACAAGATGGTGCCGATCCCGCTGATCCAGGCGGGCGCGGTCACCGACCTGAAGTCACCGTCGCTGAACCTGAACGAGAGCTTCACCGTCAACATCATTCGCGGTGACCGCCGCACCGGAGCCAGTGCCGCGATCACCAACGCGAACGGCGGCTCGGCCACCTTCGACAAGCCGGTCGACAACATCGGCACCAAGACGATTCCCGACTACGCGGGCTATGCGGCCAAGCACATCTACAGCGTGAACATTCCGGGCTGCGCCGCGCCGGGCAAGCTGTTCGTGGGCCAGCGCAAAGACCCGTTCGCGGTGAACCTGGGCGTGATCTTCGACCTGGTGAACGCACCGCTGGCGGTCATCACCGACCCGACGTTGATCAATGCCGGCATGGACGACCTGGCCGACAAGAACGTGACCGAACTGGCCATCGAGGTGCCGGCCGCCTGCCTGCGCACCGACGCTGCGCACCCGGTGATCGGCGGCTGGACGAGTGCCAGCCTGCGCCAGGGCCAGTACCTGACGCCCAGCCCGGCCAAGGGCCACGGCACCACGGTGATTGCGGGCGGAAACTGGACCCAGGTGTCGCGCCTGGGCATGCCGCTGGTAAACGAGGTGGTGATCGGCCTGCCCGACAAAGACCGCTTCAACAGCAGCGTGCCCAGCGGCGACGGCCAGTTTGCCGACTACGTGACCAACCCCACGCTGCCGGCGTTGATCGAGGTCGCGTTCGGCCAGGCACCGGGCGCCTTTGCACCCAGCAACCCGGGCCGCAACGACCTGGTCACCACCTTCCTTACCGGCATCAAGGGCGTGAACCAGTTGGCGACCATCACGGCGTCTGAAATGCTGCGCTTGAACACGGCCATTCCGGCAGTGCCGTTCGCGGGCCAGAACCGGCTGGGCATCGTCGGCAACATCCTGGCCGGTGGCACCGACAACGCGGGCTACCCGAACGGCCGGCGTCCGAAAGACGACGTGGTCGATATCTCGCTGGTGGCGGTGATGGGCGGGCTGTGCATGGCCAACGGCAACACCGACAAGCTGGGCTTCGGCCTGGCCTGCAACCCGTCGGCCGTGCCGCTGAAAGAAACCTCGTTCAAGCTGCACGACGCGGTGGACCAGGCCACACGCCCGCTGCTGAGCGGCTTCCCGTACTTCGCCACGCCGATCCCGGGCGCGAAGTGATGGCCTGTACCCACGGTACTCACAGTACCCACACGACAAGGAAATCACCATGAACTTGAAGCACCTTATTGCGGCGGCCGCCATCGCAGGCGCGGCCGGCGCATCCATCGCAGCCACGCCCGACCCGGTGGTCTTGCTGCCCACCGGGCCGGGCACGTTCACCGGCAGTTTCGTGCAGCCGGTGGACGGACTGTTCATCGACACCTTCAGCTTCATCCCCGATTCGTTTCGGGGCCGGGTGTCGGTCAGCCTGTCCAGCCTCAGCGGGCCGGTCAGCTTTTTCACAGCCAGCCTGAACGATCAAAACTTCAGCTTCTTCCCCGAGCTGGGCCAGATCAACTTTTCGTTCAGTGCGTTCGTGAACAACGACGTGCCGCTGACGCTGACCGTGTTTGGTGCCGTGCTCGACAAAGACGGCAACCCGGGCGGGCCAGGTTCGTACGGCGGCAGCATCACCGCCGCCGTGCCCGAGCCGCAGACCTGGGCGCTGTTGCTGGCGGGGCTGGCCGGCATTGCGGTGGCGGCACGCAAGGCGAGGCCCGTCACGGTGTGAACTGAGTATTGGTGGGGTTGGCGAAGGCTTGACGAAGGGGCATGCAGCGGCCTGATACGCTCGTTGCATGCCCCTTGAAAACACCTCACCGCGCCGCATGAGCCCGGCGGTGGTGGTGATGATGCTGACCCTGCTGCTCGGCATTCAGCCGGTCACCACCGACCTCTATCTGCCGGCCCTGCCCACGCTCACGGCGGCCCTTCACACCGACGTTGCCGCAGCGCAGTTGACGCTGTCGGCGTTGATCCTCGCCTTCGGCATCGCGCAACTCGTCTGCGGCCCTTTGGCCGACCGCTTCGGCCGCCGGCCGGTGCTGCTGTGGGGCATGGCCGTCTACTGCGCGGCCAGTGTGCTGAGCGCGCTCGCGCCCGGCATCGAATGGCTGATCGCCTGCCGTGTCTTGCAAGGCGCAGCGATGGCCGCCGCAGTGACCTGCGGCCGCTCCATCGTGCGCGACCTGTTCGCGCCGGCCGAAGGCGCACGGGTGCTGTCGCGTTCGCTGACCGGCCTGGGCGTGATCGCCGGCCTGAGCCCGCTGATCGGCGGGCTGGCGGTGCAGGCGCTGAACTGGCGCGTGGCGTTGCTGATGCCGGCGCTGTTCGGTGCCGGCACGCTGGCGTACATCGGATGGCGCTTCGAAGAAACCGTGCCGCAAAAGAACGTTCACGCGACCGAACTGCGGCCGCTGCTGCGCAATTGGGGCAGCGTGCTGCGCAACCCGACCTTCCGCGCCTGGACGGCGTTGATCACCTTCAGTTACGGCGGGCTGTTCGTGTTCCTGGCGGCGTCGTCGTTCGTCTACATCGGCGTGCTGGGCACCTCGCGCATGATGTACGGCGCCGTTGTTGCCAGCAATTCGGTGGCCTACATCGTCGGCACCTGGCTATGCCGCCGCCTGCTGCCAAGGCACGGCCTGCGGCGCTCGGTGGCCATCGGCGGGGTGTTGACGCTGACCGGCGGTGTGGGCGCCGCCGCGCTCAGCCTGGCCAGTGTACACACCGTGTGGGCGCTGCTGGCGCCGCAGTGGTTGTACGCGATGGGCCACGGCATTCATCAGCCCTGCGGCCAGGCCGGTGCCGTCGGCCCGTTCCCTGAAAAGGCCGGCACCGCTGCGTCACTGTCGGGCTTCGTGATGATGCTCAGTGCGTTCGGCGCGGGCCAATGGCTGGGCCGCGCGCTGAACGGCACCGTGTACCCGCTGACGCTGGGCGTGGGCGCTTTCAGCATCGGCGTGGCTGCGGTGGCGTGGACACTCGTGCAGCGCCACGGCGAAGGCCCTGCGGGCAGCAACACTCCGATTCCCCACGCAAAACTCACATGACCGAACTCCCCTTCTACCTTTGCCTGGCCGGTCCCACCGCGTCGGGCAAGACCGCTGCCGCACTGGCCATTGCGCAGGCGCTGGCCGAGGTGCGCGCCGTCGAAATCGTCAGCGTCGATTCGGCCCTGGTGTACCGCGGCATGGACATCGGCACCGCCAAGCCCACGCCGGCCGAGCGTGCGCAGGTTCCGCACCACCTGATCGACATCATCGATCCGTCGCAGGCCTATTCGGCCGCGCGCTTCGTGGTCGACGCGCAGCAGCTCATCGCCGACATCCATGCGCGCGGCCACCTGCCGCTGCTGGTGGGCGGCACCATGCTGTATTTCAAGGCGCTGTTCGAAGGGCTGGACGCGATGCCCGCCGCCGACCGCGAGGTGCGCGCCGCGCTGAATGCGAAGTGCGAACGCGAAGGTCTGCACGCGCTGTACAAGGAACTGCAGCGGGTCGACCCCGTCACCGCCGCGCGCCTGAAGCCCGCCGACCAGCAGCGCATCCAGCGCGCGCTGGAGGTGTTTCGCGTCAGCGGCAAGCCGCTGTCGAGCTTTCACACCGACAAGCCGCAGCGCGCGCTGCCGCCGCTGATTTCGCTCGAGCCCAGCGACCGCGCGTGGCTGCACCAGCGCATCGAAAATCGCTTCATGCAAATGCTGGAACAAGGCCTGGTCAGCGAGGTGCGCGACCTGGGCAACCGCGGCGACCTGACGGCCGACATGCCGTCGATGCGCTGCGTGGGTTATCGGCAAACCTGGGAGTGCCTGGTCGAAGACGACCTGTTCACCTTGCCCGAGCGCGGCATCGCCGCCACCCGCCAGCTCGCCAAGCGCCAGCTCACCTGGCTGCGCAGCATGGCGCAGCGGCAGGTGGTGGCCTGCGACGCGGCCGATGCGCTGGCACAAGTGACGGCACTGGCACTGCAACAGCTGCGGGCCGCCGATGCAGCGTGACGCGTTGGCTGCGCCGGCACGCAGGCCGCTGCTCGACGTTGGGCAACTGAGCAAGCGCTACGGCGATGTACCGGTGTTCGCAAACGTGGACCTGCGCCTGCCCGAGGGCGAGTTCGTCGCCATCCTCGGCGAGTCGGGCGTCGGCAAGTCGACGCTGCTGAACTGCATTGCGGGGCTGGACACGGTGGACGCCGGCTGCGTGCAAATGGCCGGCACGAACATCACCGACCTGCCCGAGGCCGGGCAGGCGCTGTTCCGCCGCGCGCACCTGGGCTTCGTGTTCCAGGCCTTCCACGTGCTGCCGCACTTGAGCGTGGCGCACAACGTGGCGCTGCCGCTGTTGCTGCTGGGCCGGCCCGACCCGGCGCGGGTGCAGCAGGTGATCGATGCGGTTGGCTTGAACGGGCTGGAGGCGCGGCTGCCGCAAACGCTGTCGGGCGGGCAAATGCAGCGGGTCGCCATTGCACGCGCCATCGTGCACCGGCCGCAACTGATCCTGGCCGACGAGCCCACCGGCAACCTCGACCCCACCACCGCCGCCCGCGTGCTCGACGTGCTGGTGGCGCAAGTACGCGAGCAAGGCGCGGCCTGTGTGCTGGTGACGCATTCGCGCGCCGCCGCAGCGCGGGCGGATCGCGTGTTGACGCTGACGGCGACGGGCATGTTCGAGGGTGAGGGAGTGAAGGAATGAGGGCGTGATTGCCTTGCTGCGTGAACTCTCGTGGCCCGAACTTCGCCACCACCCGTGGCGCAGCGCGGCGGCCTTGCTGGCGGTGATGCTGGGCGTGGCGCTGGCGTTTTCGGTGCAGTTGATCAACCAGTCGGCGTTGAGCGAATTCAGCTCGGCGGTGCGCTCGGTCAACGGCGACCCCGACTTCGAGTTGCGCGCACAGCGCGGCGGCTTCGACGAAGCGCTGTACGCCCGCGTCGCTGCGCAGCCGCAGGTCGCTCTGGCCAGCCCGGTGGTCGACCTGGAAACGCAGGCGCTGAACGCGCAGGGCCAGCGCGTGGCGCTGCGCGTGCTGGGGCTGGACGCGCTGGTGGCCGCGCCGCTGTCGCCCGCGCTGTTGCCGCAGCTTCGCAAAGACGCCGACCGCTTCGCGCTGTTCGACCCGCAAGCCGTGTTCCTGAACGCCAGCGCGCGCCAGAAGCTCGGCGAGCCGGCCGACGGCACCCTGCTGCGCGTGCAGACGCCACAAGGCATCACCGAGCTGCAGGTGCAGGGCAGCGTGGCAGCGGGCGGTGCGGCGCTGGCGGTGATGGACATCGCCGGCGCGCAGGCGGCGTTCGGCTGGCTCGGCCGCCTGAGCCGCATCGACGTGCGCTTGCAGCCGGGTGCCGATCGCGACGCGGTGCTGAAGCAACTGGCGCTGCCCGACGGCGTGCGCGTCGCGTTGCCCGACGAAGCGGCGCAGCGGGTCTCGAACCTGTCGCGCGCCTACCGCGTGAACCTGACGGTGCTGGCGCTGGTGGCGATGTTCACCGGCGCGTTTCTGGTGTTTTCGATCCTGTCGTTGTCGGTCGCCAAACGACAGCCGCAACTGGCCTTGCTCGGCGTGCTGGGCATGACGGCACGCCAGCGGCTGCACCTGGTGCTGCTGGAATCGGCCTTGCTCGGTTTGCTGGGCAGCGTGCTCGGCCTGGCGCTCGGCACCGCACTCGCCGCACTGGCCCTCCGCTTGCTGGCCGGCGACCTGGGCGGCGGCTACTTTCCGGGCGTCACGCCGACGCTGCAATTCAGCGCCGCAGCAGCCGCCATCTACGGCGGCCTGGGCGTGGTGGCGGCCGTGGTGGGCGGCTGGGTGCCGGCGCGCGCAGCGCAAGGCCTGGCACCGGCGCAGGCCTTGAAGGGCCTGGGCGACGCCGCGCCGGCGAACCCCGCGTTGATGCGCTGGCTGGGCCCGGCAATGCTGCTCGCGAGTGTGTTGCTGGCGCTGCTGCCGCCGCTGTTCGACCTGCCGCTGGCGGCGTATGCGTCGGTCGCGCTGCTGCTGCTCGGCGGCATTGCCTGTGTGCCGGCCGGCGTGGGCCTGCTGCTGGGCTGGCTGAAACCGCCGTCGAATCCGCTGGCGCTGCTGGCCGTCGAGCGGGCCCGGCACCAGCGCCACACCGCCACCATCGCGGTGGCCGGCGTGGTGGCCGCGCTGAGCTTGTCGGTGGCGCTGACGGTGATGGTTGCGAGCTTCCGCGAATCGGTCACACAGTGGCTGGACACCGTGCTGCCCGCCGACCTGTACGCACGCGCCGCATCAAGCACGTCGGCGGGCGACGTGGTCAGCCTGCCGCCTGCGCTGTTGAGCGACGCAGCTGGCATCACCGGCGTGCTGCGCGTCGAGGCGCAGCGCGTGGTGCAGGTGCTGATCGACCCGCGCCGCGCGGCGGTGTTCGTCGTTGCGCGGCCCTTGCCCGACCCCGCACGCAGCCTGCCGCTGGTGGGCGACCTGCTGCCGCTGCCGGCGGGCGAGACGGCGGCGTATGTGAGCGAGGCGATGGTCAGCCTGTACGGCGCCGCGCCTGGCTCACGCTTTGAGCTGCCGCTGCCCGATGGCCGCACGATTCGCGTGTTCGTGCGCGGTGTCTGGCGCGACTACGCGCGGCAGTTCGGCGCCGTGGCGCTGGCCGCCGCCGACTACCAGCGGCTGAGTGGCGATGTGCGCATCAACGACCTTGCGCTGTGGCTGCAACCCGGTGCGAACCTGGCCGGCGTTCAGCAGGCGCTGCGCGACCGTGCGAGTGCGCGCGGCTTCGACGGCGCGCTGCTGGAATTCGCGTCGGTGGCCGAGATTCGCAGCACCTCGCTGCGCATTTTCGACCGCAGTTTTGCGGTCACCTACTGGCTGCAGGCGGTGGCCATCGCCATCGGTCTGTTCGGCATTGCGGCCAGTTTTTCGGCGCAGGTGCTGGCGCGCCGAAAGGAGTTCGGCCTGCTGGCGCACCTGGGCCTCACGCGAACGCAAGTGATGACCGTGGTGGCGGTGGAAGGCGCGGTGTGGACGGCCACCGGCGCGCTGCTGGGGCTGGCACTGGGCCTGGCCGTCAGCGTGGTGCTGGTGCACGTGGTGAACCCGCAAAGCTTTCACTGGACCATGGACCTGCTGCTGCCCTGGGGTCGGTTGGCGCTGCTGTGCGGCGCGGTGATGGCGGCCGGCACCGTGACCGCCTGGCTGTCGGCACGCAGCGCGGCGGGGCGGCAGATGGCGCTGGCGGTGAAGGAGGATTGGTGATGATCAAACGTGTCCATCGACGCGCCCTGCTGCTGTCAGGCGCGACCCTCGCACTGCCGTGGGCCCTGCCATCACACGCAGCCGGCGTGCGCCCTCGCCCGCTGGTCTTTCCGGCCGATTTCGGCGCCCACCCCGAGACGCGCACCGAGTGGTGGTACATCACCGGCGCGCTGGAAAGCGGCGCTGACAGGCTGGGCTTCCAGGTCACGTTTTTCCGCTCGCGCACCGACGTGCCGGCCGACCACCCGAGTCGCTTCGCAGCGAGCCAGTTGCACTTCGCGCATGTCGCCTTGACCGACCTGACCGCCGGCCGCATGCGCCACGACCAGCGCATTGCGCGGGCGGGTTTCGGCCGCGCCTCGGCGGCCGAAGGCGAGACGCGCTTGAAGCTGGGCGACTGGACGCTGGAGCGCGACGGCGCGCCCGCAGCCAGCCGCTACCGCACGCACATCGTGAGCCGCGATTTCTCGTTCGACTTCGCGCTGGCGGCCATGCAGCCGACGCTGCTGCAAGGCGAGGCCGGCTACTCGCGCAAAGGACCGCTCGCGGCGCAGGCCAGCCACTATTACAGCGTGCCGCAGCTCGCTGTCAGCGGCCAACTCACGCGCAGCGGAAAGGCCGTAGCGGTTCAGGGCCGCGCCTGGCTGGACCACGAGTGGAGCGACTCGGTGCTGGACCCGCAAGCGGTGGGCTGGGACTGGATCGGCATGAACCTGGACGACGGCGGCGCGTTGATGGCGTTCCGCATCCGGCGCGCCGACGGCAGCGCGCTCTACGCCGGCGGCAGCTTTCGCAGCAGCGCCGGCGTGCTGACGGTGTTCGGCGCCGACGAGGTGCGCTTCACCGCCGGCCGCACCTGGCGCAGTGCGTCCAGCGGCGCGACCTATCCGGTGGCGTGGGCTGTGCAAACGCCAGTGGGCGCGTTCGGCGTCGCGTCGCTGCTCGACGACCAGGAGCTGGACAGCCGCAACAGCACCGGCGCGATCTACTGGGAAGGCCTGAGTGAACTGCGCGACCCCGCCGGCCGGCGCATCGGCCGTGGCTACCTGGAGATGACCGGCTACGCCGCCACGCTGCGGATGTGAGTTTGCGGCTTCAATGCGCGCCGCCGCCTCCCGCGCCGCCACCCGGCTTGGGCCGCGACAACCAGATCACGCCGATCAACACGAAGAACAGCAGCGCCGACAGGTAGAACACGTCGGTCACCGCCATCGTGTAGGCCTGCTGGTCGATCGTGCGGTTGATGCTGGCCAGTGCCTGCTGCGGGCTGAGGCCGCTGGCCTGCAACTGGCTCAGGGTTTGGGTGGCAGCGCCGTTGCTGGCGTTGATGGCCTCGCTCAATTGCGCGTGGTGCAGGCTGGCGCGGCTTTCCCACAGCGTGGTGAACAGCGAGGTGCCGACCGCACCGGCGGTGATGCGCACGAAGTTCGACAAGCCCGCCGCCGACGGCATGCGGTCGGGCGTGAGGCCTGAGAACACGATGGCCTGCAGCGGGATGAAGAAGAACGCCATCGCCGCGCCCTGCAAGACCGTGGGGATCAGGATGGTGACGAAGTCGGCCTGCGCGTTGAAGTGCGAGCGCATCCACAGCACCACGCCGAAGCCGAAGAACGCCACCGTGGCCAGCTTGCGCGGGTCGATCTTGCCCACGTTCTTGCCCACCCACGGCGACAGCACGATGGCCAGGATGCCCACCGGCGCGGTGGCCAGGCCGGCCCAGGTGGCGGTGTAGCCCATGTACTGCTGCAGCCACAGCGGCAACAGCACCACGTTGCCGAAGAACAGGCCGTAGGCGATCGACAGCGACAGCGTGCCGGTCAGGAAGTTGCGCCGCATGAACAGCCGCAGGTCGACGATGGGGTGCTGGTCGGTCAGCTCCCAGGCGAGGAAGAACAGGAAGCTCACCACCGCAATTACGGCCAGCCAGATGATCTGGCCAGACTCGAACCAGTCGAGCTCCTTGCCCTTGTCGATCATGATCTGCATCGCACCGACAAACAGCACCAGCAGCACCAGGCCCACCACGTCGAGACGCACGCGGCGCGGGCCGGGGTCGCGCTTGCTGTAGATCGACCACGTGAGCGCGGCAGCGAACAGGCCGACCGGGATGTTGATGTAGAAGATCCACGGCCACGCCATGTTGTCGGTGATCCAGCCGCCGAGCAGTGGGCCGGCCACCGGTGCCACCAGCACCGTCATCGCCCACATCGCCATCGCGGTGCCGGCCTTGGCGGCCGGGTAGCTGGCCAGCAGCAGGGTCTGCGACAGCGGAATCATCGGCCCGGCCACCAGGCCCTGCAGCACGCGAAACGCGATCAGCATGCCGATGTTCGGCGCCAGCCCGCACAGCCACGATGCGATCACGAACAGCAGCACGCTGGCGGTGAACAGGCGCACCTGGCCGAAGCGCTGCGTGAGCCAGCCGGTCAGCGGAACCGAGATCGCGTTGGCCACCGCGAACGAGGTGATGACCCAGGTGCCCTGCGCCGGACTGACGCCCATGTCGCCGGCGATGGCCGGGATCGACACGTTGGCAATCGACGTGTCGAGCACGTTCATGAAGGTGGCGAGCGACAGCGCGATGGTGCCCAGCACCAGCTCGCGACCCTGCAACGGCGCAAAGGCGGCGGGGGGCCGCGCGCTGGCCGGCGCTTCGGCATTGGTGCCAGAAACGCTCGAAGCGCCCGCAGCGCCCGAAGCGCTCGGTGTAGCCGGCAGTGCGGCAGTGGTCGAAGACATGCTCAAGCGCTCCGCACGCTCACTTCAGCCGCGTGGCCTGCGGCACGTTGCCGGCGGCCAGCCGCGCGACCGACGCGGCCTCGGCCGACGCTGCCGGCGGCGCAGCATGTCGCGGCGCAGCGGCCACGTGTGCATCGCCGGCCTGCGCCACCGCGCCCACGCGGCCGCCGTTGGCGACGATGATCTTGCGCACCTGCGCATTGGCGGCGCTGTTGTCGGCGTCGAACACACGGGTCTGCGCGCCGGGCGACGCACGCGAGGCATCGGCCAGCATGCGGCCTTCGGTGCGGCTGATGTCGACCTTCGCGTCCATCGACAAGCCCACGCGCAGCGGGTGGCTGACGAGCTCTTTCCCGTCGAGCGCAATGCGCACCGGCACCCGCTGCACCACCTTGATCCAGTTGCCGGTTGCGTTCTGCGCCGGCAGCAGCGCGAAGGCCGAGCCGGTGCCCGCACCCAGGCCCTCGATGCTGCCGTGGTACTCGACCTTCTTGCCGTACACGTCGGCCAACAGCGTGACCGGTTGGCCGATGCGCAGGTTCTGCAGCTGGCTTTCCTTGAAGTTGGCCTCGACCCAGACCTGGTTCAGCGCAATCACCGACATCAGCGGCGAGCCCGCCTGCACGCGCTGGCCCAGTTGCACGCTGCGCTTGGCCACGTAGCCATCGACGGGTGCCAGCAGGTCGGCACGCTTCAGCGCCAGGTAGGCCTCACGCACGCGCGCTGCGGCGCGCAGCACGTTCGGGTGCTGTTCCACCGCAATGCCGTCGGTCAGCGTCTGGTTGGCGGCGAGCTGCTCGCGCGCCACGCCCACAGCCGCCTGCGCTGCTGCGGCGCTGCTCTTGGCTGCTGCGAGTTGCGAGCTGGCGTGGTTGAACTCTTCCTTGCCGACGGCGCCGCTGGCCAGCAGCGGGGCGCGGCGGGTCACGTCGTCTTGTGCGCGCGCCACCTCGCTTTGCGTGCGGGCCAGGTCGGCCTCGCGCAGTGCGATTTGGGTTCGAAGGCTGCCGTTGTTGGCGTACAGCGTGCGCACCTCGCGCACGGTTTGCGCCAACTGGGCCTCGGCTTGGTCGAGCGCGATCTGCGCATCGGCCGGGTCCAGCCTGACGAGCAACTGCCCTGCCTTCACGTGATCGGTGTCGTCGGCGTTGATGGCGACCACCGTGCCGCCGACCTGCGGCGTGAGCTGCACCACGTCGCCCTGCACATAGGCGTTGTCGGTGGACTCGAAGTGGTTCAGCACCAGCGCCCAGTACGCGCCGTAGGCGATGCCCGCAACGGCCACCGCGGCGGTCACCGCCGTCAGGGCTTTGCGGCGGGCGGTGTGGGCCGGCGGCGCGGCGGGGATGGTGGGCGTCGCGGCGTTGGTGGTGTTGGTGGTGTCGGCGGTCGTCATGAAGTTACTCCGGGATTCGGTCGGGCAGCGCTGACCGCAGGGGTGTCGCCAGCGGTGTCGGCCGTGGTGTCGGCATAACCACCACCAAGCGATCGGATCAGCAAAATCTGGGTCTCGAGGGCGCGCGCCCGCAGGTCGACCGACTGGCGGCGCTGGCTCAGCACGCCGGCCTCGGCGTTCAGCACCGTCAGGTAGCTGCCCAGCCCGGCCTTGAAGCGCTGCGTGGCAAGGTCGTAGGCCGATTCCGCCGCCGACTGCGCGGTCGTCTGCTGCGCCTGTTGACGCGCTATCGAACGCAGCGAGCCGATCTGGTCGGCCACGTCGTGAACGGCGTCGAGCACGGCGCCGTTGTAGCTCTCGACGGCTGCGTCCACGTCGGCACTCTTGCCGCGCAGGTTGGCGCGCAGGCGGCCTGCATCGAAGATCGGCAGCCGAATGGCGGGGCCGGCGCCGTACTGCTCGCTGCCGGACTTCACCAGCCGGTCGAGCCCGATGCTGGCCAGGCCGACGAAGGCTGTCAGGTTGACGTTCGGATAGAACTGCGCCTTCGCGCTTTGCATGTCGCTGGTGGCGGCCTCGACGCGCCAGCGCGCGGCGGCAATGTCGGCGCGGCGGCCCAGCAGGTCGGCCGGCACGGCGGCGGGCAGTGGCAGCACCTGCACGTCGCGCAGCGCAGCCACCAGACCGTCGAGCGCGGCGGGCGGCTGGGCCGTCAGAGCGGCCAAGGCGTGGCGCGTCAGCATGATCTGTTCGTCGAGCTGCTCGATCTGCTGGCGCGATTCGGGCAGGGCGCCCTCGCCCTGGCGCTGCTCAACCGTGGTGTCCAGCCCGCCTTGCACGCGCTGCTTGATGAGCGCCAGCGTTTCGTCGCGCTGCGTCAGTGAGCGAACCGCGACGTTGCGCTGTTCGAACAGCCGGCCGAGTTGCACGTAGCTGCGCGCCACATTGCTGGCCAGCACGCTGCGCGCCGCCTGCACATCGGCCTGCGCAGCGCGCTGCATGCCCACGGCCGCAGCAATGGCGGTGCTGTTGCGGCCGAAGAAGTCGAGCTCCCACGAGCCGCCGACCTGCGCCGTGCCCAGCGTGCGGATCGATCCACCGATGGGCGGTGGGTAGATGCTGTTGCCGCTGAAGCGCTGGCGCGTCACGTCGAGCGAGCCGTTGACTTGCGGGCCGTCGGCAGCCTGCGTGCCGGCAACCGCCGCCTGCGCGCGTGCCAGTCGCGCCTGCGCGACTTTCAGGCTGGGGTTGTCGGCCAGCGCGTGCTCGACCAGATCGGTCAATGCCGGGTCGCCGAAGCCGCGCCACCAGTCGGCGTCGATCAGCGGCACGACCGTGGCAGCGTCGAGGCCGATGCTGTTCGGCGCGGTGATGCGTGCGGTCGGCGCAATGCCGGCGCTGCTGGCGCAACCGCTGAGGATGAGCACGATGCTGGAGGCGATCGACACGATGATCGCGCCCAGCACGGGCAGGCTGCTTCGCGCGCCGCAAGGCGCGTCTGGCGCCGATGCCATCGAGGCCATCAGGGTTAACGGTTGTTGTGGCTTCATTTGCTTAGGCAGTTAATTAGGCGAAAAAAAGAGCAATCGGGCAGTCGCACAGGTGGGTCGCTTCAAGCGGCGTCCTTCAGAGTTTCACCGGCTTTGAGCATGCGTTGCAGGTAGGTCTTCAGGGCCTGCCATTCGCTTTTGGAGAACCCGGTCAAGTGCGCGTTCATCACCTCGGCCAGCACGGCAGGCACTTCCTCGATCGCTGCCTCGCCATCGGGCGTGAGTTCGACCTGAACGACGCGCCGGTCTTCGGTGGAACGGACCCGTTTGCACAGACCTTTTTTCTCCAGCCGGTCGAGGAGGCGGGTCATCGCGCCGGCATCCGTCTGCAGCCAGCGCGCGAGTTCGGCCACCGTGGAACCGCCGGTGCTGCGCAAGCGCAGCAAAGGGCCCCACTGCGCGCTGGTCAGCCCGTGTTCGTCGAGTCGTTTGTCGGCCTGATAGATGATGGACAGCATGACGCGTTTCATCAGGTAGCCCACGCTTTCTTCGGCACAGTAGCCGTGGGCGCTGTAGAACTCGACAGGGGTGGTGATTCGGGTCACGGTGGTGTCCGCTGGAAGCAGTGAACGGAATCTACTTGCCTATGCAACCTTTGTCAAGGCACTTAGATGAGCGTGGGGCCCGCTGGGGTGCACAAGGCCGCCCCCGATACACTCGCGCCATGTCCAGTCCCGCCCTGCCCCGCGCTGTCCCCGCCACCGCCACGCAACCTGCCACGCCACCGGCCATGCCACCCGCGGCGCCCGTTCCGGGCAAGCCGGCCGCAGCGAAGAACGTTCGCTCACTGAGCGGCCTGCTGCCGTTTCTGCGGCCGTATCGGGGTCGGATTGCACTGGCGGTGCTGTTCCTGGTGCTGGCGGCGGTCAGCACGCTGGTGTTTCCGGTGGCGTTGAAATCGCTGATCGACCAGGGCATCGTCGCCACCGATCCGGGCGCGCGGGTGATGGCGTTGCGCGAGCACTTTTTCGAACTGTTCGCCGTCGGCGCGGCGCTGGGCTTGTTTTCGGCACTGCGCTTCTACATGGTGAGCTGGCTGGGCGAGCGAGTCACGGCCGACCTGCGCAGCGCGGTCTACGCACACGTGGTCAAGCAGAGCCCGCAGTTTTTCGAGACCACGCAGACCGGCGAGGTGTTGAGCCGCCTGACCACCGACACCACGCTGGTGCAAACCGTGGTGGGCTCGTCGCTGAGCATGGGCCTGCGCAACGCGGTGATGGGCATCGGCGCGATGACGATGCTGATCATCACCAACCCGGTGGTGATGTCGCAGGTGCTGGGCATTTTGGTGCTGGTGGTGCTGCCGTCGCTGTATTTCGGGCGGCGCATCCGCAAGCTCAGCCGCGCCAGCCAGGACCGGGTGGCCGATTCCAGCGCCATTGCGGCCGAGGTGCTGAACGCGATTCCGGTGGTGCAAAGCTACGTGCAGGAAGGGCGTGAGGCCGATCGCTTCAACCGCTCGACCGAAAACGCCTTTGCCACCGCGATCAGCCGCACGCGTTTGCGCTCGCTGCTGGTCGGCTTCATCATCACCGCCACCTTCGGCGCGCTGCTGTGGGGCCTGTACCAGGGCACGCAGGCGGTGGCGCGCGGCGAGATCACCGCCGGCCCCCTGGGGCAGACGGTGGTGTACGTGATCATTCTGGTCAGCGGCGTGGCGGTGCTGGCCGAGGTCTATGGCGACCTGCTGCGCGCCGCTGGCGCGACCGAGCGGCTGATGGAACTGCTGGCCACACAGTCGCCGATCAAGTCGCCGGCACAGCCCACCGCGCTGCCGGCAGTGCAACGCGGCTCGTCGCTGGCGCTGCATGGCGTCAACTTTCGCGATCCGTCGCGGCCGTCGCAAGCGGCGCTATCTGACTTCAGCCTCGACATCCGCGCCGGCGAAACAGTGGCGCTGGTCGGCCCCAGCGGTGCCGGCAAGAGCACGGTGTTTCAACTTCTGCTGCGCTTCTACGACGTGACCGACGGCGAAGTCAGCATCGATGGCGTGTCGGTGAAGCAACTGTCGCTCGACGACCTGCGCGGGCGCATCGGTATCGTGCCGCAAGACAGCGTGGTGTTCAGCGCCAACGCGATGGAGAACATCCGCTATGGTCGCCCGCTGGCCACCGACACCGAGGTGATGGACGCAGCCCGGGCCGCCTTCGCGCACGAATTCATCAGCGCGCTGCCTGAGGGCTACGACACCTTCCTGGGCGAGCGCGGCGTGCGGCTCAGCGGCGGCCAGCGGCAACGCATCAGCATTGCCCGCGCGATGCTGAAAAACCCGCCACTGCTGCTGCTCGACGAAGCCACCAGCGCGCTCGACGCCGAGAGCGAACGCATGGTGCAGGCCGCGCTGGAATCGGCGATGAAGGACCGCACGACGCTGGTCATCGCGCACCGGCTTTCGACGGTGCAGCGCGCCGACCGCATCGTCGTGATGGAGGCCGGGCAGATCGTCGAAACCGGCACCCACGCCACGCTGTCGGCCTCGGGCGGGCTGTACGCGCGGCTGGCGGCGCTGCAGTTCGATCACTGAGTCGCGTGCAAAGACGCACAAAAACGCCGACGCGTAGGGATTCGCTGACAGCAGCCCGACACGGTTTCTGACAGTCTTTGAGCCCGCGCCATCGCAGACTCCGAGGTGCGCCGCCTTGCCGGGCGGCCGTGAACTTCAGGAGATCAACATGACGAATTCAAACTTCCCCCGCGCCGCCCTGTGCGGTGTTTCCGTGGCCGCGTTCCTGATGGTCGGCTGCGCCGACATGAGCGAGCGCCAGCAAGGCACGGCCAAGGGTGCCGGCATTGGCGCCATCGCCGGCGCAGTGCTCAGCTCGGCCACCGGCGGCAATGCCGGTACCGGTGCGGTCATCGGCGGTGCCTTGGGTGCCGTGGGTGGCAACCTGTGGTCCAAACGCATGGAAGACCGCCGCAAGTCTATGGAACAGGCCACGCGCGGCACCGGCGTTGAAGTCACCCGCACGGCCGACAACCGACTGAAGATCAACGTGCCAAACGACGTGTCGTTCAGCACCAACAGCGCCGCCATCCGGCCCGAACTGCGCAGCGTGCTCGACCCGTTCGCGAACAGCCTGCAAGACGACCCGGCTGCGCGCATCGAGATCATCGGCCACACCGACAGCAGCGGCGGTGATGCGGTGAACAACCCGTTGTCGCAAGAACGCGCACAAAGCGTTCGCGACTACCTGACCGGGCGCGGCGTGGCCGGCAGCCGCATCCAGACTGCGGGCCGCGGTGAGCGCGAGCCGGTGGCCGACAACGGCACCGAAGCCGGCCGCGCACGCAACCGGCGCGTGGAAATTTTCCTGCGCGAACCGGCTTGAGGCGACGCAGCGAAGCACCTGCGAAGCTGTGCAGCGAAGTCGGCTCGCGAAGGCCAGGCTAGAACATTCGAGCGATCCACGGATGTGCGGCCTGAGCCGACGAAGCGAAGGACCTGCGAAGCTGTCCAGCGAAGTCGGCTCACCTCAGGCCTGCTCTGCGCAGTTGCCACAGGCGCCTCGTTCCGGCCTGAGTCGAACCTCAGGGGGCCGCCCGAGGCGGCTCGGTCCTGAATGATCAGCGTCTGGGTGGGGCAACGAATGGCACATAATCTGTGCACATCGTTCGTGGAGCCCCACCATGCGTCGCTTTCAAAATGCGCCAAAACGCGCCATCAATTTGTCGCTCAACACCGAGGTCCTAAGCACCGCCAAAGACTTGGGAATGAACATCTCCCACACGGTCGACGAGTTGCTGACCAAAGAGGTGTTGCGGCTCTATTGGGAGCGCTGGAATGACGATAATCGCGCCGCCATCGAGGCCTATAACGCCCGCATAGAGCGCGAAGGCACGTTCTCGCAGCGAATCCGAAAACACCTGGCGGAAACGGCAGAAGCTGAAGCAGCATCGAATTGATGGCCCGCTTCGACGTCTATCCAACACCGTTTGCCGACGAACGCAAACACACTCCGTTTTGGCTGGATGTGCAAGCCGATCACCTGCACGCGCTCGGCACCAGGGTGATCGTTCCGATGCGGCGAATGTCTGCCAAGCAATTGGTCAAGCAGCGCCTGAATCCGGAGTTCGATGTGGAAGGCACGCGAGTGTTTGCAGACACCGCGAACATCGGCACGTACCCGCTGGCACTGCTGCGCCGGCCGCTGACTTCTTTGCGGCAAGAACGCATGACCATCGAGGACGCGCTCGACTTTCTGTTCACCGGCTATTGACTGATGAATTCCACCCCTCGTCCCATTCGCTCCCAATACGAAGACCTGATGCGCCACGTGAACACGCACGGCGTGTTCAAGGCCGACCGCACCGGCACCGGCACGCGCAGCGTGTTCGGCCACCAGATGCGCTTCGACCTGAACCAGGGTTTCCCGCTGGTGACCACCAAGAAGGTCCACCTCAAGTCCATCATTCTTGAACTGCTGTGGTTCTTGCGCGGTGACGGCAACGCCAGCTGGCTGCAAGAGCGCAGCGTGACCATCTGGAACGAATGGGCCAAACCCGACGGCGACCTGGGCCCGGTGTACGGCGTGCAGTGGCGCAGCTGGCCAACGCCCGACGGCGGGCACATCGACCAGATCGCCGAGGTGATGCGCACCCTGAAAAGCAACCCCGACTCGCGCCGCATGCTGGTGAGCGCCTGGAACGTGGCCGAGCTGTCGAAGATGGCGCTGATGCCGTGCCACGCGTTCTTCCAGTTCTACGTGGCGGAAGGCAAGCTCAGCTGCCAGATGTACCAGCGCAGTGCCGACATCTTCCTCGGCGTGCCCTTCAACATCGCGAGCTATGCGCTGCTGACGCACATGGTGGCGCAGCAGTGCGACCTGGGCGTGGGCGACTTCATCTGGACCGGCGGCGACTGTCATCTGTACGCCAACCACACCGAACAGGTAGCGCTGCAACTCACCCGCGAACCGCGCGCCTACCCGACGCTGAACATCAAGCGCCGACCGGCGTCGATCTTCGACTACGCGTTCGAGGACTTCGAGGTGGTGGGCTACGAGCCGCACGCGGCCATCAAGGCGCCGGTGGCGGTTTAAGGCCTGTTCAGTTCACACTGAAAGCGCCGCGACGATCTCCGGCGGTGCCTGCACCAGTTCGATCAACACTCCCTCGCCGGCGACCGGAAATTCGTCATTGCTTTTCGGGTGAACGAAGCAGATGTCGAAGCCGGCCGCGCCCTTGCGGATGCCGCCCGGCGCGAAGCGAACGCCGTTGGCAGTCAGCCATTGAACCGCAGCCGTCAGATCGTCGATCCACAGGCCGATGTGGTTCAGCGGTGTGGTGTGAACTGCGGGTTTCTTGTCGGGGTCGAGCGGCTGCATCAGGTCGACCTCGACCTTGAAGGCACCGTGGCCCATGGCGCAGATGTCTTCATCGACGTTCTCTCGTTCGCTGACGAAGTTGCCGGTGACTTCGAGGCCGAGCTTGTCGACCCACAGCGTGCGAAGCCGCTCCTTGCTGGGCCCGCCGATGGCGACCTGCTGGATGCCGAGGACTTTGAATGGACGGTGCGCGACCGTCGTCGGCGTGGGGTTGGTTTGCATCGAGTTCGTTCCCATCACGAGGCGGTAGAAAGAGTCCCGTTCGGACTGAGGTATCGAAGTCACGCGCAAGCCTTCGATACCTCAGGCCGAACGGTGGTGGGCGGGGGGCACGGGCCGAATTCGCGGGTTCATCTCGATGCTGGGTAGAGAATTCACAGAAATCGAATGATGACTTGATCTACCGACAGGCTGTCGCCTTTGCTTGCTGACACGTCCAGCACCACTCCGTCCTGCGTGGCCAGCAGGATGTTCTCCATCTTCATCGCCTCGATCACGGCCAGCTTCTCGCCGGCGCGCACCGCCTGGCCGGGCACCACCGCCACCTCGGCCAGCAGGCCGGGCATCGGCGACAACAGAAACTTCGACAAGTCGGGCGCTGCCTTGAACGGCATCAACAGGCTCAGCTCGGCGGCGCGCGGGGACAACACCTGCGCGTCGATCTGTGCGCCGTCGTGGCTGACACGGTAGGCTAGCCCGCGACGCTCGATCTGCGCGACGAAGGGCACGTCGTTGCAGCGGCCGGCGATCACCACATCGCGCAGGTCGGCGTGCAGTTCAATCGCGAAGGTCTTGCCGCCCGCCTGCACGTCGAAGCGCTTGCCATGCATCGCCACCGTGACCGGCAGGTGAAGCGGCGCGGCGTCGCCGTCGCGGGTGACGACCACGAACGCGTCGCCCACCTCGAACTCGTGGCCCGGCAACTGGCCCGAAATACCGGTGGCGCGCACCAGGTGCAAACGGTTCGCCACCGCAGCCAGCACACGCAGGAAATCGGGCTCGTCTGGCTGCACCATCGAAGCCGAAAACCCCTTCGGAAAGTGCTCGGCGATGAAGCCAGTGTTGAAGTCCCCCGACACGAACTTGGGGTGCGCCAGCAGCGCGGCCTGGAACGGAATGTTCGAGCTGATGCCGCGAATGGCGAAGCCGTTCAAGGCCTGGCGCATCTTGGCAATCGCGTCCAGCCGGTCGCGGCCGTGCACCACCAGCTTGGCGATCATCGAGTCGTAGTACATCGGAATTTCACCGCCCTCGAACACGCCGGTGTCGACCCGCACACCGTCCACTTCCGCCGGCGGCAGGTACTTCACCAACCGCCCGGTGCTGGGCAGGAAATTGCGATACGGGTCTTCGGCATTGATGCGGCATTCCATCGCCCAGCCGTTGCGCCGGACCTGGTCTTGCGTGAACGGCAGCGCCTCGCCGGCGGCCACGCGAATCATCAGTTCCACCAGGTCGAGGCCGGTGATGGCTTCTGTCACCGGGTGTTCGACCTGCAGCCGCGTGTTCATTTCAAGGAAGAAGAAGCTCTTGTCCTTGCCGACGACGAACTCGACCGTGCCAGCCGACTGGTAGTTCACCGCGCGCGCCAGCGCCACCGCCTGCTCGCCCATCGCCTTGCGTGTGGCCTCGTCGAGAAAGGGGCTGGGTGCTTCCTCGATCACCTTCTGATGCCGGCGTTGAATGGAGCACTCGCGCTCGTTCAGGTACACGCAGTGGCCGTGTGCTTCGCCCAGCACCTGGATCTCGATGTGGCGTGGCTCTTCGACGAATTTTTCGATGAACACGCGGTCGTCGCCGAAGCTGTTGCGGGCCTCGTTCTGGCAGGCGGTGAAGCCCTCGAACGTCTGCGCATCGTCGAAGGCCACGCGCAGGCCCTTGCCGCCGCCGCCGGCCGACGCCTTGATCATCACCGGGTAGCCGATGCCTTGCGCAATCTCGACCGCGTGCGCTGCGGTGTCGATGGCGGCGTTGTGGCCCGGAATGGTGTTGACCTTCGCCGCAGCCGCCAGCTTCTTGCTTTCGATCTTGTCGCCCATGGCCGAGATCGACGCGTGCTTCGGACCGATGAAGACGATGCCTTCTTCTTCTACCCGCTTCGCGAACGCAGCGTTCTCGCTCAGGAAACCGTAGCCCGGGTGCACCGCCTGCGCGCCGGTGCGCTTGCAGGCGTCGATGATCTTGTCCATGGCCAGGTACGAGTCGCGGCTCGGCGCCGGCCCGATGAACACCGCTTCGTCGGCCAGCGTCACGTGCAGCGCGTCCCGGTCGGCCTCGGAGTAGACCGCGACCGTCGCGATGCCCATCTTCTTCGCCGTCTTGATGACGCGGCAGGCGATCTCACCGCGGTTGGCGATCAGGATTTTTGTGAACATGGGAGGACCTTGTGAGCTATCTATTTGATCGCGAAGAACGCAAAGGGACACGAAGAACGCGAAGGAGAACCATGAAGAAAACTCGTTTTTCCTTTGCGTCCTTTGCGCCCTTCGCGTTCTTTGCGATCACAAAAAAGCGTGCCACCAAGCAGACCCTTCACAAAGGAATGTTCCCGTGCTTGCGCCACGGGTTCTCGATCTTCTTGTCGCGCAGCATCACCAAAGATCGGCAGATGCGCTTGCGGGTTTCATGCGGCTGGATCACGTCGTCGATGAAGCCGCGCGCGCTGGCGATGAAGGGGTTGGCGAACTTGGCCTTGTATTCGGCCTCGCGCGCTGCGATCTTCAGCGGGTCGCCCTTCTCATCCCGGAAGATGATTTCCACCGCGCCCTTGGCGCCCATCACCGCAATCTCGGCGTTCGGCCACGCGAAGTTCACGTCGCCGCGCAGGTGCTTGGAGGCCATCACGTCGTACGCGCCGCCGTAGGCCTTGCGGGTGATGACGGTGATTTTCGGCACCGTGCACTCGGCGTAGGCGTACAGCAACTTGGCACCGTGCTTGATGATGCCGCCGTACTCCTGCGCAGTGCCGGGCATGAAGCCGGGTACGTCGACGAAGGTGACCACCGGGATGCCGAAGGCATCGCAAAAGCGCACGAAGCGCGCGGCCTTGATGCTGCTCTTGATGTCCAGGCATCCGGCCAGCACCAGCGGCTGGTTCGCGACGATGCCCACCGTCTGGCCTTCCATGCGGCAAAAGCCGATCACGATGTTCTTGGCGTAGTCGGGCTGCAGTTCGAAGAAGTCGCCGTCGTCGGCGGTCTTCACGATCAGCTCCTTCATGTCGTAGGGCTTGTTGGCGCTGTTCGGCACCAGGGTGTCCAGCGACATGTCGATGCGGTCGGCGCGGTCGTTGCTGCGCCGCACCGGCGGCTTTTCGCGGTTGTTCAGCGGGAGGGAGTTGTACAGGCGGCGCAGCATCAGCAGCGCCTCGACATCGTTGTCGAAGGCCAGGTCGGCGACCCCACTGGTGGTGGTGTGCGTCACCGCGCCGCCCAGCGCTTCGGCGGTCACTTCTTCGTGCGTCACCGTCTTCACCACCTCGGGGCCGGTGACGAACATGTAGGAGCTGTCGCGCACCATGAAGATGAAGTCGGTCA
>JANNBZ010000135.1:0-11347 GCA_031386065.1 Burkholderiales bacterium
GGGCTGGCCGGCATCGTGGCGGGCACCAGTGTGGTCGAGGTCCACGGGCTGCTCGACGTGACCACCGGCGCCTACACCGCCACCCGCATCGAACCGAAGCCGAACGCACCGTTCTTCAAGCTGCGCGGCGTGGTGAGCAACCTCAACACGGCTGCGCAAACGTTCAAGATCGGCAGCGGCGCTGACACGATCTCGTATGCAGGCATCACAGCCGCCTTGCCGGCGGACATGGGCAACGGCCTGATGGTGCGGGTCAAGCTGCAGACCGCCCAGGTCAACGGGCAATGGGTCGCGACCAACATCAAGAGCGGCGTGCGCAAACTGGACGACCACGACGAGGCCGAAGTCGAAGGCCGCATCACCGCCACCACCTTCCCCGTGGACAAGAAGTTCAGCGTCAACGGTGTGCCGGTCGATGCCACCAACGCGACCTTCCCCAAGGGTACCGACGGCATCGTGCTGGGCGCACGCGTCGAGGTGAAGGGCAGCGCCGTCAATGGCGTGGTGATGGCCACCCGCGTCAAGGTGGAAGACGAACATGAGCGTGACAACGAGGGCTTCGAACTGCACGGCCTCGTCTCGGCGTTCAACGGCACCGACAAGACCTTCGTGCTGCGCGGCGTGACCGTGAGCTTCGCCGACCCGGCCGTCGTGTTCCGCAAGGGCGTGCTGGCCGACCTGGCGAACGGCAAGAAGGTCGAGGTCAAGGGGGTTCGGTCCAGCGACGGCACGACCCTCGTCGCCAGCCGGATCAGCTTCGAAGACTGACCGAGCAAGGCAGGTGTTTGCAAGGGCTGGCCGCGAGGCCAGCCCTTTTGCGCATCAGCCCGCACCTCGCCCCTAGACTCATTCCCCGATGACCGCACCAAAGCCTCCCAGCACCGGCGCCGCCGCAGCGCAAGCCGACGCGCGCGACGCGCCCGGCGCGGCGTTGGCCGGGTCGGGTGCCTCGGTGCTGGACCCTGCCGCGCTGGCCGAGGTGCTGCGCCAGTTGATGGAGCCGCTGGCAGCACTGGCGATTGCGCGTGGCGTTCCCTACGTGACCCTGGAAGATCAGCTCAAGACCGCCTTCGTGAGCGCAGCGCGGGCGGCGCACCCGACCCTGCCGGCGCATCGCCTGGTCAGCCGCATCAGCACCGCCACCGGCATCAACCGGCGCGAGGTGACACGCCTGACGCAAGCGCACAGCGCCGCGCCGGCGCCGCGCCATTCGCCGGCCACGCGCATCTTCACGAAGTGGCTGGCCGATGCGTCGTTGAAAAACCGCCACGGCGAGCCGAAGGCCCTCCCGCGTCAGGGACCGGCACCGAGCTTCGAGGCGCTGGCACAGTCGGTCACGCGCGACGTGCACCCGCGCAGCCTGCTCGACGAGCTGTGCCGGCTCGGCCTGGCCCGCGTCGACGGCGACACGGTGCATGTGGTGCGCGACAGCTTCGTGCCGCGCAGCGACAGCGGCCGCATGCTCGGCTTCCTGGGCAGCAACGTCGGCGACCACCTGCGCGCTGCCGTGGGCAACATCGTGTCCGAGGCACCGGCGCACCTTGAACAAGCGGTGTTCGCCGACGAAATTTCGCAGGCCTCGATGGATGCGTTCCAGCAGTTGATGCGTGGCCAGTGGAAGGCGCTGCTCGAGGTGGCGGTGCCGGCGCTGCAACGGCTGATCGACGCCGACCGCGCCGCCGGCCACCGCGCAGACCAGCGCGTGCGGGTCGGCCTGTACACCTACCACGAGGCGATGGCTTCGCCGCCGGTTTCCACCCCCACCGGCGCTGATGTTCCGGTGTCCCGTGTCCCACGCAAGCCCGCGTCCAAGCGGAAGAAGGAATGACCATGCACGGCCTCAAAAACACACGCGTCGAAACCCGCAACCACGGCGCACTGTCGCAGTGGCTGCGGGCATTGGGGCTGGCGCTGGTGCTGGCCGGTTGCGGCGGCGGTGTCGACAGCGGCGGCACCGGCAGCGTCCCGTTGACTTTCGCCAGCGGACCGATCACCGGTTTCGGCTCGGTGATCGTCAACGGGGTGCGCTTCGACGACAGCGCCGCCGCAGTGACGGACGACGACGGCACGCCGCGCAGCCGCGACACCCTGCGCCTGGGCATGACCACCGAGATCCGCGGTTCGGCCATCAGCACCGATTCGACCGGCGCGGCCGTCAGCACGGCCAGCAGCATCGCGTTCGGCAGCGACCTGCTCGGCGCGGTCGACAGCGTCGATGTGGCCGCCAAGCGCTTGGTGGTGCTGGGGCAGGCGGTCGACGTGAACGCCGCCACCGTGTTCGACGACACCAGCCTGGCGGGCGGGCTGGCGGTGGTGACGGTGGGCGATGTGGTCGAGGTCTATGCCCTTTTCGACGTGGCCAGCGGCCGCTACACCGCCACCCGCATCGAACGCAAGGCGGCTGTGGCGGCGTACCGGCTGCGCGGTGTGGTGAGCCAGCTCGATGCGGTGGCGAAGGCTTTCAACATCGGCGGCGAACGCATTTCCTATGCCGGCGTCGGCGGGGTGCCGGTCGGGTTGGCCAATGGAAACCTGGTGCGGCTGCGCCTGGAGCCGGCCAAAATGGGCGTCCTGTGGCGGCTCGCCGGTCTGCGCGACGGCGCGCCGAAACCGCGCGACCTCGACGCGGTGCGGCTGGAAGGACGCGTCAGCGCGTTCACGTCGGCAACGCTGTTCAGCGTCAACGGCGTGGCGGTCGATGCCAGTGCCATCGGCTCGGTGACGGGGCTGGTGCTGGGCGCCCGCGTCGAGGTGGAAGGCACGGTCGCCGGCAGCGTGCTGGTGGCCAGCAAGCTGAAGGTCAAGTCCGAGGACGATGTCGACAAACAGGAGTTCGAGCTGCGCGGCTCGATCACGTCGGTCGATGCGGCCAACCTGCGCTTCGTGCTGCGCGGCTTCACCGTCAGCTACACGCTCAGTGGCTCGGCCACCGAGTTCCGCAACGGCACGGCGGCCAAGCTGGCGCCCGGCGTCAACGTGGAAGTCCGGGGCGTGCTGTCGGGCGACGGGGCCCGCCTGCTGGCGGCGCACATCACCTTCAAGTGATGCGGTTGCGGCGCCCGGTTCGCCGGGCGCCGCAAGACGTACGCTGCACGCTGCACACTGCGCGGCGCGAGCGGTCTGCGCCACGGTGACATGTATGGCAACGCCTGACGCCGCAGAGCGGTGTCTTGCCGGGCGGGCAATACTCGGCATCGCTTCGCCTCTGTTTCAACACTTCACCCGCATTGCACGCTACTGCCAGCCGCACGCCCTCATGAATCCTCCGTTGCCGCTTCGCCATTTCTTGCTCGCCCTCGCCGTGGTGGCGGTGTGGGGCACCAACTTCGTCGTCATCAAACTGGCGCTGGGGCAGTTGCCGCCACTGCTGTTCGGCGCGCTGCGCTTCGCTTTCGCGTTGTTGCCGGCGGTGTTCTTTCTGCGGCGGCCGGCGGTGTCGTGGGCCAACCTGGCGGGCTACGGTGCCCTGATCGGCGCGGGCCAGTTCGGCTTGCTGTACCTGGCGATGCAACACGACATTTCGCCCGGCCTGGCGTCGCTGGTGATCCAGGTGCAGGTGTTTTTCACCATCGGTCTTTCGATGGCGATGACCGGCGAAAAGCTGCGGCCGTTCCAGTGGCTGGCCTTGCTGCTCGCCACCGGCGGCATCGTGCTGATTGCCACGCACACCGACGGCACCACCACCGTCAAGGGCCTGGCCATGGTGCTGGTGGCTGCGCTGAGCTGGGCCGGCGGCAACACGCTGAGCCGGCGCGCCGGACAGGTCAACATGCTGGCCTATGTGGTGTGGTCCAGCCTGTTCGCGTTGCCGCCGCTGCTGGCGTTGTCGCTGCTGGTCGAGGGCTGGCCGGCCATCGAATCGGGGCTGCGTGCGGCGACGCCGGCCACCTGGGCCGCCGTGCTGTGGCAGTCGGTGGGCAACGCCTTGTTCGGCTATGCGGTGTGGGGCTGGTTGCTGGCGCGCCACCCGGCCGCCACCATCACGCCGATGGCCTTGCTGGTGCCGGTGTTCGGCATGAGCGCGTCGGCCCTGCTGTTGGCGGAACCGCTGCCGGTCTGGAAGCTGCAAGCCGCCGGCCTGGTGATGGCCGGCCTGGCGCTGAACATCCTGTGGCCGCGCTGGCAGGCGCGGCGTTTGGGGCGTTCGGGGCCGGCCGGCGTCGGGCTCGAACCCTGAGCCGGCTCAGCGGCGGGCCGGCTTCGGCTTGGTGAGCAGCGGCAAGCCCAGCATCGACGACAGCGGCGTCGCCTGGTGTGAAATCAATGACATGCCGAAGCTGCCGGTGAACGGCCCGCGCGCGTCGGAAATTTCGGGCAGACCCAGCGCTGCAGACGTGGTGCCCCCTCGTTTCGAGATCGCCGGCACGTTCCAGAATTTCGAGAATGTGGCCGAGTCTTTCAGCAGCACCGGCATGTGCAGCGCGCTGGACAGTGGTGCGGCTTCGTCCCACGCCACTGCCGGGTCGCTGGGGTCTGGCACGCCCGATTCGATCGGACCGTGGCGGTCGAGGATTTGCATGGCCGCCACCGCAGTGCCGAACGGCGCGTGCACGGTGACCAGCGTGCCGCCGCGCTGGATGTGCTGCGCCAGCACGCGGGCATGAGACTTCAGCACGTAGCCTTTCATCACCTCGGCGACGATGCCGTCGAGCGACCCGTCGGCGTCGCCCGCGCTGCGGCTGACCAGGTGCACGTCGCCGAAACGATTGAATCGATTCGTCCTCAGCTCAGTGGCGGCCTCGCTGGCGCGCGCGTGGCTGTCGAAGATGCGGCTGATCGTCTGGCTCATGACTTCTCCGTTTTGTTTTGGCGGCCCCGCTGGCGAGGCCCCCGTTCAGCTTATCCCGCCCGGGCGAACACCCCGACCCGCCGAACCAGCGGCGCCATCGTGACGAGGGCAGCGAACAACAGCACCACCTCGATGCAGTACACGACGCCGTAACTTGCGGCCGGCCCGAGCGCGCCGGGCGGCGCGGTGGCCGCGACCAGATCGCGAATGACCCCGCCCAGCGCGATGGCCAGGCCGGCCGCCGACGCCTGCACTGCGCCCCAGGTGCCCAGCGCCAGCCCGGCCTGGTCGGGCGGCGCGAGGTTCATCGTGGCGGTCAAAGTGCCGTGACCGAAGAGCCCGGCGCCGAAGCCGATCAACAGCGTTCCAACGGCGAACAGCGGGGCCGACGCGAGCGGCGCCGCAAGGATCACGGCCGCGAACGCCGGGATGCCGACCATCACGCCGCAACTGGCCATCCAGAACGCGTCGGCGCCGCGGCTCAGCACGCGCGACGCCAGTGCGAACCCCAGCAGCCCGCCCACCGCCAGCGTGGCCGTCAGCTTGGTGGTGTCGCCCACGCTGAGTTGCAGCACCTGGCCGCCATACGGTTCGAGCAGCACGTCGCCCATGCTGAACGCCATCGTTCCCAGGCCCACGGTGATGAGGCGGCGCATGGCGTCGCGGCCCTCCACAAAGCAGGCCAGCGACTCGCGGAACGAAGGCGCGCGCAGCGTGGCTTGCGGCGGCTGCAAGCGCCGCCGCGGTTCCTGCTTCCACAGCGCCACCGCGTTCAGCACGAGGGTGGCCACCGCCGTGCCTTGAATCACCTGGATCAGCCGGGCCGGCGTGAAGTCGGCCAGCAAGGCGCCGAACAGCATCGCACTGGCAATGGTGCCGAACAGCAGCATCACGTACATCAGGCCGACGACCTTGGGTTTGGATTCGTCCGACGCCAGGTCGGTGGCCAGCGCCAGGCCAACGGTCTGCGTGGTGTGCAGGCCCACGCCCACCATCAGGAACGACACGGCGGCCGCCAGTTGGCCGATCCAGACCGGCACGTTGGCGGCGTTCTCACCGCGTGACAGCACCAGCAGCGCGAACGGCATGATCGCCAGCCCGCCGAACTGCACCATGGTGCCGCGGTACAAAAATGGCACCCGCCGCCAGCCCAGCGCCGAGCGATGGGTGTCCGAGCGGAAGCCGATGACGGCGCGCAACGGCGCGAAGATCAACGGCAGTGAAATCATGATGCCGACGAGTGAGGCCGACACGTTCAGCTCGACGATCATGACCCGGTTCAGGGTGCCGATCAGCAGCACCAACGACATGCCGACCGAGACTTGAAACAACGACAGCCGAAGCAGGCGCGACAGCGGCAAATCGACGGTCGCCGCGTCGGCGAACGGCAGGAAGCGCGTGCCCAGGCGCAGCCACGCGGACATCACGCTGCGGCTGACGCGGTTCATGCGTTGGGCCGTGTGGGCGTGGTCACGCAGTCCGGACGGTCGAATGTGAAGGCACGCATGGCGGCGCGGTGTTCGATGTTCACGGCGTGGAAAAAACAACCGGGATCGATCGATCCCGGTTGCCGGTCCAGCCTGTGGGCATGGAAGATCGCTACTTCGCGGCCGCCGTCGTCGCCATTGCGAGCGACTCCGGCAAACGCGCCGTCGCATCGCCGGCGGGTGCCTCGGCCAGTGCCGTGGACACCGGCTTGGCAGCCAGCGTGATCACGAACGAGGTTTCGCCATTCGCGCCGGTCGCCGTGTTCGTCGCCACGGGCGCCACGCTGATCACGAAGCCCGGCGCTGCCGTCGACGAGTTGACCGCCACCGGCTGCGTTGCGCCCTCAACGGAAGCGGCCTTGGCCTTGTGGCCGTTCCAGTAGGCGCCGAACCACGGGGCGTTGCTCAGCACCGAGAAGTGAACGATGAGCGAGGTCACCGCAACGCTGCCCAGGAACAGCGGCAGTCCCACCGTGGGATTCACCACGCACCAAATTCTTCCTTGGTTCATGTTCGTCCTTCCTTAGTGCAGCCACGGCGTGTAGATGTACGCCAGCAGGTGCGCGAACAAAGAGATCACGAAGAACACGCGCGCGCCGTCGATGACGTGCTTGTGCAGTTCCTCCGATTCCGGAATGGTCAAGCCCGTGGGCCACACCCGGTTTGGATCGTCCACCATACGAACCTCCTTCACCTAGTCACTCAAACCGTGCTGAACCCGCACGTGGGCGTCGTGCTGTTGTCGCACGTGGGAACCCTGAATTCGCTTGAGTGTCAGTGTATTGGTACACAATCAATTGTCAACAATGAATGACACTAGGTTGTGACAGCCGGGCGCTGCGTGGCGTGCGGCCCGCCCGGCGGCATGCCGAGACGGCGTCGAAACACCGCGCTGAAACGGCTGTGGCGGGCGAAGCCCGGGTCGGCCGCCAGTGTGTTCAGCAGGCCGCCCTCAATGCGGCGCCGACGCGGCCACCGCGCACGCCACACCGCCGGCCAGCACCAGGCTGGCGCCCCACAGCAGGTCGAGGTTGAACCAGGCGCGCCGCACGAACTGCAGGCCGAGGTAGCGGTAGCAGGCCCAGGCGATGGCCACCCCGGTGATCAGCATCGCCGAGGTGTGCACCATCGCAACCTGTACCGCCGTGGCAAGGTTCGAACGCAGCAGGCTGTCGACGGCCGACACGCCGTTGGCGCCGGCCGGCGCGGCCACGCACAGGCCCAGCGCCACCGGCACCAGCATCAGCCCGGCGCCGTGCGCCATCGCCATCGAAAACGACCACCATGCCAGCTGCGTCGGCGGGATGCGCGCCAGGTAGCGGGCATGGCGCCGGTTCGCCAGTTTGTAGACGCCGAACAGCAGCACCAGCGAGCCAGCGCCGAGTTGAACCGCCTGCCGGTGCGCCACCAGTTCACTCAGCAGCGCGAACGGCAGCAACACGGCGGCCATCGCGATCAAATGGCCGGTGGCCAGCGGCAGCAGTGCCGCCAACACCGCCGACTCGCGCCCGGCCGACAACCCGCTGGCCACCGCCAGCGGCCAGCCCATCGCGGGGTTGAGCCCGTGGTACGCACCGAAGGCCACCACCGTGGCCCACAGCGCGAACTGGCCGTCGGGGCCCATCGGGTCATGCCGACGGGTAGCAGTACGAATCGGTCGAGCAGTCGCCACCTTCCAGGCGAATCTGGTGCGCGCCGAATTCGGGCCCGAAGTCGACATAAAAGTTCGGGTCCAGCGTCAGGCCGCCGTTCTCGCCGACATGGCACATCACCTGCACGCCCGGCACGCCGTCGGGATAGAACTGCGGGTCCCAGCGGCTGTAAAGCGAATTGGTGAAATACACGCGCTTGCCGTCGCGGCTGATCTCGGTCATTTGCGGGCCGCCGCCGAACGGCTTGCCGTTCGGGTGCTTGGCGTGCTGAACGACGCCGCCGATGCGCACGCTGCCGCTTTGCTTCGGCTGCATCGGGTCGCTCACGTCGTACTGCTTCAACTCGCCGGTGCCCCAGCAGGCCACATACAAAAAGCGGTCGTCCAGCGACAGGTCGATGTCGGTGATCAGCGGCGGCACGGCACCAAAACCTTTCAGCAGCGGCGGCAGCAGCGACGCATCGGCCGGCTCCGGCGGAATGACCGCCGTCTTCTTCGCGTGGAACTTGCCGCCCTCGCGGTACCAGGTCCAGATGGACCCTTCGAGGTTGGTGGTGTCGACCACCACGCCGAGGAATCCGTACTCGCGTTTGGGGTCGTGGGCCGGTCGAATTTCAAGCGCCATCTGGTGGTTCGCGCCGAGGTCGATGGTTTGCACGTGGCGCCGTTTGCGCAGGTCCCAGAAGTGGATGGAGTGGCCGTACTTGTTGGCCAGCAGGTCTTCGGGAACGATGCCGTTCTCGAACTGCGGCGGCAGCCCCCACTCGCTGGACACCATGTAGTCGCGCGGCAGGTTCCACCAGAAGTCGTAGTGCAGTTTCTGCGGGCCGCGCTCGATTTCCCACTGGCCGCGGATCTCGAAGGTCTCGCAGTCCATGATGAACACACCTGGCGGCCCTTGCGTGCCGTCGGCGCCGCCGCCGCCCAGCGTGCTGATGTAGATGCCCTCGGGTCCGCAGTGCACCGTGTGCGGACGCGAATAGCCGGTCTTGCGCAGCACCTCTTCGGGCTCGATGATCTTCGCGATGGTGGGCCGCGCCGGGTCGGGTTGGGTGTCGACGATGTAGATGCGCGACGAGCGGATGCCCGGAATGATCAGGTAGCGGCGCTTCAGGAACGGGTGGCCCGACAACGGCGACAGCGACGACGAGCAGGCGTTCCAGCCGAAGTGGTGGAACTCGTCACCCCGGTACGGCATGTCGAGCCGGTACAGCACCGAGCCGCAGGTTTTCGATTCGGGGTCGACATCGATCACCGCCAGCGCATCGGGGCGCGAGCCGTCGGGCGACAGCAGCACGGTGTAGGCGATGCGCTCGCGCGGCGCCTGCATCGCCAGGCGAGGCGACGCGTAAAAGGTGGGGTCGGGACGCAAGGATTCCAGCATGGTCGGCTCCTGGGTTCGGGGACAGGGAGATCAACGCCGACCGCGCATGCGAACCTTTGATCGGCACCTGCTGCGGCATTGCCGAAGGCGGGTCACGACAGTTCGAATCTGTGGTCTGCGGCCTTTGATTCTGATATCGCGAACGTGCAAAGGAAAGCGGCATTTCACGGCTGCGTGAGCGAAAGGCCGCCGCCGATGGGCACAGCCTGGGCGTCACGCCGTTCGGCGTTGCGGGCCGAACACCACCAAGGCGATGCCGCCCAGAATGACGGCCGAGGCCAGCGCCACGCGCCAGGTCAGCGGCTCATCGAGCAGCAGGATCGCAGCCAGCGCCGCGATCACCGGAACGCTGAGCTGCGCCGTCGCCGCCGTGGTGACCCTCAGGCCCGGCAAGGCGGCGTACCACGCGGCATAGCCGACGCCTGACGCCAGTGCGCCCGACAGCACCGCGTACGTCGCGCCGCGAACGTCCACGCTGGCCGGCGACAGCATCAGCAGGCTCACGCCCGCCGCCGGCACCACGGCCCGCGCGAAGTTGCCCGCCGTCGCGCGCAGGGCGTCACCACTGCGCCGGCCGCGCAGGCTGTAGATGCCCCAGCCCACACCGGCCGCCAGCATGAACGCCGACGCCCGCAGCGGCGGTGCCGTCAGGCCCGGCGACAACAGCCCGACCACACCCCCCAGCGCGAGCAGCAGGCCGATCAGCCGCCAGCCTTTCAGGCGGTCGCCCTGCAGCCAGCCCCACAGCATCATCGTGGCCTGCACCGCGCCGAACAGCAGCAGGGCGCCCGTCGCTGCAGTGAGGTTCACGTAGGCCAGCGAGAAGCCGGCGGCGTACACGAAGAGCGCCAGCGCCGACAACCAGTCGCCGCCCGCGCGGGCCGTGCCCGAACGCAGCCGCACGATCCACCACAGCGTGGCCGCGCCGGCCGCCAAGCGGATCAGCGTGAAGCTGGCCGGGTCGATGGCGCTGTGCTTCAGCGCGACGCGGCACAGCAGCGAATTGGCGGCGAACGCCAGCATCGCAAAGACGGTGCAGGCGACGATCCGGGTGCGTGGCATGCGCGAGCGTACTGCGTGTTCAGCGTGTTCAGCGGTCCAGCGCGCAGGCGCATGGAAGTCGGTGCTCGCCAGGCCGAAGTTCTGGCGGAGCTCGAACGAGCGCGGCGGCCTACGGTAACGGGTGGTCTCCGACGTGAACCGCGACGAGTTCGCTGCCATCGTTCGCGCGCGGGGTGGGGCCGACGAACGAGGGAAAACGCGGTGGCGTCGGGCGCCGGGCGATTCGCGCGGAGGGTGTGTTGCTGTCCGATCCTGCGACATCCGGCGGTGGCTTCGAACCCCCCGGGAAACCCGCAGCGCCGATGCGCACTTGCTGTGAAATCAAGGGCTTGCGACGCATCGGACTGAGGAAGCTGCAAACGGCACGCCGGTTGCATAGGTGACTGCGCGGAAAGACGGCGGCCCACGCCCGATCCGGTGCAGTACCACCCTCAGGAGACGAGCCATGAAAGCCGCGGTGCTGCACCAGTACAACGAGTCGCTCAGCGGCGACAACTTCGTGCACTACGAAGACGTGCCCGACCCGAAGATCGAGAGTCCCACCGATGTCATCGTGCGCATCGGCGGTGCCGGTGTGTGTCGCACCGACCTGCACGTGGTCGAGGGCATCTGGCGCAGCAAGGTCGATGTCAAGCTGCCCTACATCATGGGCCACGAGAACGCCGGCTGGGTCGAGGCGGTGGGCTCGGGCGTGACCGGGGTGAAGGTCGGCGATGCGGTGATCTGCCACCCGCTCGTGACCAGCGGCCACTGCCTGGCCTGCCGGCGTGGCGACGACATGCATGCCGAGGAGAGCCGATTCCCCGGCATCAATGCCGATGGCGGTTATGCCGAGTACCTGCGCACCGGCCAGCGTTCGCTGATCAAGCTGCCCAAGACGCTGGCGCCGAAAGACGTGGCGCCCTACACCGACGCCGGACTCACTGCCTACCGCGCCGCGAAAAAAGCCTCGCGCCACTTGCTGCCGGGCGAGT
>JANNBZ010000114.1:0-1884 GCA_031386065.1 Burkholderiales bacterium
ACGTGGGCAATGATGGCGATGTTGCGGATTTGTCGTGTCATGTCGGAGCTCTCTCTGGTGCCTGTTCTTGCGGAGACAGGAGGCCTTGCACCTCCAGCGGGCTCAAGAGCCTGGTTGAAATCAGTTCGCCAGCGGTGATGTGGCCGCTGCCGAGGAAAACTTGCACTTCCGGGCCGCCCAGTGACGCTCGCGGCGCTGGTCCATACACACGAACGTTCGGTGCATCGGCCAGCGATGGAAGCCGACGCCGAACGCCGCTCAAAAAGCGGCCAGCGTCTTCGGTGCCCAGGCGCACCACCGGCCAGTCGGCCAGCAGCATGTCGGCGTCTTGCAAGGCCGCGTCGCGCTGGTCTTCGGTCATCTGTGCCAGTTGCTCCAGCGTCAGCGCTGCGTCCAGCGTCAACGGGCCGCTGCCGGTGCGGCGCAGCCCGGCCAGGTGCGCACCGCAGCCCAGCGCCTCGCCGATGTCTTCGGCCAGCGTGCGGACGTAAGTGCCCTTGCTGCAGCGCACGTCCAGTGTCCACACGTCATGCTGGCCGCCGAGGATGTCGACGCGATGAATCGTGACTGGCCGTGCCTCGCGTTCGACCTCGATGCCGGCGCGCGCGTATTCGTACAGCGGCTTGCCGTCGCGCTTGAGCGCCGAATGCATCGGCGGCACCTGGTGGATCAAGCCGGTGAAGCGCGCACAGGCTTGCTCCATCTGCTCGCGGCTGACGTTGACCTCGCGCGTCAGCAATACGTCGCCCTCGGCATCGGCGGTGCTCGTCGTGATGCCCAGCTTCAGCGTCGCGGTGTAACGCTTGTCGGCGTCCAGGCTGATCTGCGAGAACTTGGTGGCGGCGCCAAAACACAGCGGCAACAACCCGGTGGCCAGCGGGTCGAGCGTTCCAGTGTGGCCCGCCTTCTCAGCCCGGTACAGCCGCTTGGCTTTTTGCAGCGCGTGGTTGCTCGACAAGCCCTGCGGCTTGTCGAGCAACAAGACGCCGTGAACGGCGCGTCGTGGAATGCGAACGCGTTGCGGCTGCACGGCTCAGTCTTCCTTCGCACGCGTCGAATTTGCCTGCACGATCAGCGCGTTCAACTCGGCCGCGCGCTCGGTGGTGCGGTCGAACTTGAAATGCAGCGTCGGCACGGTGTGAATCTGCAGCTTCTTGAACAGGCTGTTGCGGATGAAGCCGGCCGCCTCGTTCAGCGCAATCTCGCATTCGTGCGGGTCACCCACCAGCAATGAGAAAAACACCGTGGCGTGCGCGTAGTCGACCGTCACCTCGACCGCGTGCACGGTGACCATGCCCACGCGCGGATCTTTCAGCTCGCGGATCAGCCCGGCCACGTCGCGCTGGATCTGGTCGGCGACGCGGAAGCTTCGGTTGGGGATGGAGCGCTTGTGTTTCATGGTGTTCGATTCTTCGGCTCGGCAAAAACAAACCCCGCTGGGAAGGCGGGGTTTGCAGTCGAGAGCAAGCCGCCTTACAAGGTTCGGGCCACTTCCTTGACCTCGAAGAATTCGAGCTGATCGAGTTCCTTGATGTCGTTGTAGTTCTTCAGCTTGATGCCGCACTCGAAGCCGGTGCCGACCTCGCGCACATCGTCTTTCAGGCGGCGCACCGATTCGACCTCGCCGGTGTAGACGACCACGTTTTCGCGCAGCAGGCGGAAACGTGCGCCGCGCCGCACCAGGCCCGACAGGATCATCGAGCCCGCCACGGTGCCGATCTTCGACGCCACGAACACGGTGCGAATCTCGGCCGTGCCGATGACTTCCTCGCGCTGCTCCGGCGCCAGCATGCCGGTCATCGCCGCCTTCACCTCGTCGACCGCGTCGTAGATGATGTTGTAGTAGCGAATGTCGACGCCGTTGTTCTCGGCCAGCTTGCGCGC
>JANNBZ010000127.1:0-39663 GCA_031386065.1 Burkholderiales bacterium
GCGATGCTGTACTGCTCGTCGATGATGCGGCGGATCACGCCATCGACCTTGCGCATCGTCTCTTCAGACATGTTCGTCGTCTTCGTGATCGAGCGGCCCAGGAACACTTCACCTTCGTTCTCAGCGTAGACCATCGGGCCGAGCTCATCGGTCATGCCGTAGCGCGTGACCATGTCGCGCGCAATCGCGGTGGCGCGCTCGAAGTCGTTGCTGGCGCCTGTGGTCATCTGGTGCATGAACACTTCTTCGGCGATGCGGCCACCGAACAGAACCGAGATGGTCGACAGCATGCGTTCCTTGTCGAGGCTGTAGCGGTCGACCTCAGGCAACTGCATGGTCACGCCGAGCGCACGGCCGCGCGGGATCACGGTCACCTTGTGCACCGGGTCGGTCTTGGGCATCAGCCGTGCGACCAGCGCGTGGCCCGACTCGTGGTACGCGGTGTTGCGACGCTCCTCCTCGGGCATGACCATCGACTTGCGCTCCGGGCCCATCATGATCTTGTCTTTGGCCTTCTCGAAGTCGAGCATCTCGACCACGCGGCCATTGCGACGTGCCGCGAACAGCGCAGCCTCGTTGACCAGATTGGCCAGGTCGGCGCCCGAGAACCCCGGTGTGCCGCGCGCCAGGATGTCGGCGCGGATGTCCTGGCCCACCGGCACCTTGCGCATGTGCACATTCAGGATCTGCTCGCGCCCGCGCACGTCGGGCAATGTCACGTACACCTGTCGGTCGAAGCGACCCGGGCGCAGCAGGGCGGGGTCGAGAATGTCGGGGCGGTTGGTAGCGGCCATCACGATGACGCCGAGATTGGTTTCGAAGCCGTCCATCTCGACCAGCATCTGGTTCAGCGTTTGCTCGCGCTCGTCGTTGCCGCCGCCCAGGCCAGCACCGCGGTGGCGACCCACGGCATCGATCTCGTCAACGAAAATGATGCAAGGCGCGCTTTTCTTCGCCTGCTCGAACATGTCGCGCACACGTGCGGCGCCTACACCGACGAACATCTCGACAAAGTCGGAGCCCGAGATGCTGAAGAACGGCACCTTGGCCTCACCGGCGATGGCTTTGGCCAGCAAGGTCTTGCCGGTGCCGGGAGGGCCAACCAGCAACACGCCGCGCGGGATGCGACCGCCAAGCTTCTGGAACCGCTGCGGGTCTTTCAAGAAATCGACCAGTTCACGGACTTCTTCCTTCGCTTCGTCGCAACCCGCCACGTCAGAAAAGGTGGTGGTGTTGTTGGCTTCGTCGAGCATGCGAGCCTTCGACTTGCCGAAGCTGAAGGCCCCACCCTTGCCGCCGCCCTGCATCTGGCGCATGAAGTAGACCCACACGCCGATCAGCAGCAGCATCGGGCCCCAAGACACGAGAATGCTCATCAGCAGCGACGGCTCTTCGCGCGGCTTCACATCGAACTTGACGCCGCTGTTGATGAGGTCACCGACCAGGCCGCGGTCGAGGTAGGTGGCGGTGCTGCGCAGCTTCTTGTCGTCGCTGGTGGTGGCCAGAATTTCGGTGCCGGCCGGCCCTTCTTGAAGGGTCACCGTCTTGATGCGCTTGTTGCGCACTTCTTCAAGGAAGTCGGAGTAGCCGATCTGGCCGCCCGAGGCGGCGCTTCGGTCGAACTGCTTGAAGACGGTGAACAGCACGAGAGCAATCACCAGCCAAACAGCGACTTTCGAAAACCATTGATTGTTCACCGCGGCTCCTGTTGCGGGTCTAGAAACGTAGAGCCCGCGCTGCGCGCAGACCATCCACCGTATATGGGCACCATTTTATGCGACTCAAGCCCGCCGAACGCCTGGCTTCGCCATGGCGCGCAGAGGTGTATCGAGCAGTTCAGACGCATCTGGTCACGATATCGGCGCCGCCGACCGACTTTTAAGACCCACACCCACCAGGAAGGTTTCAGAAGATTTGTCACGCGAGGCCTTGGGCTTCAGCGCCTTGACGACCTTGAAGCGACTCCTGAACAGCCGCGTCAGCTCGTCGTACCCGCTGCCGTGGAAAACCTTGCAGACCAAAGCGCCGCGCTCGGTGAGGTGGTTCTGCGCAAACTCGACCGCCAGTTCGACCAGGTCGGCGATGCGCGCCGAGTCGGAACTGGCGATGCCCGACAGGTTCGGCGCCATGTCGGAGATCACCACGTCCACCGGCCGGCCGGCCACCAGCGCTTCCAGGGTGGCCAGCACAGAGGCTTCACGGAAGTCGCCCTGAATGAATTCGACGCCGTCGATGGGTTCGAAGTCCAGCAGGTCCAGCGCGATGATGCGGCCGTTCATCGGGACAGTTGCCGCACCGCCCGAGGTGTTCTCGCGAGACGCGAACTTGCGGCGCACGTACTGGCTCCACGCACCCGGCGTGGCCCCCAGGTCGACCACCAGTTGGCCCGGCCGGATGAGGCCCATGTCCTCGTCGATTTCCTTCAGCTTGTAGGCGGCTCGCGCGCGGTAGCCCTCTTTCTTGGCCAGCTTCACGTAGGTGTCGTTCAAGTGGTCGAACATCCACGCCTTGTTGATCTTCTTGCTTTTCGATTTGACTTTCATACCGCGTCGATAATACGGGCATGCCTGCCATCCAACTGACCCCTTCCCAGCGCAAAGAAAAACGTGCCGATGCCCATCACCTGGACCCCGTGGCCATGATCGGCGGTGACGGCCTGACGCCCGCCGTGGTCAAGGAAATCGACGCTGCGCTGAACGCACACGGGCTGATCAAGGTGCGCGTCTTTTCGGACGAGCGCGATACGCGTGCGACTTACTTCGTAACGCTGGCCGACACGCTGGGCGCCGCGCCGATCCAGCACATCGGCAAGCTGCTGGTGCTGTGGCGGCCGATGCCACCGAAAGAAAAGATCGAGCGCGAAGACCGCAAGCCCGGGCCCAGGGTGGTCAAGCTGCTGAAGTTCTCGAAAAGCGGCAACCACCGTCCGCAGGTCAAGAAGATCACCGTGCTGGGCAACCAGCGAATCGCAGCCGGTGGTGAACTCAAGCGCGCCAAGAAACGCGTCACCAGCGTGAAGAAGACGCAGACCGACTGATCAGCGGGCCGTCAAACGCCAGGCCAAGGCCACCACCAGGCCTGTCTTCAGCGCGAAGAAGCCTGCGGACAGCAAGTGCAAGGTGCCGAACGAAACCGCGCCCTCCCCCGCACGCGCTGCGGCCATCATCGGTTGCAGCGCGAAGTAACCGGCAACGGTGCAGAACAGCGCACCCAGGGTCAGCATCAGGTTGACGCTGAAGACTGCGCCGGGCGGGGTCTGGCCCTGCGGCCTGCGGCGCAGCAGCAGGCACATCACCAGCGCCAGTGCCAGACTCAAATAGGCTTCCTGGGCGAACATGCGGCCAGCAGCGCGGCCGGCCGTTTCAGGCAGTGCCGTGGCAAACCCGGCGGGTGCGCCGATCAGGCCGACGCCCAGCAGCACGCCCGCCCACAGGCCGGCGATGCAAGCGGCCCAGCGCATGGACTTCAAGCCCGCCTCAGACGTAGCGGACGTTCATGATTTCGTAGCTCTTCAGGCCAGCCGGGGCCTGCACCTCGGCCACGTCGCCCACCTCCTTGCCGATCAGCGCGCGTGCGATCGGCGAACTGATGGAAATGAGGCCTTGCTTCAGGTCGGCTTCGTCGTCGCCGACGATCTGGTATATGACCGCGGCGCCGCTAGCTTCCTCTTCCAGGTCGACCGTGGAACCGAAAACGATGCGCCCCTCAGCTTGAAGCGCCGCCGGGTCGATGATCTGCGCCGCCGCGAGCTTGCCTTCGATGTCGAGGATGCGTCCTTCGATGAAGCCTTGCTTGTCTTTGGCGGCTTCGTATTCGGCGTTCTCGGACAGGTCGCCCTGGGCGCGCGCTTCCGAGATGGCGCGGATCACCGCATGGCGCTCCACGGTCTTCAGACGGTGCAGTTCTTCCTTCAGTTTTTCGGCACCGCGAGTGGTCAGTGGAATGGTCGTCATCTTGAAATCCTGGGACAAAAATGAAGCCGCCGCCAGCAGAACCGGCGGCGGCAGAGTGCGTGATTTGAATTTAGTCTAGTGCAACTCGGAGTGCAATTCCTGCAGCGAGAGAACGCTCATGTCGTCCTGGTGCTTCATGCCTTCGACGGCCGCCTCGCAGCCCGCCATGCTGGTGTAGTAGGTGATGCGATTGGCAAGCGCTGCCTGGCGAATGTGGCGCGAGTCGGCAATAGCCGTCCGTGTCTCGTCTACCGTGGTGAACACCAGTTGAATCTCGCCCGCCTTCACCATGTCGACGATGTGCGGCCGACCATCTTTGACCTTGTTGATGGCTTTTACCGGCACACCGCCTTCGGCGATGGCCGCAGCGGTGCCCTTGGTCGCGAACAGCGCGAAGCCCAGCGCGTGCAGGTCGCGTGCCACCATCACTGCGCGCGCCTTGTCGCCGTTCTTCACCGTGATGCACACCGCGCCCTTCTGCGGCAGCCGCGAGCCGGCGCCGAGCTGGCTCTTGAGCATCGCTTCGCCGAAGCTGCGGCCGGTGCCCATCACCTCGCCGGTGGAGCGCATCTCAGGCCCGAGAACGGGGTCGACACCCGGAAACTTGTTGAACGGAAACACCGCTTCCTTGACGCTGAAGTAGGGTGGAATCACTTCGCCCCTGACGCCTTTTTGCTGCGACAGCAGTTGACCCACCATGCAACGGGCGGCGATTTTTGCGAGCGGCTCGCCGGTCGCCTTCGAGACGAAGGGCACCGTGCGCGAGGCGCGCGGGTTCACCTCCAGCACATAGACCACCGCGTCCGCACCTTCGCCCTGGATGGCGAACTGCACGTTCATCAGCCCTTTGACCTTCAGCGCGCGCGCCATCAGCGCCGTCTGCCGCCGCATTTCATCCTGCAACGCTTTCGCCAGCGAGTACGGCGGCAGCGAGCAAGCCGAGTCGCCCGAGTGGATGCCGGCTTGTTCCACGTGTTCCATGATGCCGCCGATCATCACGCCGTCTTCGCGGTCGCTGCCGTCGCCGATGCAGTCGACATCGACTTCGATAGCGTCGTCGAGGAAGCGGTCGAGCAGTACCGGCGACTTCTCGGACACCTTGACCGCCTCGCGCATGTAGCGCTCCAGGTCCTTGTCGCCGTGCACGATCTCCATTGCGCGGCCGCCCAGCACATAGCTCGGACGCACCACCAGCGGGTAGCCGATCTCGCGCGCCAGCAGCAGCGCAGCCTCTTCGGTTCGGGCGGTGCGGTTCGGTGGCTGCTTCAGGCCCAGGTCGTGCAGCAGCTTCTGGAAGCGCTCACGGTCTTCGGCCATGTCGATGCTGTCGGGCGAGGTGCCCACGATGGGCACACCGGCCCGTTCCAGGTCGAGCGCCAGCTTCAACGGGGTTTGCCCGCCGTACTGAACGATCACGCCGACCGGCTTTTCCTTGTCGACGATCTCCAGCACGTCTTCCAGCGTCACCGGCTCGAAGTACAGGCGGTCCGAGGTGTCGTAGTCGGTCGACACGGTTTCGGGGTTGCAGTTGACCATGATGGTCTCGTAGCCATCTTCGCGCAGCGCCAGCGCGGCGTGCACGCAGCAGTAGTCGAACTCGATGCCCTGGCCAATGCGATTCGGCCCGCCGCCGAGCACCATGATCTTCTTGCGGTCGGTGGGCTCGGCTTCGCACTCGCCGTCGACGGTTTCATAGCAGGAATACAGGTAGGCGGTCTGTGTGGAAAACTCGGCCGCGCAGGTGTCGACCCGCTTGTAGACCGGACGCACGCCCAGCGCGTGGCGGCACTGCCGAACCTGGTGCTGGTTCGTGGCCAGCAGCGTGGCGATGCGGCGATCGGAGAAGCCCTTTTGCTTGATATGCCGCAGCTCGGCTGCGGACAGGCTGTCCAGCGTGCGCGCCTTCAACGCAGTTTCGGTTTGAATCAATTGCTCGATTTGCGCCAGGAACCACGGGTCGATCGCGGTTTCCTCGAACACCTCTTGCAGGCTCATGCCGATGCGAAAGGCGTCTCCGACATACAGGATGCGCTCGGGACCGGCTTCACCGATTTCCTCGATGATTTCATCGCGATCATCGGAGCGTTCACTCAAGCCGTCGATGCCGGTCTCCAGGCCGCGCAGCGCTTTCTGGAAGCTCTCTTGAAAAGTGCGGCCCATCGCCATCACTTCACCGACCGACTTCATTTGCGTTGTCAGGTGAGAATCAGCGGCCGGGAATTTTTCGAACGCGAAGCGCGGGATCTTGGTGACGACGTAGTCGATGCTGGGCTCGAAACTGACCGGCGTGGCACCGCCGGTGATGTCGTTGCGCAATTCGTCCAGCGTGTAGCCGACGGCCAGCTTGGCGGCCACCTTGGCAATCGGGAACCCGGTGGCCTTCGAGGCCAAGGCGGACGACCGCGAGACGCGCGGGTTCATCTCGATCACCACCATCCGCCCGTCCTTCGGATTGATGGCGAACTGCACGTTAGAGCCGCCGGTGTCGACCCCGATCTCGCGCAGGATCGCAATCGACGCGTTGCGCAGCAATTGGTATTCCTTGTCGGTCAGCGTCTGCGCCGGCGCGACCGTGATCGAGTCGCCGGTGTGGATGCCCATCGGGTCGAGGTTCTCGATGGCGCACACGATGATGCAGTTGTCCGCCTTGTCGCGAACCACTTCCATCTCGAACTCTTTCCAGCCGATCAGCGACTCCTCGATCAGCAGTTCTTTCGTCGGCGACAGGTCGAGCCCGCGCTTGCAGATTTCTTCGAACTCTTCCGGGTTGTAGGCGATGCCGCCGCCGGTGCCGCCGAGCGTGAAGCTGGGCCTAATCACCATCGGGAAGCCGGCTTTCTCGCTCGACGTGCCGACCTGCGCGGTGATGCTGATCTGCACCGCCAGCGCCTCTTCCATTGAATGCGCAATGCCGCTGCGCGCCGAACCCAGGCCGATGCTCGTCATCGCGTCCTTGAACTTCAGCCGGTCTTCGGCTTTTTCAATCGCCGTCTCGTTGGCGCCGATCATCTCGACACCGTGCTTGGCCAGCACGCCGTGCCGGTGCAGGTCGAGCGCGCAATTCAGCGCTGTCTGGCCGCCCATGGTCGGCAACAAGGCCATCTTCTCGTGCGGAAAACTCAAGCGCTCTTTGGCGATGATTTTTTCAACCACCTGCCAGGTGATGGGCTCGATGTAGGTCGCGTCAGCCATGTTCGGATCGGTCATGATCGTGGCCGGATTGCTGTTCACGAGGACCACGCGGTAGCCCTCCTCCCGCAGCGCCTTGCACGCCTGTGCGCCCGAGTAGTCGAACTCGCAGGCCTGACCGATGATGATCGGCCCGGCGCCGATGATGAGGATGGATTGGAGGTCGCTGCGCTTAGGCATTGTTGTGCTCGGTGTGGGCGGCCATCGGGTTGGCCATCAGCGCAATGAAGCGGTCGAAGAGGTAGCCGATGTCCTGCGGCCCCGGTGACGCTTCCGGATGCCCTTGAAAGCAGAACGCGGGCTTGTCGGTGCGCACCACTCCCTGCAGCGTGCCGTCGAACAGCGACACATGCGTGGGCCGCAGGTTCGCGGGCAAGCTGGTCTCGTCGACCGCGAAGCCGTGGTTCTGGCTGGTGATGCTGACGCGGCCGGTGTCGAGGTCTTTCACCGGATGGTTCGCGCCGTGGTGGCCGAACTTCATCTTGAAAGTCTTCGCCCCCGATGCAAGCGCCATGATCTGGTGGCCGAGGCAAATGCCGAAGGTCGGGATGCCGGCCTCGATCAACTGGCGTGTGGCCGCAATGGCGTAATCGCAGGGTTGCGGATCGCCCGGCCCGTTGCTCAGGAACACGCCGTCCGGACGCAGCCTCATCACCTCGGCTGCCGATGTTTGCGCAGGCACCACGGTGACCCGGCAACCGCGACTCGCGAGCATGCGCAGGATGTTGCGCTTGACCCCGAAGTCGAAAGCCACCACGTGGAAGCGCGCTGCGGTCTGCAGGCCGTAGCCTGCGCCCAGGATCCACTCGGTTTCGGTCCACTCCGACACCTCGGTCTGGCTCACCACCTTCGCCAGATCGAGGCCCGACATGCCGGGGGCCGCGCGGGCCGCAGCCAGCGCCTGCTGGACATGGCCATCAGTGACTTCCGTGCCAGCCAGCAGGCTCAGGATGCAGCCGTTCTGTGCCCCCGCCGTGCGCAGCAACCGCGTCAGGCGGCGCGTGTCGATGTTGGCAATGGCGACCGTGCCCTCGCGCTGAAGGTAGGCGCTGAGCGACAGCGTGCTGCGGAAGTTGGACGCCAGGATCGGCAGGTCTTTGATGACCAGCCCCGCCGCATGAACCTTGGACGCTTCGACGTCTTCCTCGTTCACACCGCAATTGCCGATGTGCGGGTAGGTCAGCGTAACGATCTGCCGGCAGTAGCTGGGGTCGGTCAGGATTTCCTGGTAGCCCGACATCGAGGTGTTGAACACCACCTCGCCGCAGGTCTGGCCGGCAGCGCCGACAGCGATGCCCTGGAAGACTGTGCCGTCTGCGAGTGCGAGTAGGGCTGGGGGCAGAACGGGCAGCAAGGAAATCTCCGTGGGTGCGCCCAGCTCGCCCCTGCAACCGCCTGGTTGCCGGCTTGAATCCGGTGGGGAAACTGCAGTGGTTTCGCTGGGGCGAGGGTGTTTGCGGGTAAACCTTAGGAGTATATCCGAGCCCTCGCCCGCGGCTGCGGGTCAGAGCCCCAGCGCGGCAATGCCCGCCTTTGCAATCTGCGCGTCTTCGACCGACTTCACGCCGCTGACACCGATGGCTCCGACGCAGTGCCCTTCCACCATCACCGGCACCCCACCTTCGAGCAGCGCTTCGATGCCCGGCGCGCTGAGGAAAGACACGCGCCCCTGGTTGATCATTTCTTCGTAGATGCGGCTCTCGCGGCGCCCGAGCGCGGCCGTGCGGGCCTTGCCCGGCGCGATGCCCGCCGACACCGGCGCTGCGCCGTCCAGGCGCTGTAACCACAGCAGGTGGCCGCCGTCGTCGACGATGGCGATGCTGACGGCCCAGTGGTTCTTGCTGGCTTCGGCTTCGCTGGCCGCCGCCATGCGTTTCACGTCGTCGAGTGTCAGTACCGGCTTTTGATTCATGGTGAGGTGCAATTGCTTGAAAGGCCGGACTGTAGCCCGCATCTTGCCCCTCCGACCCACACGCAGACAACAGTGCGTATCCGTTGCCGCCCGGTCAATGTGGGAACTAGAATTCGCTACGCAGGTCATAACCTGCATCACTTTCACTTCGGAGGTTCCATGAACGAAAGCCTGCAAACCGCCTACCCCGGACTCACCGGCTCGGGCAGCGCTCTTGAACAGCGCAACCGCGTGCTTCGCAACACCTATTGGCTTCTGGCGCTGTCGATGGTGCCAACGGTTCTTGGCGCCTGGGTGGGCGTGTCCACCGGCATCATGAACACCATGGGCGCTGGCATGAGCGCCATCATTTTCCTGGCGGGCGCGTTCGGCTTCATCTTCGCGATCGAGAAGACAAAAAACTCGTCTTCCGGCGTGGCCGTGTTGCTGGCCTTCACGTTCTTCATGGGCCTGATGTTGGCGCGCATGCTGGCGGCAGTGCTGGGTTTCAAGAACGGCACGACGCTGATCATGACGGCCTTCGGCGGCACGGCAGCGGTCTTCATGGCAATGGCCAGCTTGGCCTCGGTCGTCAAGCGCGACCTGTCGGGCATGAGCAAGTTCCTGTTTGTGGGCGCCATCCTGTTGCTGATCGCAGGGGTCGTCAACATCTTCATGCAGTCGACCGCGATGATGGCCACGATCTCGGTGATCGCCATCGGCCTGTTCTCGGCCTTCATGCTGTACGACATCAAGCGTGTCATCGACGGCGGTGAAACCAACTACATCAGCGCGACGGTGGCGATCTACCTGGACATCTTCAACGTGTTCCAGAGCCTGCTGGCCTTGCTCGGCATCTTCGGCGGCGAAAGAGACTGACGCGAGCACGGAACGCTTCGCTGAGATTTAGCGGGGGCCTTCGGGCCCCCTTCTCTTTTGGCTACGGTCGTTCGAAAACGGCAATGCTTTCGACATGCGCCGTGTGCGGGAACATGTTCACCGCACCAGCGGCCGTGCAGCGGTAGCCGGCCTCGTGGACCAGCAGGCCGGCGTCACGGGCCAGGGTGGCGGGGTTGCAGCTGACGTAGACGATGCGCTGTGGCAGTTCGAATGCTGGCGCGATGGACGGGTCCGCCACCAGCTCGACCATCGCCTTCACTAGCGCGAAGGCACCTTCGCGCGGCGGGTCGATCAGCCACTTGTCGGCGTGGCCGTGGGCGGCCAGGTCAGCGGCGGTGATTTCAAACAGGTTGCTCGCGACGAAGCTGGTCTTGGCGCCCAGACCATTCCACGCGGCGTTCTCGCGCGAGCGCGCCACCAGCGCCTCGCTGCCCTCGATGCCCAGCACCGCACGCGCGCGCGCGGCCAGCGGCAAGGTGAAGTTGCCGAGCCCGCAGAACCAGTCGATCACACGTTCTTCGGGCTGCACATCGAGCAGACGCAAGGCGCGGCTCACCAGCACCGCGTTGATCTGGTGGTTGACCTGCGTGAAGTCGGTCGGCTTGAAGGGCATGTCGAGACCAAACTCGGGCAACTGGTAGTCGAGCTGCACGCCGCCTTCGTCCAGCAGTTTCACGGTGTCGGGTCCCTTGGCCTGCAGCCACCATTGGATCGGGTGCTGCGCCGCGAAATCGCGCAGCCGCTGCAAGTCGGCGTCGACCAGCGGTTCAAGATGCCGCAACACCAGGGCGGTGACGCGTGAACCCACGGCCACCTCGATCTGAGGCAGGCGGTCACGCGCCTGCATGCCGCCGATCAATTCGCCCAGCGGCACCAGCAGCGCACTCAGGTGCGGTGGCAGCACTTCGCAACTGTCCATGTCGGCCACGTAGCTGGACTTGCGCTCGTGAAAGCCAACCAGCACCTTGTTCTTCTTGGCCACAAAACGCACCGACAAACGCGCGCGATAGCGGTAGCCCCAGGCCGGACCTTCGATCGGCCGCAGCACCTGCTGCGGCTTCACCTTGCCCAGGTGCCACAGGCCGTCTTCCAGTGCGCGCTGCTTGGTGGCCACCTGTGCGCTGACGTGAAAGTGCTGCAACTTGCAGCCCCCGCAAACGCTGAAGTGCCGGCATTGCGGCAGCACGCGTTGCGAACTTTCGCGGCGCAGCGCCGTCATCGCCGCCTGCTCCCAGTTGTTCTTGCGCCGATGCACTTGCACCTGCACCTGTTCGCCGGGCAAGGCGCCTTCGATGAAGACCACCTTGCCCTCGCTGTTGTGGGCCACGCCCTGCCCTTCGAGGTCCAGCGATTCGACCTTCAGCCATTCGTCGTTTGCAGTCATCGCCTGATTATCCCGGCGCAGCCGGGCGGCGAACTCAGAACACCGAGTCGCGGTCGATTCCGTTGCGCAGCATGCGGCGCTTCAGCTTCAGCAGCGCCTCTTGCTGGATCTGGCGGATGCGCTCGCGCGTCAGGTCCAGCCGGTCGGCCAGCACCTCGAGCGTCTCGGGTTCGCGGTCGCCCAAACCATAGCGGCCTGCCAGCACCTCGCGCTCGCGCTCGGTCAGTTCGTCCAGGCCGTTACTCAGCAGTTGCTCTAGCTCGTTGCCCAAGGTCAGGCTCATCGGATCGGTGGCAGCGTCGTCGGCCACGCTGTCCAGCAGCGTCTCGCCGTTGCCGTCGGTCGGACCGCGGTCCAGCGGCGCATCCAGCGAGGTCGGCAGTTCGGCGAAGCGCAGCAACTCGGTCACCTCGTGCGCCGGCCGCCCGAGCGCGGCGGCGATGTCTTCGACATGCACCGGCTTGTCGGGCTCGCCTCCGTGCGCAGCCAGCGCTTCAAGTGCGCGGCGGGCCTTGAGCACCTGGTTCAGCTCACGCACCACGTGCACCGGCAGCCGCACCAGGCGGGCCTGATGCATGATCGCGCGCTCGATGGTCTGGCGAATCCACCACGAGGCGTAGGTGGAAAACCGGAAGCCGCGCTCGGGCTCGAATTTGCTGACCGAATGCATCAGCCCGAGGTTGCCCTCTTCGATCAGATCGGTCATCGGCAGCCCGCGACCGAGGTAGTTTTTCGCGATGCTCACTACCAGCCGCAGGTTGTGTTCGATCATCGCCTGGCGCGCCGGAAAGTCGCCCGTGCGGGCCAGCGTGGCGATGTCGAATTCTTCCTGCGGGCTGAGCAGCGGCGTGCGGCGAATCTCGCGCAGATAGGCCTGCAGCGTGTTGCCGACCTCGCCCTCGTCGACTTTCAGATCCAGCGGCAGGCGCGACCCCGATGCGTCTGCAGCTGGGTCGGCGTTGGCCAGATCGTCACCCGCCTCGCCCGCCGTCGGCTCCGGCCTGTGCGCGTTCTCGGGGCGAGGTGCACGCGGGCTGGCCATGACGTTTCACGGGCTCGCTCGCGTCAGCGCGGCGGCAGCAGCCTGGCAGGGTCAACGGGCTTGCCTTGCTTGCGGATCTCGAAGTGCAGCTGCACCCTGTCGGCATCGCTGGACCCCATCTCGGCAATCTTCTGACCGCGCCGCACGGCCTGGTCTTCCTTCACCAGCAGCGTCTGGTTGTGAGCGTAGGCGGTGAGGTAGGTGTTGTTGTGCTTCAGGATCACCAGGTTGCCGTAGCCGCGCAGCCCCGCACCGGCATAGATGACGCGGCCGTCTGCGGCGGCAACGACCGGGTCACCGGCCTTTCCGCTGATCGCCAGCCCCTTGCTGGTGCTGTCGTTGAACGGCGTCGCCACCGGCCCGGCGGCGGGCCACATCCAGGGCATGTCGTCGTCGGCATCGCGGGCGCCGGCCACCGCCGGCGCGGCGGCAGCCGCCGTGACGGGCGCAACCGGAGCGACGGGCGCTGGCGTGGCGCCTGGCGCGAGCGGCGCACTGGCTCCCGGTTTGGCGGCATCGAGCGGCCGTGTTTCGACCTTCGCCTGCAGCACCGGGCGGGTGCCGGCCGCCGTGGCATCGGAACCCGGCGCCACCACGCGAAGCACCTGGCCGACTTCGATGATGTTGGGGTTGTCCAGGCTGTTCCAGCGAACCAGGTCTTTCCAGTTCTGCCCGTTCTCGAGCCCGACGCGGATCAGCGTGTCGCCCGGCTTCACGGTGTAGTAGCCGGGCTTGCCGGCGTTCTCGGCGCCGGGCAGCGGCTTCGCTGTCGTGTCCACCGCCGTCGGCAGCGGAGCCGGTGCGACCGGTCGCACGCTGCTGTTGCGGTCCTCGACCGGTGCCCGGTTCACCGGCGACGCACAACCTGCCAGCACGCCCACCGCCAGCAGCAACCCCCAGGCTGCGACGGATTGCCAACGGTGACCACTTCGACTCTTCATTCGCTGCGCCATCTTCATCGGACCAGTCCAGATTTTAAGGGGACGAACTGCACGGTTTCGTGAACCGTTCGCTGCAGTCCGCGCGCGCTGCGATCGACGACGACCAGCGCCTGCCGGCCACTGCCGGTTTCGACCGGCGCCACCAGTCGCCCACCGAGCGCCAGTTGATCGAGCCAGGCCTCGGGCACGGCGTCTCCGCCAGCGGCAGCGATGATGCTGTCGTAAGGCGCGTTCGGCGGGTGACCCCGCATGCCGTCACCATACACCAGCCGCAGGCGGTCGCTGCGCTCGTGCGACAGCAGCACGACCGCCTTGTCGTGCAGCGCCTTCAGGCGTTCGACCGACACCACCTGGCGCGCCATGCAGGCCAGCACCGCCGCCTGGTAGCCGCAGCCGGTGCCGATCTCGAGCACGCGGCCGAGCTGTCCTGCGACTCGCGCATTGGCGCCACCCATCAACAGTTCGAGCATGCGCGCGACGACGGACGGCTTGGAGATCGTCTGCCCGTGGCCGATCGGCAGGCTGGTGTCTTCGTAGGCCTGGATCACCAGCGCGGTGTCGACGAAGCGGTGGCGCTGCACCGCAGCCATCGCCACCAGAACGGCTTCCTCGTGCACGCCACCGGCGCGCAGTCGGTCGACCATGCGCGCGCGCACATCTTCGGAATCCAGGCCCAGGCCGGACGGCGTTCGGCGCGAGACCGCGTGGCTGGCGGCCTGTTGCAGCGGCGCTTGGGGTCGCAGCAAGGGACGCGCCAAGGCCACGGTTGCCGGACGCACCGGCCGCGTGGGCATCACGACCGCACTCGAAGGCGCCACGCGTGAGGCCAGCGGCGTCTTAGAGCCCTTGGCGATCTGGTCCAGCCGCAGCGGGAACTTGGGCGGCCGCCGCGCCGGATCGGTCACTGCGGGTTCCGCGTGGCGAGCCAGCGCTGCCACTCGGGCAGCGAACTGTGGTCGGTCAGGTCGACCTGAAGCGGCGTGATCGACACCTCGCCGTTGGCGGTGGCAAAGAAGTCGGTGCCTTCGCCGGCTTCGCGCGCGTCGCCGGCGGGACCGATCCAGTAGATGGTTTCGCCGCGCGGGTTGATCTGGCGAATCAGCGCCTCGCTCGCATGGCGCCGGCCCAACCGCGTGATGCGCGTGGGCAGTTGGTCGGCGTCGGTACGGTTCGGAATGTTCACGTTGAGCAGGAACGGCGAGCCCGGTGATGCACCCATCTGCCGCTGCGCCAGCACCTGCTCGATCACCTTGCGAGCCACGCGCGCGGCCGCGTCGAGGTGGGTCCAGCCCTTCTCGACCTGCGAGAAGGCGATCGACGGGATGCCGAACAGATAGCCCTCCATCGCCGCTGCCACGGTGCCGGAATAGAGCGTGTCGTCGCCCATGTTCGCGCCCTGGTTGATGCCCGACACCACCAGGTCGGGGCGGTGCGCCAGCACGCCGGTCAGCGCCAGGTGCACGCAGTCGGACGGCGTGCCGTTCATGTACTGGAAGCCGTTGCTCGCGGTCAGCACCGACAGCGGCCGGTTCAGCGTCAGCGAGTTGGACGTGCCGCTGGCGTTTTGCTCGGGGGCCACCACATCGAGCTCGCCCAGACCTTCACAGGCCCTGACCAATGCCGCGAGCCCGGGGGCGAGGTAACCGTCGTCGTTGGCGATGAGAATGCGCATGCGACGATTGTAGGCAGTGGTCATGCGCGCCGACCGCGCCGTCACCTGGGCGACGCGCATCGAAGTGCAGGCTGCTTATCATCCGCGCCCACCCACCGAGAGACTGCCATGCATGCCTGGACCTGCGACAACCCCATCGGCCCCGACGCCCTGGTCTGGCGCGAGAGCCCCACGCCCGAGCCCAAAGCGGGTGAAGTCCGCGTTGCAATTCGCGCGGCAAGCCTGAACTTTCCGGACCTGCTGATCGTGCAGGGCAAGTACCAGATGAAGCCACCGCTGCCCTTCGTGCCGGGCTCGGAATACGCCGGTGTGGTCGACGCCGTCGGCGAGGGCGTGACCCACCTCAAGCTCGGCGACGCGGTGGCTGCGTTCGGCGGCCTGGGCGGCTTTGCCACCCATGCCTGCGTCAACGCGGGTCTGGTGATGCCGTTGCCAAGCGGCTTCGCGTTCGAAGACGCCGCCGCGTTCATCTGCACCTACGGCACCACGCACCATGCGCTGATCGACCGCGCGGCATTGAAAGCCGGCGAGACGGTGCTGGTGCTGGGCGCGGCCGGTGGCGTCGGCACGGCGGCGATCCAGATCGCCAAGGCAGCCGGTGCGCGCGTCATCGCGGCCGCGTCCAGCGACGAGAAGTGCGCCTTCTGCCGCGAGTTGGGTGCCGACGCGAGCATCAACTACAGCAGCTCCAACATTCGCGATGAACTGAAAGCACTGACCGGCGGCAAGGGCCCGGACGTGGTCTACGACCCGGTGGGCGGCGACATGGCCGAGCCGGTGTTTCGCTCGATCGCGTGGCGCGGCCGCTACCTGGTGATCGGCTTCGCGCAGGGCAGCATTCCGTCGCTGCCGCTCAACCTCGCGCTGTTGAAGGGCGCATCGGTGGTGGGCGTGTTCTGGGGCGAATTCGCGCGCCGCGAGCCGCAGCACAACGCACGCGCGCTGGGCGAACTGGCCGCGTGGTACGCGCAGGGTCGGATCAAGCCCGTGATCGATCGCAGCCTGCCGATGAGCGGCCTGCCCGAAGCATTTGCGCGCATGGGCAGTCGCCAGGTGCGCGGCAAACTGGTGCTGACCAACCCCTGATCGCTGCGGCCGCAGCCGGCCCGGGAAGCGCTGCAATCGCAGCCTGGCCTGCTACGATGCCGACAGTTCCAAAGGCGGGCGCGACATGGCTGTGAAAGTGCTGATCGTTGAAGACAACCCGGTGGCGCGCAGCTTCCTCTGCCGCGTCGTCCGCGAGAGCTTCAGCGACGCCATCGCGATCACCGAAGCCGGCGACCTGGAGACCGCGCGCCGTCAGGTCAGTGCCACCTGGCCGAACCCGGCGGTGCCGCCGTCCGACCCGTTCAAGCTCGCGCTGGTCGACCTGGAATTGCCCGATGGCAACGGCATGGAATTGCTGGCCGAGTTGGCGCGCTACCCGGCCACCAAGATCGTCACCACGCTGTACTCCGACGACGACCACCTGTTCCCGGCGCTGCAATGCGGCGCCGACGGCTACCTGCTGAAAGAAGACCGGTTCGAGGTGCTGGTCGAGGAACTGCAAAAGATCGTGCGCGGACAACCGCCACTGTCGCCGGCGATTGCGCGACGCCTGCTGACGCACTTCAGGCCCGGCATCGACAGCGCCAGCGCGGCACCGCCCAGCGGCTTCCTGAGCAGCCGTCCGATGGCGCTGGGCCGCGGCGCGCCGATGGACCACGAGCGCCTGACGCCGCGTGAAAGCGAGGTTCTCACCTACCTCAGCAAGGGCTTCACCATCAAGGAAATCGCCAACCTGATGGGCATCAAGTGGTTCACGGTGAACGACCACATCAAGTCGATCTACAAGAAGCTGAATGTCTCCAGCCGCGCCGAAGCGGCGGTGCTGGCCAGCAAGCAAGGCCTGGTCTAGGGCGGGACTGCGGCGTCCGCGCAGCCCGCCCGAACACCGAGACGCGATGAGCCGTTCGCACGCCGGCACGGGCACCGCGACCGGTCACGCCACACCCCCTTCGGCCAGTTCGTTCGGCGCCCGGTTGGCTGCCGATTCCGGACTCGACTCGTCTCTGTTCGACCGTGGCATCGGTGTGACGCCGCACCTGTCGCGCTGGATGGGCTGGCGGCTGCGATTGCTCGTCACCGCCGCGTTGCTGGGCTGCGTGGGGTTGTTCGGGCTGGCTCGCTGGCTGGCCGAGCCGATGCATGTCGACGCCACCTTGCGGATCGACGCCAAAGACCAACCTGAACTGGTCGCCACGGGTCGCCCGGAGCTCGTGCCCTTCCTCGAGCAGGCCCTGGTCGGCGTGTCTGCGGGCACCGGCGGGATGATCGAGACCAGCGCACTCGCGCTGCACCGCTCGACCCGCTGGATCGTCGATGACTCGCAGCGCGCCTTCACGCAACACCTTCAGGAGCGGTTGGCGGCAGCCACCGAGGGGCCGCGCGTGAAGCTGCATTTCGCGAATGCGCAGGTGGTGGAACTGCAGACCGTGCGGCGCGGCTTCGGCAACCTGGGCGGCATGTTCTGGCTGCTCTCGGGCATGGCGCTGGCACTGTACATGGTCGCGATGGTGGTGCTGCTGGCCAAGCCCTCGGTCCGCAACCTGCTGTACTCGGTGATGGCGCTGTGCCAGAGCGGCAACCTGGTGTTCATCGCCATCGAATCGTCGCTCGACCTGGGCCTGCCGGCGCCGCTGCCGCGATTGAACATGCCGCTGCGCATGGCGTTCGACCTGGTCACCGGCGCGGCCATCGTCAACGCCGCCTGCCTGCACCCAAGGCGCTTGCCGGGGTCGGGCTGGATCGCGCTGCTGGCGTGGGGCAGCACCGGCGTGCTGCTGTGGCTGATGGCGCAGGGTCTGCTGACCAACGTGTGGTGGTGGGCACAGGGCTCGATGGCGGCGATGGGACTGCTGGCCATCGGCCTGCTGAGCTGGTCTTACCAGATCGAGCCGCACCCGTTCGCGATGGTGCTGCGCCGCTTCGGTGTGGTGGCGGTCAGCACCTGGCTGCTGCTGACGCTGTCGCTGGCGCTGGCAGCGCGGGTGCCGGGGCTGCAGGTCAACATCGCGGCCATCGGCTCGATGATCTGGTACGTGTTCCTGGCCTCGCTGCTGCTGATGGTGCCCTTCATGTCGAAGTCGCAGCAGGTGATGCGGGAGTTCTCGCTGCTGGCGGCTGTCAGCACGGTGGCGACCTCGCTCGACCTGCTGTTCGTGGCGGTGTTTTCGCTCGGGCAATTCGCCTCGCTGACCTTGTCACTTTTCCTGTCGCTGGCGGTGTACGCCGGGGCGCGGCAGTGGATCCTGAACCAGCTGATGGGCAACAACATGCTCACCACCGAGCGCATGTTCGAGCACCTGTACCGCATCGCGCGCGAAGTGGAAGCGCGGCCCGAGCGCACGGCGGCCCTGCTGTCGCAGTTGCTGCGCGAACTGTTCGAGCCGCTGGAAGTGACGGTGATCGAAAAGCGCACGCAGGCCACGCGCATCGTGGCCGACGGCTCGACCATGATCCTGCCCGTGCCCACGCTGAAGGGTGGCGACGACGCCAGCGCCGGCTCGGTGATGATCCGTTTCGCGCAGCGTGGCCGGCGCCTCTTCACCTCGGAAGACGCGCGTCTCACCGACCGCATCGTCGAGCAGTTGCGCCGCGCGGTGGCCTTCGACCGCGCGGTAGAACAAGGCCGCGTCGAAGAACGCACCCGGCTTGCGCAGGACCTGCACGACGACATCGGCGCCCGCCTGCTGACGATGATGTACAAGGCGCACGACCCCGAGATGGAGGAATACCTGCGCCACACGCTGCAGGACCTGAAGACGCTGACGCGCGGGCTGGCGGCGTCGAACCACCGGCTCTCGCATGCGGCCGCCGAGTGGAAGGCCGACCTGGCGCACCGGCTGACCGCAGCCCAGATCGAACTGGTCTGGAAGTTCAGCCACGACGCCGACCCCTTGCTCGGCGTGGGCCAGTGGTCGGCGCTGACCCGCGTGCTGCGCGAGCTGGTCAGCAACACCATCGCGCACGCGCAGGCGGTACGGGTCGAGATCGACTTCCACCTCGAAGACGACCGGCTCGACCTGACCGTCACCGACGACGGGCGCGGGCGCAATCCGCAGGCCTGGTCGCACGGCCTGGGCCTGGGCGGCGTGCGCAAGCGCGTCAAGCAGCTCGGCGGCGCGGTCGAGTGGCGCGAGATGTCGCCCAAGGGCATCGGCTGCAGAGTCATCATCCGCGAGCTGTCGACGCGCCATTGAAAGGCCCACCCACCATGATCGTCCGCATCGAAATCGACGGCACCGAAGCGTCCCGGTTCGACTACCGCGTCAGCCACGAGGCCGAGCCTCTTTACGCCGACGCGGGCCTGTCATCGGTGACCGAGGCGCTGGTGGCCGCCGTCGAAGGCATGGCGCCCGACGTGGTCGGCGCCGAGATCTGCCTGCGCGGCGTGGTCTCGGGCACCTACCCGCTGCCGGTGATCGCGATGAACCACGAGCAGATCGCCGCGCACGCGGTGAACACCACGGCAGCCATCGAGGAAGCCCTGGGCTGACCGGGGGCCGGCTCGGTGGGGGCCGATGATCGGCCGCGCTTTGTATGCAAGCGCACAGACGCGCCGCGTCAGTTGCCTAGACTCAAAGCAGCATGAACCCGCCTGCAGTGCCACCCGCGTCACTGACCCAGCCCGCGCCGTCGCAATGGGTGCTGGCGGGGCCGTGGACGGCCGCTGGCATCGGCGCGATCGAAGCGCAATTGGCCTCGTTGCGCGTGTCGGCGGACAGCTCGGCGGTGGCCGATGGCGCGGCCATCACCGCGCTGGACACGGCCGGCGCGTGGCTGCTGCAAAAGCTGCTGACGCGGCTGCGCGCCGACGGCAATGTGGTCACCGTGCAGGGCCTGCAGCCGGGCTTCGAAACACTGCTCGGCGCGGTGGCCGAGCAAGTGGCCGCGCGGACGGCCGCGCCAGCAGCGGCCGCCAAGCCGCAGCCCGGCGTGCTGGAACATGTGGGCCGCTGGGCCAGCGACGTTGTGGAGCAGGTGGTGGCCTTGCTCTCGTTCGTGGGCGAAACCGCGCTCGCGCTGGGCGGCAGCGTGCTGCGCCCAGCTCGCATCCGCTGGCGGCCCATCCTGTTCAACATCCGCAGCGCGGGCTTCGACGCACTGCCCATCGTCGGGCTGCTGTCCTTCCTGCTCGGCGTGGTGGTGGCCTACCAGGGCGCCGATCAGTTGCGGCAGTACGGCGCCAACATCTTTGTGGCCGATCTGGTCGGGCTGTCGATGCTGCGCGAGTTCGCGCCGCTGATCACCGCCATCATCGTGGCCGGGCGGTCGGGCTCGGCCTACGCGGCGCAGATCGGCACCATGGCCGTCACCGAAGAGATCGACGCGATGCGCACGCTGGGCATCGCGCCGCTCGAACTGCTGGTGCTGCCCAAGCTCATCGCGTTGATGATCGCGCTGCCACTGCTGACGCTGTTCGCCGACATGCTGGGCGTCTTCGGCGGCATGCTGATGGCGCGCGCGCAACTCGGCGTCAGCTTCCCCGAATTCATCGACCGCTTCGTCAAGGCGGTCAGCACCACCGCGTACCTGGTGGGCATCGGCAAGGCACCGGTGTTCGCACTGATCATTGCGATGGTCGGCTGCTTTCAGGGCTTTCGCACCCGCGGCGGGGCCGACAGCGTGGGCCGGCAGACCACCCGCAGCGTGGTGCAGGCGATCTTCCTGGTGATCGTGGCGGACGCGCTGTTCTCGGTCGCGTTCAGCGCGCTCGATCTGTGAGCATGGACGCCGCCGTGCCAACGCCCGACGTGGTCATCGAGATGCGCAAGGTGTCGACAAGTTTTGGCGACCATGTGGTGCACACCGACGTGAACCTCGAAGTGCGACGGGCCGAGATCTTCGCGTTGATCGGTGGCAGCGGATCGGGCAAGTCGACCCTGCTTCGCGAAATGATCCTGCTGCACAAACCGCAAGGCGGCACGGTGCGCGTGCTGGGTGTCGACCTGGCCACGCTCAGCGATGAACAGGCGCTGGCGTTGCGCAGGCGCTGGGGCGTGATGTTCCAGCACGGCGGCCTGTTCGGCTCGCTGACGGTGAAAGAAAACGTCGGCCTGCCGCTGCGCGAGCACACCGACTTGTCCGACGAACTCATCGACGAGATCGCCGACGCCAAGCTCGCGATGACGGGGCTGGCGCCGGAAGTCGGCGCGCAGTACCCGTCCGAACTCAGCGGCGGCATGATGAAGCGGGCCTCGCTGGCACGCGCCTTGGCGCTCGACCCCGACCTGCTGTTTCTCGACGAGCCCACCGCCGGGCTCGACCCGGTGAGCGCCGCCGGTGTCGACGAACTGGTGCTGCACCTGCGCGAGCTGTTCGGCCTGACCATCGTGATGATCACGCACGACCTCGACCTGCTGTGGCAGGTGGCCGACCGCGTGGCGGTGCTGGCCAAGGGCACGGTGCAGGCGGTGGGTTCGATGGCCGAGTTGTCGAAGGTCGACAACGCCGACGTGCGCCCATTTTTCGACGGCGCGCGCGGCCGCGCCGCCAACGAACAGGAGCAGGCGCTGAAGCACGGCGCATCGAAGCCGCCGGTGCATGCGACTGACGCATCCGCCGCATCCGCCGCGCCGGCCGCGACTGCAAACCAGGAGCCATCATCGAAACCAAAGTGAATTACGCCGTCGTCGGTGGCTTCGTGCTGCTGCTCGGCGCTGCGCTGATCGCCGGCGTGCTGTGGCTGGCCTCGGGCGGCACGCTGCAAAAAAAATACGACCTCTATCTGGCGATCGAGGACGAGTCGGTGGCCGGCCTCAACCTGAACGCGCCGGTCAAGTACACCGGGGTCGACGTCGGCAAGGTGCAGGACATCCGGCTCGACCCGGTGAACCCCGAGCGCGTGCGCATCATCCTGGCCATCGAGCGCGGCACGCCGATCAAGGTCGACACCGTCGCGGTGCTTCGCACGCAGGGCTTGACCGGCATCGCCTACGTCGAACTGCGGGGCGGCGCGCAGGACGCTGCGGCGCTGCTGGCCGCCGGCCCCGGCCAGTTGCCCGAGATCCGCACCAAGCCTTCGTTGAGCGCACGGCTCGAAAACATTCTGACCACAGTGCTGGCCAAGCTGGACAGCACCTCGAACAACATCAACGCGCTGCTGAGCGACGAGAACCGGCTGGCGGTGAAGAGCGCGCTGGCCGACATCGCCATCGTTTCGCGCACGCTGGCCGCCCGCAAGGACACGCTGGACGCGGGCCTGGCCAGCGCCGCGCGCACCTTCGACAACAGCGCGCGCGTGACGGCGCAGCTGGGCCCGGTGATCGAACGCATCGGGCCGCTGATCGACCGCGTCAGCCGCAGCGCCGACGCGATCGAGAAGCTCGGCAACGAAGCCGCGCTGGCCAGCACCAGCGCCGGCAAGACCGTCGACGCGGTCGGCGCCGATGTGAAGCGGCTGACCGCCGAGACGGTGCCGGAGATGACGCGTTTGCTGGGCGAGTTGAACGTGCTGTCGGCGTCGCTGCGGCGTCTCAGCGAGCAGACCGAACGCAACCCGTCCAGCCTGTTGTTCGGCCGCAGCCCGGTGCCGCCCGGGCCGGGCGAAGCGGCCCAGGATAAAGCTCAGCCATGAACACACCCACCTTTGCGCGAACCTTCCGTCTGGCCGCCGCCGGCCTGGCAGTGGGAATGACGGTGGCACTGGCGGGCGGCTGCACCTCGCTGCTGCCGAAGCCACCGCCGCAACCTGCGTTCTATTCGCTCGACGCTGCCGCAGCGCCGCGCACCGTGCAGCCGCGCGACGCGCGCAGCATGGCCCCCACGTTGATCGTCAACCCACCACGCGCTGCGGCCGGCTTCGACAGCCAGCGCATCATCTACACGCGCCAGTCGCACCGCCTCGAATACTTCGCCCACAGCGAATGGGCCGACACGCCGGCGCGCATGCTGGCCCCGCTGATCGTCGCCGCGCTAGCCACCACGCCGGCCTTCGGCGCGGTGGTGACAACGACCAGTGCCGCCAATGGCGATTTGCGGCTGGACACCGAGATCGTCCGGCTGCAGCAGGACTTCAGCACGCAGCCCAGCCAGGTTCGCTTCACGCTGCGTGCCGTGATGGTCGACAACGCCACGCGGCGCGTGCTGGCCTGGCGCGAGTTCGACGAAACGGTGGCGGCCGCCAGCGACGATCCGCCCGGTGGGGTGCTGGCGGCGCATCGCGCGGTGCAGGCCCTGCTGGGCCCGTTGGCGGCCTTCTGCGCCGAGGCCGCCGGCGGCTGGGTCAGTGATCAGCGGCTGCAACCTGCACCGAACGCCGCAGCCGCAACGCGTTCATCACCACGCTGACCGAGCTCAGGCTCATCGCCAGCGCCGCGATCATCGGCGACAGCAACCAACCGGTGAACGGGTACAGCACACCGGCCGCCAACGGCACGCCGAGCGCGTTGTAGACGAAGGCGAAGCCCAGGTTCTGCTTCATGTTGGCGATGGTCTGCTGCGAGATCACGCGGGCCTGGGCAATGCCGCGCAAGTCGCCCTTGACCAGCGTGACCTGCGCGCTGTTCATCGCCACATCGGTGCCAGTGCCCATCGCCACGCCGACATCGGCTTTCGCCAGCGCCGGGGCATCGTTGATGCCGTCGCCCGCCATCGCCACGATGCGCCCTTCGCGCTGCAGCTTGTCGACCAATGCCAGCTTGTCGGCCGGCTTGACCTCGCCGTGCACTTCGTCGATGCCCAGGGCTGCGGCCACCGCCTTCGCCGTCGTCAAGCCGTCGCCGGTGGCCATGATCACGCGCAGGCCCGAGGCCCTCAGCGCGGCCAGTGCTTCGGCGCTGTTGGCCTTCACCGGGTCCGACACCGCCAGCAGCCCGGCCGCCTGGCCGTCCACGGCCAACAGCATCACGCTGGCACCGGTGGCGCGCAGCGCTTCCGCCCGCGGCGTGAGCGCGTCGAACGGCACGCCGAGCTGGCCCATCAGCGCCATGTTGCCGAGCGCCAGCGACTTGCCGCCGACACGGCCGCGCACGCCGATGCCGCTGCCCGACTCGAAGCCCTCGGCCTTGGCCAGCAGCAGCCCGCGCTCACGGGCCGCGCGCACGATCGCGTCGGCCAACGGATGCTCGCTGCCCTGGTCCAGGCTGGCCGCCAGCCGCAGCACCTCGTCTTCGGTGAAGCCCGGCAGCGCCACGGCGCGGTCGAAGCGCGGCTTGCCTTCGGTCAGCGTGCCGGTCTTGTCGACGATCAAGGTGTCGACCTTGCGAAAGTTCTCGATCGCCGCAGCGTCACGGAACAGCACGCCCTGCGTCGCAGCCTTGCCGGTGGCCACCATGATCGACATCGGCGTGGCCAGTCCCAGCGCACACGGGCAGGCAATGATGAGCACCGCCACCGCGTTGACCAGCCCGTAGACCCAGCTCGACTCGTTGCTGCCCGCAGGGCCGACCAAGCCCCACACAAAGAACGTCAGCACCGCGATGGCCACCACGGCGTACACGAAGTAGCCTGCCACCTGATCGGCCATGCGTTGCATCGGCGCCTTCGAGCGCTGCGCCTGCAGCACCATCTGCACGATGCTTGCGAGCACGGTTTGCGAGCCCACCTTGTCGGCACGCATCACCAGCGCACCGTTGGTGTTCAGCGTGGCGCCGATGAGCTTGTCGCCGGGCCGCTTCGTCACCGGCATCGGTTCGCCGGTGAGCATCGATTCATCCACCGCGCTGCTGCCTTCGACCACCGCGCCGTCGACCGGCACCTTTTCACCGGGGCGCACCCGCAGCGTGTCGCCGACGTGAACGTGGGCCAGCGGAACGTCTTCCTCGACGCCACCGGCGCCGATGCGGCGTGCGGTTTTGGGCGCCAGGCCGAGCAGCGACTTGATGGCCGCCGAGGTCTGCGAGCGCGCCTTCAGTTCCAGCAACTGGCCGAGCAAGGTCAGCGAGATGATCACCGCCGCCGCCTCGAAATACACCGCGACCCGACCCATGGAAACGAAGGACGCTGGAAACACCCCGGGCGCCACCGTGGCGACCACGCTGTACGCGAACGCGGCCCCGGTGCCCAGGCCAATCAGCGTCCACATGTTCGGGCTGCGCTGAATCACCGACTGCACGGCTCGCTCGAAAAACGGCTTGCCGGCCCACCCCACGATGGGCAGCGTGAGCAGCAGTTCGATCCAGCTCTGGGTGCCCATCTCGAACCAGCCCAGCCGGTGGCCGGCCATCGCGAGCACCGTGACCACGATGGTCAGCGGCAGCGTCCAGACGAAGCGACGCCTGAAGTCCGTCAGCTCCGGGTTTTCTGTGTCGTCGAGCGTGGGCAGCAGCGGCTCCAGCGCCATGCCGCATTTCGGGCAGACGCCGGGGCGGTCCTGCCGCACCTCGGGGTGCATCGGGCAGGTGTAAATCGCACCGTCGGCAGTGGCCGCACTCGGGGTCGGGACAGACATCACGCCGGCTCGCGCGTCACTTCTGCTTTGCCAGCCAGCGGTCGAACTGAGCAATCTCCTTGTTCTGCGCGGTGATGATGCGGCTGGCCATGGCCTTCATTTCGGCAGACTGTCCATGGGCGAGCTGCATCTTGGACATCTCGACGGCTTGCTGGTGGTGCATCTTCATCATCATCGCGAAATCCTTGTCGACGTTGCCCGACATCTGCATCTTCTGCATGCCGTCCATGCCGGTCATCATCGACTGCTTCATGTCGTGCGGCCCGCCCATGCCTTTACCCATGGGGCGGGACGCCATCGACTGCATGTGCCCGGGCTGCATCGCGCCGGGCGCCGCGCTGGCGGGCGAATGCACAGGTGCCGCCGTCTGCGCGGACGCTGCCAGCGCCAGCCAGAGTGCGGTCAGCGGCGCGAGTTGCCGGAAGTGAAAGGTGTGACGCATGCGGATCTCCTGGGAACAAATCAATGGGCTTGGCTATCCTCCCCGCAGCGCCGTACAGTAGTCGGTGCGCCAGCGCACTGAGCCCGACGAAGCAATCGCGCCGGCGCTGAATGTGCGCTGGCCAACAGACCGGAGTGGGCGGCGCGGCTAGCGTCGTTCAGGTTCGAAGCCATGCCGAGGGGCAGCAGAACCACCCAATCAAAGGACACACGTGGGCGTTTTCAGTCTCGAACACAGCAAGGCGGTGTATGCAGCCGATTTCGGGCTTTACGCGGCCGCCGTGGTGGTGCTGGGCGGGGTGGTGGTGATCGATGCGCCGCCCGATCAGGCCCTGAGCCTGGCGGCCATTGCTGCGGCGGGGTTGATCGGCTGGAGCCTGATCGAATACCTGCTGCACCGCTTCGTGCTGCACGGCCTGGAGCCGTTCCGAAGCTGGCATGCCGAACACCACCAGCGGCCGACCGCACTGATCTGCGCGCCAACCGTTTTCAGTGCGGCGTTGATTACCGTGCTGGTGTTCTTGCCGGCGCTGGTCATCGGCGGTCTGTGGCGGGCCTGCGCGCTGACGCTGGGCGTGCTGAGCGGCTACCTTGCCTATGCCGTCACCCACCACGCCACTCACCACTGGCGTGCCGACAACGCCTGGCTGCACGAGCGCAAACGCTGGCATGGCCGTCACCATCACGACAGTCTGCAGCCCGCCTGCTTCGGCGTGACCAGTTCGTTCTGGGACCACGTGCTGGGCAGCTCGCGGCGCACGGCTGCAGCCGCGCAGCGGGTCGGCGTCGAATAGGGAGCGGTGGCCAGCATGGACTTCAAGGACTACTACGCAACACTGGGCGTGGCGCCAGCCGCCACGCAGGCAGAGATCAAGCGGGCCTACCGAAAGCTGGCGCGCAAGTACCACCCGGATGTCAGCAAGGAGGCCGACGCCGAAGTCCGCTTCAAGGAGCTGGCCGAAGCCTACGAAGCACTCAACGACGACGAGAAGCGCGCTGCCTACGACGATGCTGTGGAGCGCCACAAGAATGGCCAGGCGTTTGGCGTCCAACCGGGCCGCGACAGCGGCTACGAGTTCAGCGGCGCAGGCAACGAGGCCGCCGACAACTTCGATCACAGCGACTTCTTCGAAGCCCTGTTCGGGCGCCGCGGCGGCGCTGCTCGTTCAGCGCGGCCGCAAGGCCCGGTGTCCGGTGGCGACCACCACGCCAGGGTGCAGATCGACCTGCTGGACGCCTATTGCGGCGGGCGTCGCACCATCACGCTGCGGTTTCCGAAACGCGACGAGCAGGGCCGCGTCAGCATGCAGGATCGGCAGCTCGACGTGAACATTCCGAAGGGCATTCGCGAGGGCCAGCACCTGCGGCTGAACGGCCAGGGCGAGGCCGGGTTCGGTGACGGTCCGGCCGGCGACCTGTACCTTGAAATCGAGTTTTCACCGCACCCGCATTTTCGCGTCGATGGCCGCGACATCTACCTCGACCTGCCGATTGCGCCGTGGGAAGCCGCACTCGGCGCCAACGTCACCGCGCCCACACCCGATGGCAGCGTCGAGCTGACGGTGCCGGCCGGCTCGTCGGCCGGTCGCAAGCTGCGCCTGAAAGGCAAGGGTCTGCCCAGCGTGCCGCCGGGTGACCTGTACGCGGTGCTGAGCATCGTGCTGCCGCCGGCCGACGGCGCACCCGCGCAAGCCGCCTACCGCGCGCTGTCGGCCGCATTCGGCGGCTTCGATCCCCGCCGCTCCTTGAAGGTGTGATGCCATGACACATCCGATGTCTTCGACCGTCGCTGTTTTCGTGGAACAGGAGGTCCAGTTCAGCCTGCTGGAGCTGTGCCGCGCCTGCAGTGCCGACAGCGGGCAGTTGATACTGCTGGTCGAGGAAGGCGTGCTGACGCCGCGCGGCGACGCGCCGCATGAGTGGCGCTTCGAAGGCAGCGCCCTGCCGCGTGCGCGCGCCGCGCTGCGACTCGGGCGCGACCTTGAACTCAGCCCGGGCGCGACAGCGTTGGTGCTCGACCTGCTGGACGAAATCGACACACTGAAGGCCCGGCTGCGGCGCACTGCAACGCGCTGAATCGAACCCGCGCGGCTCAGGCGTCTTCGCCGGCCGACTGCGGAAAGTTGATGTGGACGCGGGTGCCGCGACCGGGCGCGCTGCTCACGCTCATCGTTCCACCCAGCGACTCGGCGCGGAACTGCATGCCAGCCAGTCCGTGATGGCCGGCGCGAGACGCCTGCGGGTCGAAGCCGACGCCGTCGTCGACCACCTCGACCGTGGCGCTGCCATCGACTTCTTTCAAGGTCACCTCGACCTGCTTCGCCGCAGCGTACTTGCCGACGTTGGTCAGAGCCTCCTGCACGAAACGGTAGACCGCCAGCTCGGCCTCGGGCGGCAGGTGGAACTGCGCGGCCACCAGCTTCACCGGGATCGCCAGGCTGACGCTCATGTCGTCGCACAGGTTCTGCAGCGCAACCGTCAACCCCAGGTTGGCCAGCGCCGACGGACGCAGGTCTTCGATGATTCGGCGCTTCAGCGCAATGCATTTGTTCAGGTGATCGTTGACACGGTCCAGGCGCACCAGCAGTTCGGGTGGGTCGGCGGTTTTCATGCGGGCACGCGCGATGTCGAGCTTGCTGGCGGTCAGCAGGCCACCCAGCTCGTCGTGCAGTTCACGCGCCAGGTGCGCGCGCTCGTCCTCGCGCACCGACTGAAGGTGCTTGGCCAGTTGCGCCAGCCGTCCCGTGCGCCGCTCGACCTCGTCCTCCAGTTGTTCGCGCTCTTGCAGCAGCCCACGCTGCTGGCCTGCGCGTTCACGGTCCTGGGCTTGCAATTGACGCAGGAACAGGAACAGGCTGAGCAGGGCCACCAGCGTCAGCGAGCCAACAGCCACGCGGTTGACAAGCAGCGCGTCGTAGATCGACGTGCGGGCCCGCTGCTGCTGCGTGGCCGCCAGCCCCAGGTGGCGCAGCAGCTCGGATCGCAGGGCCAGCATTTCGCCGCGCGCATGGGCGTCGTCGGCCAATGCGCGCGCCCCGGCCGCGTCGCCTGCGCGCGCCAGATCAAGCGTTCGGTCGTACAGCGCCAGCTCGCGCTGAACGAAATCGTCGACGCGCTTCGTGGTGGCCGCGCCATCGACACCTTGCGCCACGAAAAACCGCGCCACGGCGCGCTGCACTTCGGGCAGCGCGGCCTGGGCCTCGGCATAGCGCGTCAGGTACTCGGGCCGCGCCGTCACCAGAAAAGCGAACTGAGCGGTTTCGACGTCGGACAGCAGTTGCAGCAGCCGCATGGTCTGAATGCGTGCGTCGGTCAATGCAATGCCGCCCCGCAGGGTCGTGGTGGTGTCGCGGTAGGTGTCCTCGCTGACCCACAGCAGCGCGGCGGCCAGCAACAGGATCAGCGGAAAGGCGAAGCGCTTGCGGACCCAGCGCTCCACCAGACTGTTGAGATGAAAAACGGTGCTGCGCATCACGCCAAGTATGTGCGACGCGACGTGCCGGCCACTGCGTGGTCAGCCCGCCATCACTGCGCAGCGCGCAGCGGATGCTCGAAAAAGAAGCGCAGCATCTCGCCGCTGGCGTCGGCACCGCTGGCGTCGGTGTAGCTGCCTTCGGCGCGGCCACCAGACCACGCGTGGCCGGCCCCGTGCAGCAACCAGTGCTCGGCCACGCTGCGCCCCTGGCCGTCGAGGTGCAGGCTGCGCGTGTAGCGCTGTCCGCGTGGCGAGGTGCCTTTCTCTACGCGCGGGGCCGGCGCGTCGCTCGCCGACAGCGTGGCTTTCACGAGCTGTTCGCCGTTCCGCGGGTGCACCGTGCGGTCCTGGTCGCCGTGGAAGACGATGGTGGGCACTGCGGCGCCGGATGCATTCGCGGCACTCGCTGCGCGCGAAGGCTTCATGGCGGCGCCACCCACCGACGGTGCGCCGGTGTTCATCAACGCCAGCGCTTCCGACACATTGCCGGCCGCGCCGCACGGCAGGCCCGAGTGCACGCCCGCCGCCGCGAAGATGTCGGGGTAAACCGTGGCCACGATGGCAGCCATCGCGCCGCCGGCGGACAGCCCGGCAATGTAGACGCGGTGCGCATCGAGGCCGTGCTCGGCCACCACCGCGCGGGTCAGGCTGGCGATCAAGCCGGGCTCGCCGCTGTCGCGCCGCTGGTGGTTGTGCTTGAACCAGTTCCAGCAGCGCGACGGGTTGGCATCGCGCGACTGTTCGGGGTACAGCACCGCGAAGCCCTGCGCACGTGCGCGCTCGTTCATGTCGGTGCCGGCAGCGAAGTCGTCGGCGTTTTGCGTGCAGCCATGCAGCATCACCACCAGCGGCATCGCAGTGCCGGCGGCGTTCGGTGGCAGGTACAGCTTGTAGCGTCGCGTCAGGGCGGCGTGCGTGTGGCTGCCGCTGCTGAAGCGACCTGGAGCGGCGGTATCGCGCGGCGGGGCTGGCGCCGGGCGTGACGGAAGGTCGGCACGCGCGGCCGGCACATCACCTGCGGCGGGGTCGATCTCGAACACGCAGCCTTCGAGCACCTGCGACGACGAATCGCCACCGGTTCTTTCGCCGGGCCTTGCGCCTTGCGCCTGCGCACCGACGGGCGTGGTTGCAGAGCCTCGCAAGGCGCGCTGGATGACCTCAGTCGCCTCGCTCAGTTGACCCGATCGGGTCAGGCGCGTGGCCTCTTGCATCAGCTGTTGAAGGGTGTCGTTCATCGGTACTTTCATCAAGGGTTCGGGGGTCAGCGATGGCGGGCAGCCAGCGCGGCTTTCACCTCAGGGCTGGCCCGCAGCGCGCCCAGCACCTCGATCGAGCCGATGGTGGCCAGCGCCAGTTCGGGCGTCACATCGTCGGCAATCGTGGCCAGGCCGAGCACGCGGATCTGCAGCGTCTGCCGCGCTGCCTTCACGGCGCGAAGGTCGGCCGCGCTGAAATGCTGCAGGCCCAGCACCAGCGTCTTGCGCGCCACCACCTGCTTCAGCGCCTCGGCGTGGCTGCCGAACTGGTTGCGAATGGCGGTGCGAATGAAGTCGGTGCGGTTGCCGTAAAAGCCTTCGTTCACCAGCAGGTCGATCTGCCCCAGGTCGACGAAGCCGAGGTTGACGGTGATTTTTTCGGAGTCGGCCGGCTGCGACTTCAGCGCCACAGGCTTTGCGGTTTTTGGCATACCGCCATCCTAACACCATCCACTTGGATGTTATCAGGCTGTTTTTCTGAGCGCGCGGGTACCGTCCCGTCGGCGCGGGCAGCGCCACGGAGTGCACCGCACCCATCGAGCGGCCAAAAAAAACGGCCCCTTGAGGGCCGTTGATGCGATCGAATTTTTGGGGTGGCTGATGGGGCTCGAACCCACGACAACAGGAATCACAATCCTGGACTCTACCAACTGAGCTACAGCCACCGCAGAGGCGCAATTATAGGTGATCGCCGCCGCAGCGGGCGGTGACGAAAGGCGGCCGCAAAGCCTAGTTGGCAGGCGAACTGGCCGATGCCGCAGCGGCTTTCACGTCGACCTTGAAGCGACTCTTCAGTGCGTTGTAGTAAGCCTGGCCTTCGGCCGCCGACCAGGCCTGAAGGTACTGGGTTTGTGCCTGCACCATGTCGGAGGCGACCGGGTCGCGGCCCAGCACCTTCACCAACTTGGCCACCGCGTAGCCTTGCGAGCCCAGATCAACGCCGATGAAGGCCGGCAGGCTGGCCGACGGCGCGCGAAGCACCGCATCGAGCAAGGGACGCGGCAGGTCTTTTGCCTGCGCCCGCGAGACCACCTGCGCATCGGCCGCCAACTCGGTTTGGGGTGCTGCCTTGAGCGCGGCCAACCGTGCCTCTCCGTCCTTGCGCGCCAGGGCTGCAGCCTGCGCTGCCACCACGCGCTCACGCACCTTGGCGGTCACGTCGGCAAGCGGCAGCAAACGGGCCGGCGCGTACTGCACGATGCGGCCCGACACCAGCTGACTGGGGCCGGTTTCGATCGCCTCGGTATTGCGCTTGTTGCGGATCGCGTCGTTACCGAACAGCGCGTCGAGGAACTTGGCATTGGTCAGCGGCCCCGAGGCTGTGGGCGCGGCGGTGCGTGTCAGACCGGCCACGCTCTTGACCTCGAGCTTGAACTTGTCCACCGCAGGCTTCAGGCTGTCGGGTTGCTCGTAGACCAGGTTGGTGAACTCGACCGCAGCTTCGGAGAACTTCTTCTGCGCGAGCTGCTTGCGAACCTCGTCTTCCAGTTCGGGGCGCACCGCATCGAACGGCTTCACCTCGCCGCCACGCACCGCCACCAACTGGATGATGTGGTAGCCGAAATCACTTTCGACAATGCCGCTGACCTCGCCTGCCTTCATCGAGAAAGCACGGTCGTCGAACGGCTTGACCATGGCGCCGCGGGCAAAGAAGTCGAGGTCGCCGCCCTGCGCCGCCGAGCCCGGGTCTTCGGAATTCTTGCGCGCCAGTTCGGCGAACGACGCCGGGTTCTTGGTCAGTAGCGCCAGCAAGGCCTCGGCCTTGGCTTTCGCCTTCTCGCGCTCGGCGGCGGGCGCGGTCTTGTCGGCCTTGATCAGGATGTGACTGGCGCGTCGCTCTTCGGGCACGGTGTAGCGCTTGGCGTTCTCGGTGTAGTACTTGCGCAGATCGTCCTCGGGCACCGTGATGCCCTTCTTCATGCTCTCGAGGTCGAGCACGACGTACTCGATGCTGGCCTGCTCGGGCGCCTGGAACTGGGTCGCGTTGGCCGCGTCCTTGTAGTACTTCTCGACATCGGCGACGCTGGGGTTGACCTTGCTCAGGTAGTCCTTCGCGTCGAAGCGTTGCACCCGCACTTCGCGTTGCTGGAACATCGCATCGAGTGCGGCACCGGTGGCGCTGGCTGGCGCGAAGCCGGAGCTGCCAATGCCCTGAACGACCTGGCGCACCGACAGGTCCTGGCGCAGGCGCTGCGCAAACAGTTCCGACGACATGCCTTGCGCGGCGAGCACGTCCTTGTTGACGCTGCCGTCGGGATTGCGCAGGAAGGCGAACTGTGGATCGCTGGCGAACAGGCGCGCCAAGCGGTCGTCGGTGGTGACCAGGTGCAGGCGGTCGGCCGCAGCCAGCATCACTCGCTCACGCACCACGCCGTCCAGCGCCATGCGCTTGATCTCCGGGCTGTCGAGCAGCTTGGCATCGGCACCGGGGTTTTGCCGGCGAATGCGCTCGACCTGATCGCGGTGCGCAGCGTCCCATTCCTGTTGCGTGATGGCGCGCCCGTCAACGTGTCCGACGGTGGCGTTGCCGCCTTCGGTGAACTTGCTGTAGCCCTGAACGCCGAAGAAGACGAACGACGGAAAGATCAACAGCACCAGCACGAACTGCAGCACGCGGGTGTGCTTGCGGAAGAAGTCAAACATGGGAGAGCCTCGTCGATCAGAGCGAAGCGTTCGAACCTTCGGCGCACGGCGCAGGTGGGAGGTCCAAACGCAAGAAAGGCGAACCGAAGTTCGCCTTGTGCTGGTGTCACTGGTTTCGCAGCCTTGATTCTAGCCGAGGTGGGTTGCCAGAAAGGCTGCGCCGGGGGAGGGGCCGGTGGTTGGCCGGTGGTGGGTGCTGAGGGGCTCGAACCCCCGACCTACGCCTTGTAAGGGCGCCGCTCTACCAACTGAGCTAAGCACCCGATTCGGGGTTGTCAGTTGAGGTGATCTTTGAGGGCCTTGCCGGGCCGGAACTTCGGCACCTTGGCGGCCTTGATCTTGATGGCGGCGCCGGTGCGCGGGTTGCGACCGGCACGCGCTGCACGCTTTCCGACGCTGAAGGTTCCGAACCCCACGAGCGAGACACTGTTGTTCTTCTTGAGCGTGGCTTTCACACCGCCGATCAACGCTTCGAGAGCGCGTGCCGCAGCCGCTTTCGAGATGTCTGCGTGTTTGGAGATGTGTTCGATCAGTTCGGATTTGTTCACAAAGTTACCCCTTCTAAAAGGTGTATGACAGCGATTCGGGATGGTGTTTTGGGCTGCGTGGAGCGGCTCGACGCGGCCAAATCATTACAGCCGCGCGACGCCCGGGTGTCAAGCGCGGAAGCGGATTCTATTCGTAATCGACCACCCGCTTTCGGGTGGTCTCGCGTGCTTACTCGCTTGACAAGCGCATGCACCGGACGTAGCCGATTGCGCGATCGGAAACGCCAATTCCGGCCTGTTCAAGCGGCAAGGAATATGCGCAATTCGGACCGCGAATCGGACCGTAATTCGGCAGGTCGGTCCACGGCTTGCGGTATGCGTTGAACACGGCCGACTCAGCGCGAAGGCGATCGCACGACCAGCGCAACGCCGATGGCCGTCAGCGCCATGCCGACCCCCATCGACAGCGTCAGCGCTTCATCGAAGATCAGCCACGCGAGCACCGCCGTGCAAGGCGGCACCAGGTACATCAGGCTGGTGACCTGCGTGGCGGCGCCGCGCTGGATCAGCAGGTACAGCAACGAGCTGCCGCCGAGCGTGAGGCCGAACACCGACCACAGCACCGCGCCGACGAGTTGCGGATGCCAGACCAGCGGCTCGGTCTCGAGCAGCGCCAGCGGCAGGCTGATGGCCAGTGCCGCGAGCAACTGCACCAGGTTGGCGGTGCGCACATCGCAGGGCTGAACGAAGCGCTTCTGGTACAGCGTGGCAATGGTGATGCTGAGCAAGGCGAACACGCTGAGCCCGAGGTTCAACGCGCTCACTTCACCGGCGCCCAACTTGTGCCAGACCACCAACGCGAGTCCCGACAGGCCGAGTGCCAGCCCCATCCACTGGCGCGGCGCCACGCGGTGCGCCGCGGTGCCGGATGTGCCGGACGTGCTCCACGTCAACCACAGCGCGGTCAACACTGGTTGCAGTCCGACCAGCAAGGCCACGGTGCCGGCGCCGATGCCGTGTTTGACTGCCGCCCACACGCCGCCCAGGTAGCCCGCATGCATCAGCGCGCCCACCACCGCCAGGTGCAGCCACTGCGCCCTGCCCTGCGGCCAGACCGCGCGCGACAAGGCCACCCACACGCCGAAGCACAGCGCCGACAACGCGAAACGAATGGACAGGAAGGTCAGCGGCGGCGAGTGCGGCATGCCGAAGCGGGCGACGATGAAGCCGGTGCTCCAGATCAGCACGAAGGCCCACGGCATGGCCCGCGCCCAGCGCAGACCGGGGCCTTGCGCCGCCGCGCCGGTCAACGCGCCTTGGCGCGGATTTCGGGCAGCGCCTTCTGCAGGTAGTACACCATCGACCAGATCGTCAGCACCGCCGACAGGTAGATCAGCACCGTGCCCCAGACGTGGGTGTCGATGACGCCGAACAGCACGCCGTGGTACAGCAGAAACGGGATGGCCACCATCTGCACCACCGTCTTCAGCTTGCCCAGCATGTGCACCGCCACGCTGCGCGAGGCGCCGATCTGGGCCATCCATTCACGCAGCGCCGAGATCGCGATTTCTCGCCCGATGATGACCAGCGCCACCAGCGCGTGCAGCCGGTTCAGATGCACCAGCACCAGCAGGGCCGCGCAGACCAGGAACTTATCGGCCACCGGGTCGAGGAAGGCACCGAACGACGATGTCATGTTGAGCCGACGCGCCAGGTAGCCGTCGGCCCAGTCGGTCAGCGCAACCACGATGAAGAGCACGGTGGCCACCAGATTGCGCGACGGCCAGTCGACATCGATGTAGAAAATTCCGACGACCAGCGGTATCGCGACGATGCGCGCCCAGGTCAGCAGGGTCGGAAGGTTGAAGAACATCGGGGTCGGCGCAGAGGGTGGTTGCAGCGTGGCGCTGGGTCAGCGGTCGAGTGTACGGGGCTTGAACTTGCGGTCGTCGTCGAACAGAAAGGTCTCGGTGAAATGCCATGGCTTGGGCAGCCGCGACACGTCGCCGTAGGGCGCGGCGCGGCGCACGGCGTCGATCGCGATCTGCACCGTGTCCTTGGCTTGCGACGGCACCCGCAGCACGTCGATGCGGCGCACGCTGCCGTCGCCGTTCAGTTCGATCTCGAGCACCGGGATCGCCAGCAGCGGCTCGGGCACCTCACCCATGTAGGTGGTTTGCGGGTGCGCTGCCACCAAACGGCGCGCCGCCTGCAGGCGCACTTCGTTCCAGTTTCGAACCGTCCCCGGCGCGGGCAAGCGCACCGGCTGCGGCACCGCAGTCGCGCCCTGCACCGTGGGCGCCGGCCGCACCGGCGCAACCACCGCCGGCGGTGCCACCGGCGCGGTGGGCGGTGTCGGCGGGACCGGTGCCGAGCACGCGGCGATGAGGCTCACGCCGACCAGGGCCGACAGGTGTTTGGTGTCAATGCAAGGCACGATAGATCTCCTCTGCCAGTTCTTTTGAAATGCCGTCGACGGTGACGAGGTCGTCGACGCTCGCGCTGCTGACGCCGCGCACACCGCCGAAGCGCTGCAACAGCTTGGCACGTTTCTTCGGCCCGACGCCGGCCACCTCTTCCAGCTTGCTGCCTCCGGTGCGAACGCTGGCCCGCCGCGCGCGCATGCCGGTGATCGCAAAGCGATGCGCCTCGTCGCGAATCTGCGCCACCAGCATCAGCGCGGCGGAGTCTCGGCCGAGCGACACCTTGGCGCGGCCGTCGGCGAACACCAGTTCTTCAAGGCCGACCTTACGGCCCTCGCCCTTTTCAACCCCGGCGATCAAACCCAGGTCGATGCCGAGTTCGCTGAACACCTCGCGCGCCATGCTGACCTGGCCGCGGCCGCCGTCGACCAGCACCAGGCCGGGCAGCTTGACTTCGCCTTTCTGCGCCGCCACCACCAGCTTGCCGTAGCGACGCGTCAGCACCTGGCGCATGGCCGCGTAGTCGTCGCCGCCGGTGATGCCTTCGATGTTGTAGCGGCGGTACTGCGCGCTTTGCATCTTGTGCGCCTCGAACACCACGCAAGAGGCTTGCGTGGCTTCGCCGGCGGTGTGGCTGATGTCGAAACACTCGATGCGAAAGCTGTCGAGGTTGTCGACCGCCAGGTCCAGCGCATCGACCAGCGCGCGCGTGCGCGCCTGCTGCGATCCTTCCTCCGACAGCAGCCGCGCCAGCTTGATATCGGCGCCCTGGATGCACATGTCGAGCCAGGCGCGGCGCGGCTCGCGCGGCTGGTGCTGCGCCGTCACCTTGATGCCACTGTGTTCGCACAGTGCGTCGATCAGTGCCTTGTCAACCGCGTGGCTCAGCACCAGCAACGGCGGCACCACGCTGTCGAGGTAGTGCTGTGCGATGAACGCTTCGAGCACCTCGACTTCGGGCGACACCGCCACGCCAGCGTCTTCACGCGCTTCCGATGCCAGCACGGTCGCGTCGTCCACGTGGGTCGGAAAATAGGGCCGGTCGCCGAGGTGCCGGCCACCGCGCACCATGGCCAGGTTCACGCAGGCGCGGCCGCCCTGCACCTTGACGGCCAGGATGTCGGCGTCCTTGGTGGTCAGGCCGGTGTTGTCCTCGACCGACTGCTGGTGCAGCACGCGCGACAGGGCACCGATCTGGTTGCGGATCTCGGCCGCCTGCTCGAATTGCAGCGCTTCGGCGTGGGCCATCATCTGGCTCTGCAACGCATCCATCACCTCCTGCGTTTCGCCCAGCAGAAATCGCTCTGCGTTCGCCACGTCGCGCACGTAATTGTCGGCAGCGATGTAGCTCACACAGGGCCCGGAGCAGCGCTTGATCTGGTACAGCAGGCAAGGCCGCGTGCGGTTGTTGAAGACGGTGTCTTCGCAGGTGCGCAGGCGAAACACCTTTTGCAGCAACTGGATCGATTCCTTCACCGCCCACGCGCTGGGGTAGGGCCCGAAGTAGCGGTGCCGCTTGTCGACCGAGCCGCGGTAATAGGCCATGCGCGGGAACGCCGCTGCGGCCGCGCCGCTGGAGGCGGGCGTGCCGGTGATCTTCAGGTACGGATAACTCTTGTCGTCGCGAAACAGAATGTTGTAGCGCGGGTTCAGCGTCTTGATCAGGTTGTTCTCAAGCAGCAGCGCCTCGGCTTCGGAGCGCACCACGGTCGTCTCGATGCGCGCGATCTTGGTGATCATGTGGCCGATGCGCGTGCCGCCGTGCTGCTTCTGAAAGTAGTTGGCAACCCGCTTTTTCAGATCACGTGCCTTGCCCACGTACAGCACACCGCCGCTCGCATCGAAGTAGCGATACACGCCCGGCAGCCCGGGCAAGGCGGCCACATCGGCGAGCAGTTGCGCGCGTTCGGCACTCACCGGCGCCACCGGCGCGTCGGCCGATGTGTCGGCCGGTGTGTCGTGTGTGGGTGCGGGCGGGTCAGCGGTCATCGGACGCGATTGTGCCGCCTCGGATAATTGGCGCATGCAATGGGATGTGTTCTGTCGCGTGATCGACAACTTCGGCGACATCGGCGTCTGCTGGCGGCTCGCGGTCGACCTGGCACGCCGCAATGAGGCGGTGCGCCTGTGGGTCGACGACGCATCGGCACTGGCCTGGATGGCGCCCGGCGGCGCGCACGGCGTGACGGTGTCGGGCTGGAACGCGGCTGCAATGGATGCAGCCGTCGGCGATGTCGTGGTCGAAGCCTTCGGCTGCGAGTTGCCGCCCGAAGTGATCGCCCGAATGGCCTGCCGCGCGCCGCCCCCGGTCTGGATCAACCTCGAATACCTGAGCGCCGAAACCTATGCGCAGCGCAGCCACGGCTTGCCCTCGCCCCAATTGAGCGGCCATGGCACCGGCCTGACCAAATGGTTCTTCTATCCCGGCTTCAGCCACGGCAGCGGCGGGCTGATCCGCGAGACCGATCTGCTGCAGCGGCAACGGGCGTTCGACGCCAACGGTTGGCTGCGTTCGATCGGTGTCGGGCGCAGGCCGCAGGACCGCGTGGTCAGCCTGTTCTGCTACGCCAATCCGCGACTGCCCGAGTTGCTGGACGTGCTGGCCGCCGAGCCGACGTTGTTGCTGGTGACCGCCGGCGACGCGGCGCGGCAGGTGGCCGCAACACTCGGCGCCACGTTGCAACGCGGCGCGCTGCGTGCGGAACTGCTGCCCTTGCTGACGCAGGCCGACTACGACCATGTGCTGTGGGCCAGCGACATCAACTTCGTTCGCGGTGAAGACTCCTTCGTGCGCGCACAGTGGGCCGGCAGGCCGTTCGTCTGGCACATCTACCCGCAGCAGGACGGCGCGCACGCCGCCAAACTGCAGGCGTTCTGCGCGTTGTTTGCGGCGACCGCGGGCAGCCTCGATGTGTGGCCCTTGTGGTCGGCGTGGAACTCGCTCACGGCGCAGCCGCTGCAACTGCCGCCGGCGCAGGCTTGGCGCGCCGCCAGCGAGCAGTGGCGCGCGCATCTGCTTGCGCAGACCGACCTGTCGAGCCGCCTGCACGACTTCGTGGTTGAAAGACGGTAAAATCCAAGGCTTTGCGTGCGCCGACACTGGCCGGTAGTGCGCAGCGATTCAGCGACCATCACGAGCGGCCCTGCTCGGCGAGGTCGACCCCGGGTTGCCATCTCGGCAAAGCACCCTCAACGCGGGCCCGCCCGCAAACGGAAATCGATATGAAGATCGCACAGGAAATTCGCGCCGGCAACGTCATCATGCACGGCAAGGACCCGATGGTCGTGCTCAAGACCGAGTACAGCCGAGGCGGGCGCAACTCCGCCACTGTGCGCATGAAGCTCAAGAGCCTGCTCAGCAGCTCGGGCACCGAAGTCGTCTTTAAGGCCGACGACAAGATGGACCAGGTCATCCTCGACAAGAAGGAGTGCACCTACTCCTACTTCGCCGACCCGATGTACGCCTTCATGGACGCCGAGTACAACCAGTTCGAGGTCGAGTCCGAGAACATGGGCGACGCGATCCAGTACCT
>JANNBZ010000132.1:0-5392 GCA_031386065.1 Burkholderiales bacterium
TCCTTTGTCTCGTTGAACAGCCGCGAGTTCTGGATCGCGATCACCGCCTGGTCGGCGAAGCTGCGCAGCAGCGCTTCTTCCTTTTCGGTGAAGCCGCCGAGCTGGCTGCGTGTGAGGGCGATCGAGCCGATGCCGCGCTCGCCCAGCATCAGCGGCGCCATGATCAGCGAATAGTTCAGCCCGGCGCGCTCGGCCGGCGCGCGCAGCGGCGCGGGCACGCCTTCGCCGTGGAGCACGTCAGGGAAGCTGAGCACGCGTCCGGCTCCGATGGCCAGCTCGGTGGCCGAACCGGCGAGCGGGATCGGGTAGAGCGCCCGCATCTGCTCGGCCCGGCGCTGCAGCTCGGCGGCTGCCGCCGGGTTCGCGGCGTCGGCATGGGCGTGGATCGCGGCCAGGTGCACCTGACCGTCGTCGCCGACCCGCATGATCACCGAGCCCTCGCAGTCGAACAGCCGCGCGCAGCTGTCGAGAATGGTGTCGAACACCGGCGCGGTATCGGCCACCGAACGGCTGATGACCTGCAGCACCTCGGCGCTGGCCGTCTGCTGTTCGAGCGCTTCGGTCACGTCGCGGTTGCGGGCCTGCAGCGCGTTGAACATCTGCGAATTGCGGATCGCGACCACGGCCTGATCGACGAAGGTGCGCAGCATCGTCAGCTCGCGCTCGGTGAACGGCCGCGGCGGGTTGCGCATCACGTTCAGCGAGCCGAGCCCCTTGCCCTGCCACATCAGCGGCGTCACGGTGCCGGCGAAGTTGCCGTGCGCACGCGCCACGTCCTTGATGTATTCCGGCATGTTGGGATCGGCCAGCGTGTCGGCCCAGTACACCGTCTCGCCGCGTTCGATTGACGTGCCTGCCAGGGTGCCGGCCACTGGGCGCGGGTAGTTGCCTGGTGCCCAGATGGCGAAGTGGCCGCGGCACGCGCTTGCGTGCAACTGCTGCGCATCGTCGACCAGGAAGATGCCGACATCGGCGGTGTCGAACAGGCGCCCGCAACTGTCGAGGATGCGCTCGAACACCGGCTGCGCATCGGCCATCGAACCGCTGATGACCTGCAGCACCTCGGCCGACGCGGTCTGCTGTTCGAGCGCGTCCTTCGTCTCGTTGAACAGCCGCGAGTTCTGGATCGCGATCACCGCCTGGTCGGCAAAAGTGCGCAGCAGGCCGAACTCCTTCTCGGTGAACGGCTTGGGTGGAAAGCGCGTGAGGTGGATCGTGCCGATGCCCTGGCCTTCCCAGAGCATCGGTGCGATCAGCATCGAGAAGTTGGAGACGTCGCGCCCCATTTGCCGCATGCCTTCGGGCACGCGCGGGCCGTTGACGATGTCGGGGTAGTGAACCAGCTCGCGCTTGCGGATCGGGTAGGCCTGGTACGACTCTGCCAGCGGCCGTGGGAAACCACGGTCGAGATAGCGGTGCGCTTCTTCCTCGCTCATGGCGGCAGTCCCTGCCACTGAAATCGCGGCATGCCGAACGATGCCCTCGTCGACCACCGAGATGACCGCACCCGTGCTGGCGAACAGCCTGCGGCAACTCTCGACGATGGCCTGGAACACCGGCGTCGCATCGGCCATTGAGCCGCTGATGACGCGCAGCACCTCGGCGCTGGCGGTCTGCTGTTCGAGCGCCTCCTGCGTCTCGTTGAACAGCCGGGCGTTCTGAATGGCGATGACGGCCTGGTCGGCGAAGGTCTTGAGCAGGGCCTGCTCCTTGTCAGTGAAGCCTCCGAGCGCCTCACGCATCACCGCGATGCTGCCGATGCCGTGCTCGCCCTGCATCAGCGGCGCCATCATCTGCGAGTAGTTTCGGCCCAGCCACTGCGCCGACGCACGCACGCCCAGGGGCACCGCCTCGCCGTGCAGCACGTCGGGAAAATTGAGCACCCGGCCGCTGGCGATGGCCACCGCCGTGCCTGTGTTCTCCAAGGCCATGGGGTAAACCGCTGCGGCCGATTTCTGGATCAACTCCAGGTCCGCCTGCATCCAGCCGGGGCGGTCTTCCCGCCCAATCAGCAGGGACGCGCCAAGATGCAGGCGCCCATCGTCGCCGACCAGGTTGACGAACATGGCACCCGCAGGGATCAGACGGCTGCAGCTGTCGAGAATCCTGTCCAGCACCGGCTGGGCGTCGTCGATCGAACTGCTGATGGCCTGCAGCACCTCGGCGGTGGCGGTCTGCCGTTCCAGTGCCCCCTTCGTTTCAGTGAACAGCCGCGCGTTCTCCAGCGCCACGGCCATCGCGGCGGCCACCGTGACCAGCAGGCTGATGGTGGCGTCGTCGAACGCGTCGTCGCGCTCCAGGCTCACCAGCCGGATGGTGCCTAGCGTCTGGCCGTTGGCCATCACCGGCACGAACACGCTGGACCGGCTGGGCACCGTGCCGGGCGCGGTGCGAATGCCGTAAGACTCGGTGGCCGCCCGGTTCCTGAGCACCAGCGGTTGGCCGGAGCCCAGCGCCGACGCGAATTTGCCCTGAGGGTCGATCACGATGGGCGGGATGCTGATCCGCTGCCCGCGCTCGACCACGTACAACTGGTGCACCAGGCCGGTCGCCGCGTCGACCCAGTTGATGCCGAGGTCGTTGCTGGCGAACAGTGCTCGCAGGCGATCGCCCACCACGTCGACGATGGCCTGGAAGTCCAGCTCGGCGGCCATGCCGCGTTGGATGTCGTTGATCAGTGCCAGCTCGGACGAGCGGCGCGTGGTTTCCAGCAGCAGCCGCTGCGTCTCGTCGAACAGGCGCGCGTTTTCCAGCGCCGCGCTCATGCTCGACGCGATGGTCTCGAGCAGGCGCACGTCGGCGTCGCTGAAGGCGTTGTCGCGTTCCATGTCGAGCAACTGCACCAGACCGCAGACTTGCCCGCCGCTGCGCCAGGGCACGAAGACGCCGGACTTTTCGTTGCGGGTGCCCGGTATCAGGGTGTCGGCAGTCACCCAGCGCGCTGCCGAGGCCGCATCGAGAAGCACGCTCTCGCCCGTGCGTTGGACATGCGTGGCAATACGCGATTGAGAAATCAGCGTGGCTGCGACAGCCAGCCGCTGGCCGGCTTCGAAGTAGAAGGGGTAGTGCGCCCGCAGGCCGTCGCTGTCGAACAGGCGTATCGCCACATCGGCGCGCGGGAAGACGCTTCGCAGCCGATCATCGACGGCGTCGTGAATGCCCTGCATGCTGAGCCTGGACGCCAGCGCCTGCTGCACGGCATTGATGATGGCCAGTTCGGCTTCACGCTGCGCAAGTTGCGCGGTGCAGTCCGTCAGTTGGCGGTTCAAGTCATCGCTGAAGCCTGGCGCGGCAGCAGCATCTGCGGACCCCGGCGTTTGCTTTTCATGTGCACCAGGCATGGGCTGCTCGGGTTCAGGTTGGCACGTTCTCCAACCCGCTTCCCACCAGGCCAAAGATTCGCAGCCAGTCTACAGGCGCAGGCTGCGGCACACCCCCGCGAAATCACTCGTAGCGGCGCGCGTCCTCGATCACCTTGCCGTCGTTGGGCAGGCTGCCGGGCGCGCACAGCAGCACCTCGCCGCGCAGCTTGGTCACGTCGCGGATGCTGTCGGTCAGTTGTTGCAGCAGGCCTTCGGGTGCGCCGGCCACTTCGACATGCAGCGCCATGCGGTCGTTTGCCATTTCGCCGCTGACCACCAGGCGCGCCTTGCCGACGGCCGGGAAGCGGCGCGCGATCTCGGCCACTTGCGCGGGGTGCACGAACATGCCGCGCACCTTGGCGGTCTGGTCGGCGCGGCCCATCCAGCCCTTGATGCGGGTGTTGGTGCGGCCGGTCGGGCAGGGGCCGGCCAGCACGGCAGACAGGTCGCCGGTGCCGAAGCGGATCAGCGGGTAGGCCGGGTTCAGCGTGGTGACCACCACCTCGCCGACCTCGCCGTCGGGCAGCGGGTCGCCGGTGCCGGGACGCACGATCTCGACCAGCACGCCTTCGTCGACCACCAGCCCCTGGCGGGCCGAGGTTTCGTACGCGATGAGCCCGAGGTCGGCGGTACCGTAGCTCTGGTAGGCGTCGACGCCGCGCTCGCGCAACCACTCGCGCAGCATCGGCGGGAAGGCTTCACCGCCGACCGAGGCCTTGGTCAGCGAGGGCATCGCCACGCCCATCTCGGAGGCTTTTTCGACGATGAGTTTCAGGAAGCTCGGCGTGCCGATGTAGCCCGCCGGCCGCAGCTCGGCGATGGCCTGCACCTGCTGCTCGGTCTGGCCGATGCCGCCGGGGAAGACCGTGCAACCGACGGCGTGCGCGCCCGATTCCATCATCGCGCCGGCGGGCGTGAAGTGGTAGCTGAAGCAGTTGTGCGCCAGGTCGCCGGCGCGAAAGCCCGCCGCAAAGATGGCGCGCGCCATGCGCCAGTAGTCGGGTGCCGGGCCCTCGGGCTCGTAGATCGGGCCGGGGGAAGAGAACACGCGAAGGGCACGTCGCGCCTCGGGCAGAGTGCCCCAGCCGATGGTGGAAAAGCCGCCGAACACGTCGCTCGTGCGAAGCGCTTGTTGGCGCTGCAGCAGCTCGCTCTTGCGCGTGACGGGCAACGCGGCCAGCGCCCGGCGCGAGGTGATCAATCGCAGGTCGACGCCGCGCAGCGACTCGGTGAACGCGCTCGCATGCGCCATTGCATTTGCCAACTGGTGCGGCAGGCGCGTCGTCCATTGCGCTTCGCGCAGCCCGGAGTCGCGCGCTTCCAGGGCGTCGTAGTGGTCGTTCATCGAAGGGGAAGGTCGAAAAAAATCATCAGTCGTCGTCGCTGCGGTTGGCGCGGCTGGCGTTGCGTTTGGCGTCGTCGACCAGCTTGCGCTGGGCTTGCGGCGTGGCCAGCGGGTAGCGGTCGAAGCCGCTGCCGCTGGCGCGCTTCAGGTCGGCCACCAGCGCACCCTGTTCATCGTGAAAATGCAAAAAGGCGGCGCCGCGCAGGTAGAAGATGCCCGGCTTCACTTCCTTCACGGTCTTGATTTCGCGCAGCTGTCGCAACAGCGGCAGCAACGGTTCCAGTGCCTTGGCGTCAGCGTGTGCCATCGGTCGGGCTCCTTCAGCGCACCTCGCCGTCAGGCGAGCCAGCGCTTCCTGCGTTTGTAGCTTTTCACGTCCTTGAAACTCTTGCGGTCGCCACCCCCCATCCCGAGGTAGAACTCCTTCACGTCCTCGTTCTCGCGCAAGGCCGCCGCTTCGCCGTCCATCACGATGCGGCCGTTCTCCAGGATGTAGCCGTAGTCGGAATAGCGCAGCGCCATGTTGGTGTTCTGCTCGGCCAGCAGGAAGGTGACCTTTTCGCGCTGGTTCAGATCCTTGACGATCTCGAACACCTCTTCGACGATCTGCGGCGCCAGGCCCATCGACGGCTCGTCGAGCAGCACCATGCTCGGGTTGGCCATCAGCGCGCGGCCGATGGCGCAC
>JANNBZ010000133.1:0-4305 GCA_031386065.1 Burkholderiales bacterium
CTTCGAGTCGGCGGCGTTCATCACGCGCACCGCGATGAGTGCCGAGCCGCGCAACGGGCGCCTCTACATCTTCATGCCACCGGCCACGACGCTGGAAGACTATCTGGAGCTGGTGTGCGCCGTCGAAGACACCGCGCTCGAGATGAAGCTGCCGGTCATCCTCGAAGGCTACGAGCCGCCGAAAGACCCGCGCCTGGCGCTGCTGCGCGTCACGCCCGACCCCGGCGTGATCGAGGTCAACGTGCACCCCGCGCACAGCTGGCCCGAGCTGGTCGACCAGGCCACGCACCTGTACCAGGTTGCGCACGAGACGCGCCTGTCGACCGAGAAGTTCATGCTCGACGGCCGCCACACCGGCACCGGCGGCGGCAACCATTTCGTGCTGGGCGGTGCCACCGTGGCCGACTCGCCGTTCCTGCGCCGGCCCGACCTGCTGGCCAGCATGGTGGGCTACTGGCACAACCATCCGGCGCTGAGCTATTTGTTCTCGGGCCTGTTCGTCGGCCCGACCAGCCAGGCGCCGCGCGTCGACGAAGCGCGCAACGACTCGGTCTACGAACTGGAGATTGCCTTCGCCGAACTGCAGCGCGTGACCACGGCAGAGGCCGGCGCCTGTCCGCCGTGGCTGATCGACCGGCTGCTGCGCAACCTGCTGATCGACGTGTCGGGCAACACCCACCGCGCCGAGTTCTGCATCGACAAGCTGTATTCGCCCGACGGCCCCACCGGCCGCCTCGGCCTGCTGGAAATGCGTGCCTTCGAGATGCCGCCGCACGCGCGCATGAGCCTGACGCAGCAATTGCTGATGCGCGCGCTGGTGTCGCGCTTCTGGAAGCAGCCTTACCGGCCGGCGCGGCTGAAGCGCTGGGGCACCGAACTGCACGACCGCTTCATGCTGCCGCACTTCATCTGGCAAGACCTGTGCGACGTGGTCGAAGAACTGAACGGCGCCGGTTTCGCGGTGCAGGCCGACTGGTTCGCGCCGCACCTGAACTTCCGCTTCCCGAGGCTGGGCGATTTCCACGCGCAGGGTGTCGACGTGGAGTTGCGGCTGGCGCTGGAACCGTGGCATGTGATGGGTGAAGAGAGCGGGCCGGGCGGCACCGCGCGCTTCGTCGATTCGTCGCTGGAGCGGGTTCAGCTCAAGGTCAGCGGCCTGGTCGGCGACCGGCACGTGCTGACCTGCGACGGCCGCCTGGTGCCGCTGCAGCCGACCGGCAACGTGGGCGAATTCGTCGGCGCGGTGCGCTACCGCGCGTGGAATCCGCCGTCGGCCCTGCACCCGACCATCGACGTTCACGCGCCGCTGGTGTTCGACCTGGTCGACACCTGGATGAGCCGCTCGATGGGCGGTTGCCAGTACCACGTGGCGCATCCGGGCGGACGCAGCTACGACACCTTCCCGGTCAACGCCTATGAAGCCGAAGCGCGCCGGCTCGCGCGCTTCTTCCGCGTCGGCCACACGCCGGGACACATGGATGTGCCGAAGGAAGAGCGCAATCCGAACTTCCCGTTCACGCTGGATTTGCGGCGGGCTGCGGTGTGAGTTGCGTCGGCTCGACGCGAAGCGGGCGACGCCGAACGCTGTGACACACTGCGCTCCCCTTCGATCCGTGCTGCGATGTTGAGCCACCTCCTCTCCGGTTATTCCGCGCTCGACGACCGCTACGACGAGTTGCTCTCGGCCCCGGGCGCACCGCGTCCGCACTGGGACGCCTTCTTGCGCTCGATGGCGGCGCGCCAGGGCCTGGAGATCAGCGACACGCTGTCGCTGATGGAGCGCGAGATCCGCGAGAACGGCATCACCTACAACGTCTACGCCGATCCGCAGGGCGCCGACCGCCCGTGGGAGGTCGACCCGCTGCCGCTGCTTCTTTCGGCGCCCGAATGGGAGGTGATCGAAGCCGGCATCGCACAGCGGGCCGATTTGCTGAACCGCGTGCTGGGCGATCTGTACGGTGCGCAAGACCTGCTGCGCAGCGGCGCGATCCCGCCGTCGGTGGTGTTCGGCCACAGCGGCTTCCTGCACCCGGTGCAAGGCATTCGTCCGCCCGGCGGCGTTCATTTGTTCAACTACGCGGCCGACCTAGCGCGCTCGCCCGACGGTCACTGGTGGGTCGTCAACGACCGCACGCAAGCGCCCTCGGGCGCCGGCTACGCGCTGGAGAACCGGCTCGTGGTCTCACGTGTGTTCCCCGACATGTTTCGCGACCTGCAGGTGCAGCGCCTGGCCTCGTTCTTCGCTGCGCTGCGCGACTCGCTGCTGCGCTGGGCACCGTGCGACTCCGGCCCGCCGCTGGTCGCCTTGCTGACGCCCGGCCCGTACAACGAAACCTATTTCGAACATGCGCTGCTGGCGCGCTACCTCGGCTTCACGCTGGTCGAGGGCAACGACCTCACGGTGCGCGATGGTTGCGTGTGGATGAAGACGGTCGAGGGTCTGCGGCGGGTGCACGCCATCCTGCGCAGGCAGGACGACGACTACTGCGATCCGCTCGAACTGCGGTCCGACTCGGCGCTCGGCGTGCCCGGCCTGACCGACTGCGCGCGCCGCGGCACGGTGATGCTGGCGAACGCGCTGGGCTCGGGTGTTCTGGAATCCGGCGCGCTGATGGGCTACCTGCCTGCGCTGAGCCGGCGCCTGCTGGGCGAGCCGTTGAAGATGCCGTCGGTGGCCACCTGGTGGCTCGGCGAGCCGGCCGCTTTCGCCGACGCCTGGGAGCGACTCGACCAAGTGCTGATCAAGCCGCTGGAGCGCTCGGTGCGCGAGCCTGCGCTGTTCGGGGCCGACCTGTCGGCCGCGCAGCGCGTTGAGTTGAAGGCGCGCCTGAAGGCGCGGCCGCAGCGCTACGTGGCGCAGGAATGGGTGCATGTGTCGCAGGCGCCCGTGTTGGCGTTGGCGGGGCGCGACCGGGCCAAGGCGCCCCGACTGGAGTCGCGCACCGTGGGCCTGCGCGTGTTCGCCGTTGCCACACCCGATGGCTACCGCGTGATGCCCGGCGGGCTGACCCGGGTGGCGGGCGACGGCGATTCGCGCGTGATCGCAATGCAGCGCGGCGGCCGCTCGAAGGACACCTGGGTGTTGTCCGACGCGCCGGTGAACGCATCGTTCTCGCTGATGAGCCACACCGTTCAGCCGGCCGACCTGGTTCGCTCGCGTGCCAACCTGCCGTCACGCGCAGCCGAGAACCTGTTCTGGTTCGGTCGCTACGGCGAACGCTGCGACGCCGCCGCGCGGCTGCTGCGCGTGGCCTTGAACAGCCTGCTCGACGACGGCTCGCAGCGCGGTGACGGCGTGCCGCCCCCGCTGGTGCTGGCCGAGCGCTGGGGCCTGGTGGAAGACGCCGAAAGCCGCACCCCGGAACGCGACCTGCTGCGTGCGGCCACACAACCCGACGAAGGCTTCAGCGAGCGCTTGAAACAGATGTCGCGCGTGGCCTTCAACCTGCGCGACCGCATGTCGACCGACCACTGGCGCACGCTGAACCAGATCACCAGTGACCCGGTCTTCCGACGCACCGCATCGATGCCGCAGACGCTGGCCTGGCTCGACCGCGCCGTGCTCGCGATGACCGCACTCTCGGGCTTCGTGCTAGACGGCATGACGCGCGGCAGCGGCTGGCGCTTCCTGTCGCTGGGGCGGCGCATCGAGCGGCTGTCGGCGCTGACAGCGACGCTGCAAGTCGCCACCGGCGAGGGCCGCGCCCAGGGGCTGGACTGGCTGCTCGAACTGGCCGACTCCACCGTCACCTATCGGTCGCACTACCTGGTCGCCCCCGAATGGCTGCCGGTGCTCGACCTGCTGGTGCGCGACGAAACCAATCCGCGCTCGGTGGCGTTTCAGGTCAAGGGCCTGGTCGAGTACGTCGCCAAGTTCGAGCTCACGCACGGCCGCTTCGCCAGCGACGTGCTGGCATCGGGGCACGCCGCGTTGCGCAACCTGGGCCCCGCCGATCTGCACCCCGAAAGCCCGGCGCTGGCCTCGGTTCTCGACCAGTTGCAACGCGCGGCGCACGCGGTGTCCGAGGAACTGAACCTCAAGTTTTTCTCGCACGCGGCCTCGCGCAGCGTGTTGTCTTTGGTGGCCTGACGTGAGCGTTGCGCGCTTTTACATCGAGCACGAAACCTGCTATGCCTACACCGCGCCGGTGTCGCAGTCGTGGCAGCTTGCGCGGCTGACGCCTCGAACGCTGGCCTGGCAGACGCCGCTGTCGCACGCGCTGCACATCGAGCCGCCGCCGAACGAGCGGCACGACGCGCGCGACTGCTTCGGCAACAGCGTGACCCACTTCGCGCTGCATGGCG
>JANNBZ010000147.1:0-21796 GCA_031386065.1 Burkholderiales bacterium
CAGCTTGTCCGCCAGCGGCATCCGACCCGACGCCACGGCATTGACGCAGCGAGCCCGCTTGGCTTTTCCATCCGAAAATCGAACCAGCCAACCGTCTATCCACCGCTGTTGAGGGGGCGCGCTGGCGTTCAGGCCGGCATCTTCGATGCGCGACAACAGGGTGGGATCGAAAGCCGGATTCAGCATCATCGGCTCAGGCTTTCGCCAGCCGCAGCACCATTTCCTTGGCGAACTCGACGAAGGCGATGGCCCCTTTCGATGCGGGGTCGAACACCACCCCGGGCAGCCCGTAGCTCGGCGCCTCGGCCAAGCGCACATTGCGCGGAATCACGGTGTCGAACACCTTCGAGCCGAAGTGCGTTTTCAGCTGTTCGCTGACCTGCTGCTGCAGCGTGATGCGTGGGTCGAACATCACCCGCAAGAGTCCGATGATCTGCAGGTCGGGGTTCAGGTTGGCATGCACCTGCTTGATGGTGTTGACCAGATCGCTCAAGCCTTCGAGGGCGAAATACTCGCACTGCATCGGCACGATCACCCCGTGCGCACTGCACAGGCCATTCAGCGTCAGCATGCTCAGGCTGGGCGGACAGTCGACCAGCACAAAGTCGTATTCGTCGGCCACCGCAGCCAGGGCCAGCTTGAGTCGTTGATCGCGTCGCTCCAGATCGACCAGTTCTACCTCGGCGCCCGTCAGCTCCCGATTGGCACCGACGATGTCGTAGCCGGCCTTCTCGGCGCGCTGCCGCGCTTCGGCAACGGTGGCGCTTTCGAGCAGCACGTCGTACACAGTCACACCGAGGACGCGCTTGTCCACACCCGAACCCATGGTCGCGTTTCCTTGCGGGTCCAGATCCACCACCAACACACGCTGCCCGACCCGACTCAGCCCGGCCGCGAGGTTGACGGTGGTGGTGGTCTTGCCCACACCACCCTTTTGGTTCGCTACGCAGAAAATTCGGGCCATCTTGGCTTTCATGCAAATCAGGGGCGAAGCAACCGAATGCCGAAACCGATCAGGAAGACGCCGGCAATTCGCTCGAGCCAGCGACTCAGTGTGCGGTGCGCTTTCACCTTGTCGCTCACCACCCTCGCCACGCTGCACAGCGTCAAGCAATAGGCTGCCGTGATGGCGGCAATGGTTCCGGCCATCGCGGTAAAGGTGACGGCGCCCCGATGGGTGTCGGGGTCGATGAACAACGGGAAGAATGCCATGTAGAAAATGATCGCCTTTGGATTCAACAAGGTGATCAAGAACGCCTGCCAAGCATAGCGTCGAGGTTCGATCTGAATCGGTGAAGCTCCACCGGCGTGCGAAACCAGCAGGCGCCAGCCCATCCACGCCAAGTAGGCCGCACCGGCGAACTGAACCAGCTTGAATGCAGTGGGGTGCGTCGCCAACAGAGTGGCGACACCGGCAACGGCCAGCCACAACAACACCTGGTCGCCCGCGATCAGGCCACATGTCGCCGCCGCGCCGGCTCTAAATCCACCCTTGGCGGTGGACGTCAGCAGCGCGAAGGTGCCGGGGCCCGGCAAGGCAAGGAACACGAGGATGGCCAGGCAGAAAGAGGTGAAGTCGGTTATTCCGAGCACGCAGGTTCCCCGTTCAAGTGCATTGCGACCATCAGCGCTTTGGCGCCATCCACACCAGACAACGCTCAGCGTCGAGGCCGGGAACTTGAAGTTGTTCCACGTGAAACACGGTCACATCCGGGTCCAGATCGGCGATTTCGCTATTTGGCATCCGCCCTTTCATCGCCATCCAGACCCCGTCGGGCGTCAACTGCTGCCGGGTGGCAGTTGCAAAGTCGCTGAGAGAGGCGAATGCACGGGAAGTCACCACATTGAACTTGCCGCAGCTCAGCACTTCGACCCGGCCTTGCTGTGCGCTCAGATTTCGCAACGCCAATTCGGCGGCCACCTGGCGCACGAACGCGACCTTCTTGCCCACGGTGTCGACGCAAACGACTTGAATGTCAGGGCACATGACAGCGATGACGACGCCAGGCAATCCGCCACCGCTGCCCACGTCCAGCAGTCTCGGTGAAGACGGCCCAGTCAACGCCTGCCGCCGCAGTGGCTGGATCACCGCCAGGCAATCAACGACATGCTGGCTCAACATGGCCGCTGGCGCTCGAATCGACGTCAGGTTGTAGGTGGCGTTCCATCGCACAAGCAACGCGACAAACCTGAGCAGCAGTTCGATCTGCGTAACAGACAGCGGGACGCCGAGCGTCAACGCAGCGTCGATCAGCGGGGCGCGAAGGATTTCGAGGTCGGTCGGTCCGACGGGCGCGGCCACAGCGTCAGGCCGCGTCGTCACGCTGCAACAGCGGGGTCCACAGCCGACACGGCAGCATTTCGCGCCAATTTGATGCGGCCCTTCTTCAGATGCACCAGCAGCAACGAGATGGCGGCGGGCGTGATCCCGGACAGGCGCGAAGCCTGACCCAGTGTCTGCGGGCGCTGCCGAGCCAGCGTTTGGCGCACCTCGAAACTCAGCGCCGGTACATCGGCGTAGTCCATTTCCACCGGAAGCACCAAGTGCTCGAGGTGCGCGACGCGGTCCACTTCTTCGATTTGCTTGCCAATGTAGCCGGCATACTTGGCAGCGATTTCCAGTTGCTCGATCACGGAGTCGGCCAAGCGCGCGCCGAACTCGCCGCGAAGCGTTTCACGTGAAACAGGGCTGTCCCTGCCGGCTGCCTGTGCCACCAACGTGACCGCGTCAAAATCAACGCCAGGTCGACGAAGCAAGTCTGCCAAGCTGTATTCGCGCGAGATCGTTGTGCCCAACAGACGCTCCGCGTCCGCATCGCTCAAGGCGCCCGGATGCACCCAGGTCGACTTGAGCCGCTCTGTTTCACGTGAAACAGCGTCCCGCTTTCGGTTGAACAAATCCCAGCGATCGTCAGAAACCAGCCCCAGGCGACGGCCCGCTTCGGTGAGGCGCAGATCGGCGTTGTCCTCGCGCAACTGCAATCGAAACTCCGCTCGACTGGTGAACATCCGATACGGTTCGGTCACGCCCTTGCTGATCAAGTCGTCGACCAGCACACCCAGATAGGCCTGGTCCCGGCCAGGCGTCCAGCCCGCCTTGCCCGACGCGCGCAATGCTGCGTTCACCCCGGCGTACAGCCCTTGCGCAGCGGCCTCTTCGTAGCCCGTTGTGCCGTTGATCTGGCCCGCGAAGAAAAGGCCGGCGATCGACTGGGCCTCGAAGTTCGGCCTCAGAGCGCGCGGATCAAAGTAGTCGTATTCAATCGCATAGCCCGGGCGAAGAATGTGCGCCTGCTCCAGGCCGCGCATCGAGTGCACGACCTCCAACTGCACGTCAAAGGGCAGCGACGTCGAGATGCCGTTCGGGTAAATCTCGTGCGTGGTCAAGCCCTCGGGTTCCAGAAAGATCTGGTGCGACGGCTTGTCGGCGAACCGATGCACCTTGTCTTCGATGCTTGGGCAATAGCGCGGGCCGACACCTTCAATCACACCGGTGAACATCGGGCTTCGATCGAGCCCTGCGCGAATGATCTCGTGGGTTCGCTCATTCGTATGCGTGATCCAGCAAGGGACCTGGCGCGGGTGCTGTGCTGCGCTGCCCATGAAGCTGAACACGGGCACCGGATCGGAGTCGCCGGGCTGCTCCGCAAGCACACTGAAATCGATGCTGCGCCCGTCGATCCGAGGTGGCGTGCCAGTTTTGAGCCTGCCCTGCGGCAACTTCAGTTCCTTGAGCCGGGCCGACAACGTCACCGCAGACGGATCCCCCGCGCGGCCCGCGGAATGATTCTGCAAACCCACGTGGACCTTGCCATCCAGAAACGTGCCCGCCGTCAGCACCACGGTTGTCGCAGAAAAGCGAATGCCCACTTGTGTCAACACCCCGGTGACACGGTCACCGGTGAGCAGCAAGTCGTCGCACGCACCTTGGAACAACCACAGTTTCGGCTGGTTCTCCAGTCGCCGGCGAATCGCGGCTCGGTAAAGAACTCGGTCTGCCTGCGCGCGGGTGGCCCGCACGGCCGGTCCCTTGGAGCTGTTCAACATGCGGAACTGGATGCCGGCCTCGTCTGTGGCGATCGCCATTGCACCGCCGAGCGCGTCGATCTCGCGCACCAGATGGCCTTTGCCAATACCGCCGATCGACGGATTGCAACTCATCTGCCCCAAGGTCTCGATGCTGTGGGTCAACAGCAAAGTCGCGCAGCCCATGCGCGCAGACGCCAGTGCAGCCTCGGTGCCAGCATGGCCGCCACCCACGACAATCACGTCGAATACCTTGGGGAAAAACATTGCGATGCCTAATTTTTGAGCAAGCCCGGATTGTAGGCAGCGCGTGCAGGGAAGTCACTCCAACGGCAGCGCTCACGCAGGGGCGCCGGTGAAGTGTCGGCCACAGTGCGGCGCTTGCTGCACCGCTCCGTCGATTTCCTCGCCGATCCCGGGCATGCCGTTGATCAACGGGATCAGCAAGCGCGCCGGCCGGCGCTGTGTTCAGCTGCAGCCTGATCAAAGCTGTGCGATCTTCTCCGATCCGCGCCGGCCAGCGGTGTGTTCCAGCCTGAAGCCCAATCCGCAGATGTGCGGATCGACCCGCTCGCATGCGATGGCCTGGTTGACCCGACTGGAGCTACTGACGACCCCGCTCAAACCTTGAGCTGCGAGCCGGCGGTCACCGTGCGCAAGTCCTGCGCTATTCGCCCTTCGCTGAGAACGATCACCCGGTTCGCCGACGCAATTGTGTCGGGGCGATGGGCAACGATCACCCGCGTCAGGTTCAGTTGCCGCACCGCCTGGTTGACCAGGCGTTCTCGATCAACATCCAGCGCGCTCGTGGCTTCGTCCAGGAACAGGATCTTGGGTCGCTTGTAGAGCGCACGCGCCAGCAGCAAGCGCTGCTTTTGTCCGCCCGAGATGCTGGTGCCCATGTCGCCGATCAGCGTGTGGTAGCCCATCGCCATGGCATCGATCTCGTCGTTCACCGACGCCAATTTCGCGCACTCCTCGACCCAACCCATGTCGGGACTGGCGTCGAAGAAGCTGATGTTGTCGATGATGGAGCCGGCGAATAACTGGTCGTCTTGCATCACCGTGCCGAGCATGTCGCGCCAGGCCCTTAGCCCCAGCTGGGCCAGCGGCACGCCGCCCACACGAATCTCGCCCGGTTGCGGCGCATGGATGCCCAACATCAATTTCAGCAGCGTTGTCTTGCCGCAGCCCGACGGCCCCACGATGGCCACGGACTCGCCGGGCTCGATGACCAGGTTCAATCCGCTCAAAACAACCGGGTCGAACTCCGAGTAGCGAAAACCGACACCGCGCAGTTCAAGCGCCGCGCCCAGGGTTTGCGTTCGAGGCGGGGCGACCAGCTCAAGCTCTGGCGGCGTGAGCACGATGTCGGCCAAGCGCTCGCCTTGCAGCTTGAGCATTTTCAGCTCGACCGTCTTGTCGATCAGCCCTGTCACGCGCAACGCGAACTGTTCCTTGTAGGCAAAGAACGCGAACAGCATGCCCACCGAAAATCGATGGTCCAGCACCAGCAGCGCACCGACCCAGACCACCGCAATGCGCTCGAGCCCGAAAATGAGCTTGTGCATCACGCCCAGCATCAGGTCCAGCTTGCGCGTGGCGATGTGTGCGTTCATCGCATCCACCACCCGGTTCATGAACTGCGCTTGGCGGTCTTCCTGTCGATTGAACAGCTTGATCGACTGCACTCCGCGCAGCGACTCCAGGAAGTGGCTTGATTTCTTCGCGTCGAAGACGATGGCTTCCTCGGTGGCCTCGCGCAGCGGGCGGAAAAAGACCCATCGCAGCACGGCGTACGCGGCCACGCAAGCCAGCGCAATCAGGGTCAGCGTGCCGCTGTAGACCCACATCATCGCCAGCGTCAGCACCACCAGCAAACCGTCGAGCACGGCCTCGATGAAACTGGTGGTCAAGGTCTGCTGGATCTGCTGAACCGCACCAAAGCGCGACATCACGTCGCCCGTGTGGCGCTTCTCGAACCACGGCATCGGCAATCGCATCAGGTGCGCAAACACGTTCGACAACCACTGCAGGTTCAGCGTGGCCGAAAGGTACAGGACGGCCCACGAGCGGATGGCGCCCGTCGCCACCTGGACCAGCACCAGCAGGCCGAAGCCCAGGCCCAAGGTCACCAGCAGATCACGGTCAGCGCTGACCAGCACGCTGTCGATCACCCACTGCATGAAAAAGGGCGACACCAGCATGAAGGCTTCGAGCGCCAGCGCCAGCGCAAAGATTTGCAGCAACGAGCGTTTCAGGCCGCTGACATGACCCAGCAACTGGCGCAGCGTCACCGATTGCTTGGCGACGCCCGGCTTGAAGTCAGCCGCCGGGGTGAGTTCCAGAACAACCCCGGTGAAGCTCTTGGACACTTCGTCCATCGACAGCCGGCGCACGCCGCGCGAGGGATCGTGAATCACCACCCCGCCGCCACGCACCTTGGTCAGCACGACGAAGTGGTTCAGGTTCCAGTGCAACACACAAGGAAGCTGCAACTGCGGAAGGTGTCCCAGTTCGGCGCGCAGCGCACGCGGGTTCATCTGAAGCTGACCGGCGATGCGGGTCAGGTCGACCATCGTGATGCCCTTCAGCGACAGCGGAAACCGCTGCCGCAATGTGGCCAGGTCGATCTGCATGCCATGGTGCGATGCGACCATGGCCAAGCAGGCCAGCCCGCATTCGGCGTCGTCGGACTGCAGCAGCATCGGCACCCGGCGAGCGCCGAATCCGAGTCGCAACGAGGCCAGCAAACTGCCCATCAGATGCGACCTGTCACGCTGAGCAGCGGTTCGAAAATCCACTCGATCAGGCGGCGCCGGTCCAGCATCACGTCGGCGTCGATCTGCATTCCCGGTGACAACGGCTGCGCCTGACCGTAGGCCTGCACGGCCTGCTGGTCCAGCGTGACCGTGATGCGGTACAGAGGCTCGGCCGACGACGTGCTTTTCATCGACTCGGGCAGCGGCAACGCCGCCAGATCAACAGCTTGCAGCGGCGTGCGAGAAACCTGCGACACCTGCCCCGCGTGGTGGCCAAACTTCTGGTACGGAAAGGCGTGGTAGCGCAACTGCACCTGTTGGTTCGGCCTAAGGAATCCAACGGCGCTGGACGGTGCGAACAATTGCGCCTGGAGCTGGGTGTCGGCGGGCAGCAGGCTGGCCACTGCCGTCGTGGTCGCCACGCTTTGCCCGCGTTCGGCCAGCACGGCGGTCACCACGCCGTCTTCGGGCGCGCGGATAACGATGCGCTGACGCGCTTCATTCTCGGCCGCCTCTTGCGCCAGCGTAGCCAAGCCGCGTTCGATCTCGCCTTGCAAGGCCTGCGTGCGAAGCGGCAGCTCGCGGCGCTGCGCTTCGAGTGCGCCCAGTTCGCGCTGCTTGGCCACGCGCTGACGCATCAACGACTGAACCTGCGCACGCACCCCCAACACCTCTTCTGACTTGGCCTGAACCTGGGCCTGCGAGATGAAATTATCGGCGCGCAGCGACTCGACGCGCGCCTGCGCCTGCTGCGCCAACAGCAAGCGCTGCTGCTGCAGCTCAGCTTCGGCGTCCACCTGCGCCAGCTCGCGCCGGATGTCGTCGATCTGTCGGTCGAAGCCGGTGCGCTGCTCCTGCTGCAGTGAGCTGCGTTGGCGAGCAGCCTCTTGCAGGCTTTTTTCGCGCGCGGCGATGCTGGTCTGGACCTTCGCCTGGGTGTCACCGCCGAGCGTGGAACGGTCGGTGGACAGCACGAACAGGATGTCGCCCTGGCGCACCGCCTGGCCCTCAACGACGCGGCTTTCCAGTACGGTGCCGGCCTGCTGGGGAAGCAAGCGCAGCACGCCTTTGTCAGGCACCAGAAACCCGGCAACATGCGCCTTGCGGGTGTAGCGGCCCTCGACCAACACGAGGGCCACGATGGCGAGCGTCGCCAGCACCAAGGTGGTCAGCACCGCGAGGGACACCGGCCGAATGAGCTGAATGCTGCCCAGCCAGGCTTGTTGTTGGCCGCGAACGGCTTCGGGGCGAAACAGGCTGAAGCCCTTCACGGCGACTTGATCGGAGTCATCAGCACGGGCTCCTGACAAAGGGAAAACCCCGGGGCCAGCAAGTTGCTCGCCACGGGGCTGGTGCTGCGCGCCGATCGCCGGCGCGTTTCACACTGATACTTACCAACCGCCGCAAGGGCCAGCAGTGGTGGCCGCAGCCGACCATCCACCGGCCGGTCCACCGCCAGCAACGTGCTTCAGCGCTTCGTCGTCGAGCAGCATCATCGGCGCAAGCGACACTTGCGCGTCGGCCTGCTGGGTGGCGAGTTCGGTGGTGCGGATTTGGGTTTGGTTCATGTCGTGCTCCTGGTGGGTGGGTCAATGCACTTGAGGAATGCATCACGTTATTCCACCAGCCGACGCGACTTTTGTGAACTGTGAACTCTTACAGGTTGCGCAAATCAATCCCATCGGTTAGGGGGATCAGAAATCGCTTTTTACTGGATGAGGCCGAGGCGCAGCGCCTTCAGTACCGCCTGGTGTTTGTTGGCACATCCCAGCTTGTGCGCGGCGTTATTGATGTGCAGCCCCGCAGTGCGCTCGGTGATGCCAACGATGCTGCCGACTTCCCACGCGGTCTTGCCTTCCATGGTCCAGCGAAGGCATTCGAGTTCGCGCGGGGTCAACGTCGGCGCGCCCGGCAGGGGCGAGCGGGGCAGCAGCACCCGATGGGCCGCGTCTTGTGCATGCACGGCGAACAATTGGAGGTCGGCCACGATGCGCGTCAGCTCGCCCGGATGCCGCGGCAGCGCTTGGTCGCGGTCGACACCGAAAAAGAAGTGCCGCCCCTCGGGAAGATGCAGGGCCATGGCGACGCCAGTGTGAAAGCCAAACTGCGCCTGCTGTTCCCACTCGTCGCCACGGCCTGCGGCGGTGTACGTGGCCTGGTCCCAGATGATAGGCATGCTGTGCCGCTTGCAGTGCTGCATTACCGGATCGAGCCGAGCCCGGCTGAGGTCAGTGAACGTGTCGCGGAAATCTGAGGGCGTGTTATCGACCGTGATGAACTCAGCTTCACCCAGCAAGTGGTCGATAACGGTCATGGCAGACACCGTCTCGAACCCCAGGTTCTGCGTGAAGCGGACGATCTCGGACAGCAGCTGATCGCGATCGTCTGCTTCAAGTACCGAGGTGAAACCACTCTGCAACATTCACATTCACTCGTTGGCTGGCGATGACCGGCTTTGTCGCATCGACCCTGACGTCAACCTGTCAGGTCTTACAGATGGCAAACGCGTCAACACGCAAGACACTTCAGGCATCGACAAACACAGCGCCTTTCGGCGCAAGGAGAAGATTGGATGACTCCAGCCTGGATCGTATATTCATGGCCGCCCGTATTGTGGCAGGCGGTAGATACGCCTGCGCTCAGTTTTGGGCATTTGGGCACGCGAGTGCTGACTTCGGGCAGCGGCGAGAACCCCTGCACCGGGCAGACCGTGTGGGGCGGCACCTCGGCCGACGGTGCGGCGGGCGTCGCTTGGGACTGGGTGCAGCTTCAGCGTGGCGTGGTGGCCATGGCCGACCCGATGGGCTTGATCACCAACCTGCAATTCGTCGACGAGCGCGGCGATGCGCTGCCGCCCTTGGCCGCCACGCTGCACCTGAATGAACTGGTGCACGCCCTGCCGTGGCAAAACGAGGTCGAGCGAGCGCTGCAACATGCGGCTGCCTGAGCCGGAGAACTGACCCCGGAAACCCGCTCTTTTGCGGCGCTGGCCGGCCGCCCGGACTGCGAACATCGCCACTGCTTCGGGGTGCTTTCGCATGGTGCGCAGGTGCCGCCTGATGAAGCCTCGTCATGCTGCGCCAAGTTGTACCGTCGCTCCGCACCTGGAGCGCCACGCTCAAATTCAAGATCATGCTGATGGCGGCGGTCGTTGCCGTGTTGTCCGCTGGCGTGACCACCCACCTCGTTCTGGCCACCAATGCGGCAGACATCCAGCGCCTGCTGCTTCGGCAGGACGCCGATGACCGCGAGCGCACCGCTGCGCTGCTCGGCAGCAAGCTCGAACTGCTGCAGACCGCGCTCGATGCGGTCGCCAGGCAGATCACACCGGAGCTGCTGCAAGACCCCGCCGCAGTGACCCGTTTTCTGGTCGACAAACCGGGCGTCAACGCCCTCTTCGACACTGTCTTCACGGCACTGCCCAGCGGCAGCATGCTCGCGCGCTTGCACCGCGGGGTGCCCGGTCCCGAGCTGCCCAACATTGCCGACCGCGAGTACTTCCGGTTGGTCGTGAAGACAGGTCGGCCCGTCGTTTCGCAACCGGTCATCGGGCGGGCCAGCAAGTCACCCATCATCATCTTCGCAGTGCCGGTCAAGTCCCCCAGCGGCGAAGTCATCGCCTGCGTCGGCGGTGCCCTGCAGCTGCGTTCGACCAGCCTGCTGTCCACCCTGAGCCGCGAGCAAAACCTGGACGGATCGCGCGACATGGTGATCAACGCCAGCGGCTTGATCCTGGCGCACCCCGACCCGAGCCGCCTGATGGGCAAGGCCTCGGACGAGCCGGGTTTCGCGGCCTCATTCGGGCAATGGGTTGCCAACGGCAGCACCATTCACGCCGAAGGCGCCGCTGCACTCTCTCAAGGGCACATGGTGTCGATGGCCGGCATTCCGTTTGCGAGCTGGATGATGGTGCGCATCACACCGGAATCGGTCGCGTTGCAACCTGTGAACGCCGCCCAGCGCACCGCCTGGCGCGCCGCAGCCGGCGTCGGCCTGACCGCCGCCCTGTTGGCCGCCGTGCTGGCGTGGTTCATGACACAACCCATCTCGCGCCTGCACCGCCGCGCCGAACGATTGCTCTCGAACAGCGGCGCCGCAGCCACCGACGATCACGCGGGTTGGCCGCAAGGGCGCGGCGAGGTCGGTGAACTGTCCCGCGTGTTCCAGCACGTGATGGCCGAACGCCAGCACCGCCAGCAAGAAACACAAGCCCTGTTGCGCCAGCTCGAAGCCGTTCTCGACAACGCCGAGGTCGGTATCGCCTTCACGCGAAACGGCCGATTCGAACTCGTCAGCCGCAACTTCTGCCGCATCTTCGAGCACGAAAAGTCGCAGATCACCGGACAGCTCGCACGAATGATCTATCCGTCCGACGAAGCCTATGCCGCACTCGGAGAACGAGCCCGCCCGGCGTTCCTGAATCACGGCGCCTTCGACGGCGAACTGGAGCTGGTGCGTCGCTCAGGCGAATGCTTCTGGGCCCACATGCGCGGCCGTGCCGTGGTGCCGGGCGACACCTCGCAGGGCACCATCTGGATCATCGAGGACGTGACGCAGGTGCGCGACCAGCGCGAGCGCCTCACATTTACGGCCAGCCATGATTCGCTGACCGGCCTGGCCAACCGCGCCGCCTTCGAGGTGCTGCTGGAACAGGCCACGTTGCACGCGCCCGAGCACCCGTTCTGCGCTCTGTTCATCGACCTCGACCGCTTCAAGCTCGTCAACGACACCGCCGGCCACGCGGCCGGTGACGCCCTGCTGCGCGACATCGCCAAGCAGTTCGTCGGCCAGGTGCGCCACTCCGACACCGTCGCGCGACTGGGCGGCGACGAATTTGCCGTGCTGCTGCACCGCTGCCCGGTGCCGCAGGCGGCCGCCATTGCCGAAAAATTGCGCGCTGCGGTGGAGGCCTATGCACTGGTCTGGGAGGGCGCCTCGTTCAGCGTGGGTGCCAGCATCGGGCTGGTGCCGGTGGATGCCACCTTCGCCTCGCACGTCGACGTGCTGCGCGCGGCCGACTCGGCCTGCTACGCCGCCAAGCGCGGCGGCCGCAACCAGGTGTCCCGCTATATGCCGGAAGCCGTCGTCAGCGCACAACCTCTGGCCGAACGCCGCTCCTGGGCGGCCTGACGCTGCGGCTCACCCCGCCGCAAGCATCGCTTCAGCGCGGCAGCAGCATCTGCGTGTGCGGGATGCCGTCTTCGATGTAGCGCTCGCCGACCACCCCGAACCCCGCCTCGGCATAGAAGGCTTCGAGCTGGCTTTGCGCTGAGATGCGGATGCCCTGGCCCGGGTACAGATCGGCCGCATGCGCGAGCACGCGGCGCACCAGTTCGCGGCCGAGCCCGCGGCCGCGTCCGGCTTCGGTGGTGATCACGCGACCCATCGACGGCTCGGCGTAGATCAAGCCGGGTTCGACCAGCCGCGCATAGGCCAGCGGCACCTGCTGCTGCACCGACCACGCGGCCAGATGGTGCGAGCGTTCATCGCGCCCGTCGGCGTCGAGGTAGACGCAGTTCTGCTCCAGCGAAAACACCTGCTGGCGGGCCATGAAAATGTTCTGCAGCTCGCACAGGCTCAGTGCGTCGAAGGCGCAAAAACGCCAGCTCAATTCATCGGTGACGGCAGAGGGAAGTGCATTCATGTCGACATCATGCCGCGCTGCTGTCAGCGCACTGCGGCACTGCGCAAGCGGCGCGCCACGAACCACACGCCGAGCACCGTCAACGCCACACACACCGCGAGCGGAATCAGCACCTGCGCGGCACTGAAGTCTTCGCCCTTGAGCACCCGCGTCATCAGCGTGTTCTGCGCCAACGCGGGCACCCACAGGTGCCACGGCGCTTCGCCGCCGAGGTTGAACACCGTCACCAGCGGCAGCAGCGAGACACCCAGCACGACCACGGCGCTGCTCGCCTGCGCCTCCTTGAAACTCTTGCAGCGGATGGCCACCGCCATCAGCACGGCCGACAACGCCGCCGCCAGCGGCAACAGCACCGCCAGGAACAGCAGCGCCTCGCGCAGCCCGAACTGAAACAGCGCCTGCAGCGTGTCGCTGCGCAGCAGCCACTGCGCGGGCAGGAAGCTGAAGCAACTCAGCACCGCGATCAGCATGCCCAGGCTGGCCACCGCACCCCACTTGCCCAGCACCAGCGCCCAGCGCTGCGACGGGTTCATCAGCAGCGGCTCCAGCGAGCCGCGCTCGCGCTCGCCGGCCGTCGTGTCCAGCGCCGCGTTCAAGGCGCCGTAAAGCACCGCCATCAACACGAAGAACGGCAGCATGCCGGTCACCTGCGTGGCGCGCGTCTGCGTGCTGGCCAGGTCGCGTTCCTCCACCTGCGCCGGCTCCAGCAATTCGGGCGACACCCCGCGCAGCGCCAGGCTCAGCGTGGCACGCTCGCGGTTGAAGCCGGTCAGCAGCCGGGTCAGCCGGCCGGTGCCCGATTCGGCCTGCTTGTTGGCGCTGTCGCTGACCACTTCGAGCAAGGGCATCTCTCCGCGCAACAGTGCGGCCTCGAAACCGGGCGCAATCACCAGAACCGGATCGGCCAGCGTGGACGCACGCAGGCGCGCTTCAAAATCGGCCGGCGCCGTTTGTATCGAATAGGTCTGGCGCTCGAAGTAGTTCTTCAGGCTCGGTGCGTGTTCGATGCCCGCGACGAAGACCTCGCGCTTCTCGGCCCGCGCCTCGAACGTGGCAATGAAGGCCGACAGCGCAATCAGCACCAGCGGCCCCATCAGCACGCTCGACGCCAACACCACCAGCAGCGTGCGCCGGTCGCGCAAGGCGTCGACAATTTCCTTGCGAAAGACGGTCAGTACCGCGTTCAGATCGCGCTTCACAGCACCGACTCCACAGGTTGAAACGCCAGCTTCACGAAGGCCTCTTCGAAGTCACGCTCGCCGGTCTGCGCCAGCAGTTCGGGCACCGTGCCGTTGGCCACGCTGCGACCGTGCGCGATCACCACCACGCGGTCGCACAGCCGCTCGACCTCTTGCATGATGTGGGTCGAAAAGACGATGCACTTGCTGCCGCCCTCGGGCGTGCGCAGGAAGCGCAGCGCCTCGCGCAGCGCGCGCGTGGCCAGCACGTCGAGGCCGTTGGTGGGCTCGTCGAGCACGATGTTCGCGGGATCGTGTACCAGCGCGCGCGCCAACGCGGTCTTCATGCGCTCGCCCTGGCTGAAGCCGTCGGTGCGGCGGTCGAGCAGGGGCTTCATCTCCAGCACCTCGGCCAGCACTTCGGCGCGCGCGTTGGCGGCCTCTGGCGCCATGCCCTGCAACGCGCCGTAGTAGACGATGTTCTCGCGCGCGCTCAGCCTCGGGTACAGCCCGCGTGCGTCGCTCAGCACGCCCATGCGGGCGAGTGCCTCGCGCGGGCGCGCCACCACGTCGATGCCGTCGACCGCCATGCGCCCGGCGTCGGGCTCGATCAACCCCGCCAGCATGCGCAGCGTGGTCGTCTTACCGGCACCGTTCGGGCCCAGCAGGCCGGTGATGCAGCCGTTCGCCGCCGTGAAGCTGACCTGCGAAACCGCCTGCACGAAGGCCGCAGGCGCAGCGCCCTTTCGCGCACCGAACAAGAAGCCTTCGTGCGCCAGCTTGAATCGCTTGGCAAGTTGCTCGATCACGATCATCGCGTCGCCTCCAGCGTCAGCGGCACGAAGGCCGACGGTCGCGGCACCGCCTTCGCGCAACCGGTGTCCACCGCGAGCGCGTCCTTGCTCTCAGCGGCATCGATGAAGCGAAAGATCACGTCGCGCATGCAGCCGATGCCCATCACGCCGTGGCCCGCATTCGGCACCACCACGTGCAGCGCATTCGGCCCCAGCCGCTGGGCCACCCGCGCGGCATGGCGCGGCGGCGTGACCGGGTCGATGCCGCCGCTGAGCAGCAGCACCGGCGTGTCGCTGGTGCGCAGTTCGTAGAACGCGGGCGGCAGCGTGCCGCGCGGCCACTCGGCGCACACACGCCGGTACAGCGCAGCGCCCTCGCCGCCGAAGTCTCGACCGGGCACGTCGGTGGCCTGCGCCAGGCGCGGCGCGTCTTCCGCGCAGACCACGCTGAAGTGCATGCCCATCGCCAACTCCGTGCCCTTGCGCGTGGACAGCAAACCGCCCAGACCCACCAGCGCGCCGAAGCGGCCGCGCGCCGCCTCGCCCACGGCCTGCGGCAAGGCGGCGCTGACGGCCGGCGAATACAGCGGCCCGCGCACCAAGCCGAGCAGCATGTCGCGCGTGAAGCTCAGCGTTTCCGGCTGGCCACTCAGCGGGTGGATCACGGTCACCGGGGTCGGCAGGCTCGCCAGCAGGCCGGCCCAATCGGCACGCAGGGTCGGGTGCGCCTTGGCACAGGCCGGCTCGGCCTCGCAGGCCAGCAGCAGCGCGTCGAAGGCGGCCTGCCCGTCGGTCGACATGCTGGCCGGCAGCACCATGTCGGGCGGCGCCACGCCGTCGATCACGCTGCGCCGCACGGCGGCCGGGAATTGCCGCGCGTAGTCCAGCGCCGCCCGTGTGCCGTAGGAGCCGCCGACGAGGTTGATGCGCTCGGCACCGAGTGCCTGGCGCACGGCGTCCAGGTCCTGCATCGCCAGCGGCGTGGTGTAGAAGCGCAGGTCGCCGTGCGGCAGCGTCTTCAACTGGTCGCGACAGCGCAGCACCTGCGCGAACTGCCGCTGCGGGTCGGCCTGCTCCGACATCGGCCGCAGCCGGGTGTCGTCGCACATCAACGGCGCCGACTGTCCGGTACCGCGCTGGTCGACGAAGACGATATCGCGCCGGTTGTTGAGCCGGCTGAACAGCGCCATCACGCTCGGCGCCAGTGCGATCGCGCTCTGCCCCGGTCCACCCGCCAGCAAAAACACCGGGTCGGGCAACTTGCGCCGCGCCATCGCCGGCACCACCACGTAGTGAACGGCAATGCGCGTGGCGTCGGGCCGGTCCGGGTCGAGCGCGCGCTGCAGCACGCCGCACTGAACTTCGTTGCGGATGCCCGCGACGCGGCAGGGTTTGAGTGGCTCGGCGGCCGCCTCTGCGGCCGTGGCGCTGAACCACAGCCCCAGGGCCGCAGCGAGCGGCACGACAAGGCGGACGCGGTGACGGCGTTTTTTCATAGGCGCAGAGTGTGCCTGGGGCTTCGCCGCGCAGCGCGGCGCGTTCAGGCAGCAAGCGTGCGCTTGAGTTCGCCCGAGTCGATCAGTGCCTTCAGGTCAGACGCGCCGCCCACCAGCACGCCCTTCACGAACACCATCGGATAGGTCGGCCAGCCGGTCCACATCTTCAGCGCGCCGCGTTGCTGCCACTGGCCGAGGTAACTGCCGTACTCGAGGTAGTGGTGCGCGATGCCGGCCGCATCGAGCGCCTTGCGGGCACGGCGGCAATGCGGGTTTTGCGCCATGCCGACCACCAGCACCGCGTTCGACGCCGCCGCCGACTGCACGTTGCGAACAATGTCGACCTGCCAATGGGCCACGCCGTCGGCGATGGCCGGGTGGAGTCGGGATTCGTCCAGGGTTTCGCGCGGCATGTCGTATTCCTCGGGGATCAAAACCGCGAGGGTAGCCCGGCGCCGTCGGGCAGCGTGATCAGACCGCCAGGGCGCCGCGCTGGAAGTCCATCACCGCGTCGCGCAACTCGGCCTGGGTGTTCATCACGAACGGCCCCATCTGCGCGATCGGCTCGTTCAACGGCCGGCCTGCCACCAGCAGCGCGCGCACAGGCTGGGTCGCGTCAAGCGGCGCCGCCAGCCGCACGCCGTCAGCGTCGGTCCCGGTGGCCAGGATGGCCATGTGCGCGTCGGCAACGCGTGCAGCGTCGGCGCCGCCGATGTCCAGCGCGCCGTCGAAGATGTAAACAAACGCGTTGTGCCCGGCGGGAGCGGCTGCTCGAACGCGGCGCTGGGCGGCAGCGTGATGTCGAGCACCAGCGGTTCGGTGGTCGGCCGCGTCACCGCGCCGGTCACGCCGTGGCTGGCGCCGGCGATCACGCGCACGCTCACCCCGTTGGCCAGCGTGAACACCGGCACGGCGGCCGGCGGCACATCGCGGTATTCGGGCGCGCACAGCTTGTCTTTCGCGGCCAGGTTGACCCACAACTGGAAGCCCGCCATGCGGCCCGAGTCCTGCTCAGGCATTTCCGAATGGATGATGCCGCGACCCGCCGTCATCCACTGCACGCTGCCGGGTTCGAGCAGGCCCACGTTGCCCACGCTGTCGCGGTGCCGCATGCGCCCGGCCAGCATGATGGTCACGGTCTCGAAGCCGCGGTGCGGGTGGTCCGGAAAGCCGCCGATGTAGTCGCTGGCGGCGTCGCTGCCGAAGGCGTCGAGCATCAGGAACGGGTCGAGCCGGCGCTGCAATGGCTGCGTCAACACACGCGTCAGCTTGACGCCATCGCCGTCCGACGTGGGCTGGCCGCGCACGACACGCTCGACGCTGCGCGGGCGCGCCAGGGCGGGGCTGGCAGAGGGAGCAAGGGGGTTGTTCATGGCGAATTTCCTGGCAGTTCAACACCCACATGCTGCCACTCTCGCGAATTTCCAGGGCCCCTGCACGTTGCGGCGGAAAGCGCTTTAATGCAGTCCCCATCGACCCCTGAAAGCAATCTCATGAAGCTCTACTACACCCCCGGCGCATGTTCGTTGTCACCCCACATCGTGCTGCGTGAAGCCGGCCTGCCGGTCGAGTTGGTGCGGGCCGATCTGAAGGCGCACAAGCTGCAGGACGGCAGCGACTACTACGGCATCCACAGCAAGGGCTATGTGCCGCTGCTCGAACTCGACAACGGCGAGCGCCTGGGCGAAGGCCCGGCCATCGTTCAATACATCGCCGACCAGGTGCCCGCCAAAAACCTGGCGCCGGCCAACGGCACGATGGCGCGCTACCGGATGCAGGAGTGGCTGAACTTCATCACCAGCGAAATCCACAAAGGCTTCAGCCCACTGTTTAACGCCACCTGGCCCGCCGACGCCAAGGCGCTGTCCAAGGCCAAGCTCGAGGACCGCCTGAAATGGGTCGACCAGCAGCTCGAAGGCAAGCAGTACCTGCTGGGCGACAACTTCAGCGTCGCCGACGCCTACCTGTTCACCGTCACCAACTGGACCCAGCATGTCGGCATCGACATCTCGGGTCTGGCGAACCTGGGCGCCTTCATGGCGCGCATGGCGGCACGGCCGGCGGTGCAGGAAGCCTTGCGGGCGGAAGGCCTGATCAAGTAGTCGACGCGGTGGCGGCGGGTTTGAACACCCCGTCGCACACGGCACGCTGCGGGTCGGTGGCGGGCAGCTTGCCGCACACCGCAGCCAATTGCGATTGCAACCGCGACATCACCGCCGCGTGCTTGCCGCGCTTGTTCCAGCCCTGCAGCTTGCTGCCCACGCGCTGCATGGAACGCGCGCTGCGCTCGAAAAAGGCGTCGGGCTGGGCGGCGGCCTCGGTAAACAATTGCTGCACCGCGCGCTCGATGCGCGCTTCGTCTTGCGGCGCCAGGTCGACCAGGGTGTTCACATAGCCCGCGCCCCACTGCAGCCGGGTCGCCGGGCCTTCGCTCTTGTCGAAGGCAGCTTCCGACCAGCGCAGCGCCTCGGCGCTGTCGCCGCGCTTCTTGGCGTTGCTGGCCAGCGCCGACATCAGGTAATACGGCGAGTGGCTCTTGGTCAAATTGGCCTCCAGCAGCGCGCGCGACTCGTCAGGCAGCCCCGCCTGCTCCAACACATAGGCTGCGGTAGTGACGACGGCCTGGCGCTCGTAGCCGTCGGTGATCTCGCGGTCGACGCGCGCGGCATGCGCCCGCACGTCGCCCAGCAGCACGTCGGGCAATTTCGCGTTCTTTGCAATGTCGAGTCGGGCCAGTTCCACGCGCGCATTCAGCGCGGTCAGCCGGTCGGCGCGCGACAGCGTCGCGTCGGCTTCCAGTGTTGTCAGGCTGGCGTTGAAGGCCTCGACCAGGCCCGCGCGCGGCGCCGACTTCGCCGCCGTCAACGCCCGCGTCAGGTCAGCGGCGTTGTTGGTCAGCAGGTCCATCTGCGTGCGCGACGCGGCGGCGTCGGGCAGCAGTTTGAGCAGCCTCGGCAGGGACTGCGCGTCGGCCGCGAGCGCCGGCTTGGCCCCGGCCGACGCGACCACCGCCTTCAGCATCAGCCGAGTTGCGGTGTCGGCCGGTTCGGGCGGGCAGGCGGCGGCCAGCTGCTTCAACAACGCGGGCAGTTGCGCCGTGGGCACGGCCTGCTGCTCGTCGGTGTCCCACGAGTAAAACGCCAGCAGCTTCCAGTCGTTGGCGCTCAGGCCCGCGCCGCCGGCGCGCGCATCGGCCAACACTGCCCTCAGCGGCCGCTGCGCGTTCATGCCCAAGGTGAGCACCTGGGTGTACTGGGCCGCGTCGACCTCGCCCGGCAGTCGCGTCAGTTCAGCACCCTCGGGATTGAACAGCACCATCGTCGGGTAGCCGCGCACCTTGAAGCGGGTGCCGAGCTTTTGCGCGCCGGGGCTGTCGCCGTCGATGTAGACCGGCACGAAGGCGCGTGAGCGTTCGATGAAATCCTGCCGGTTGAACAGCGTGGCCTTGAGCTGGTTGCAGGGCGGGCACCAGTTGGCACCCCAGTAGACGAACACCGGCTTGCGCTGCGCACGCGCCAGCACGAAGGCGGCCTCGACATCGGCGTCGGTGGCGGCCTGCCGCCACGCGATGCCTTCGACCTTGCTTGCGGCCGATGCAGCGGATGCGGCTGCGGCGGCCGGCGCGACCTCGGCGGGCTTCGAACAGCCGGCCAGCCCGGCGACCCACACGGCGGTCGAGCAGGCCAGCAACAACGATGGAGTGCGCATGGGATTTCCTCTCAGTCGACAGGCGGAACAGATTCCCGCGTGGCATCGCGCGTGTTGCTGCTGACGAACTGCGCCAGTGCCACGCCGGCCAGCGTGATGGCCGCGCCACCGAGCTTGACGGCGGTGTAGCGTTCACCGGTCAGCGCCCACGCGACCAGCCCGGCTACCGGCGGCATCAGGTACATCAGCGGCGCGGTGCGCGCCACGCCGCGCACCGCGTTGACCCAGCCCCACACCAGCCAGCCCAGGAAGGCCGACACCAGCACCGCCCACAGCATGCCGGCCCAGATCAACCCGCTGACGTCGCCCCAGTGAACCGCCATGCCGGCGGGCAGGCTCAGCAGCACCAGCGGCCCGCTGCCGGCCAACGTGGCGTAGGTCATCACCACCACGCCACCGTGGCGTTCGATCAGCGGCTTGGCGGCCACCGTGTAGTACGAGAAGAACGAGGCCGCCACCAACAGCAGCAGGTCGCCGCCCGAAGCCTGCCAGTGGCCGCCGATGAACTTGTCCGACAGGAACACCAGCACGCCCACGCAGGCCACCGCCACGCCGGCGACCTGCCCGCGCGTGAGGTGCTCCAGGCCGTGCCAGCGCAGGATCAGCAAGGTGAACACCGGCCCGCAGGCGAGGATCAGCGAGCTCGAAAACGCGGTCGACCAGTGGATGCCGTAGGTCACCATGCCGACGTGGATCAGGTGCCCCGCCAGCCCCAGCTTCAGCAGCGCCAGCCCGTCGGCACGCGAGACGCGCGGCCACTTCAAGCCGTAGTGCCAGCACAGCAACAGCGCCGCCGCGACCGGCATGATGAGGTAGCGAACAAACAGGAATCCGCCCGGCGACAATGCGTTGAACACCGCCTTCTGCACGCTGAAATTGGCGCCCCAAACGACCACGATGGCCAGTGCGGCCCACAGCGCCTGGCGCTGGCGGTTCGATTCAAGCGCGCTGCGCGCCGCAGGCAGGGAGGTCGACGGGCTGTTCATGTGCCGCCATTGTCGCGGAGGCAGGTGCAAGGCGTGCGATGCGCCGCCTAAAGGTCCAGCTGTGCGTCCTCGCTGCGCCAGCCCTCCAGCGGCGTGGCGCGGGCCAGCGCCATCCACAGGCCGAACGGCACCTGCATGGCGCGCTTGGGTGCCGGCCGCGCCACGTCCAGGCCGTCGTCGCCGGCCACCATCACGCCGCACTCCGGCGGGATCTCGTCGGGCTCGGCAATGCCGCGCGCGATCACGTACCAGCACTCGCTGCTCAATTGCACGTACGCCGCGCGCTTGGCTGCGATGCGCAGGTCGCCCAGCAGGTCGGCGCGACGCACCTTGATCTCGTGGACGATCGGTTCCAGATACGCCTCGACCGTGGTGTGGCGGATCGAATAGACATCGGGCATCGCCATCGCCCAGCCTTCGCCCACCCGGGCGCGCAAGCTGAGGCCGCGCCAGGCCAGCCGGCCCGAGCGCGTCATCTCGCGCGCCACCCGCTCGACCAGGGTTTCGTGCGCGTCGCGCGTGCGGCGGTTGCGCTGCAGCGTGTCGGCCAGCAGCGCGATGCCGGAGTCGGTGACGCGCAGGGTCTCGTGTCCAGTGACGGTGCGCACACGCTCCAGCAGCCCGGCGGCCAGCAGCTCGACTTCCACCATGTCGTGGCAGGGCCAGCCGGCCGATCGCCACACGGCGCGCAGGCGGCGTCGGTGCAGGGTGTGGGGTTTGAACGCGTCGGGCATCGCGACAGCGTAGCGCGGGGCTGGCTCAGGGCGTGAGCGAGGCGCCGTTGAAGACCGCGCCGGCGTCACCGCTTTCGTGGGCCAACCCGCAACTTGGAACCCGGCTCGTGCGCCTGCAGCACGAACGGGTTCACGACCACCAGATCGTCGAAGCGCATGCCGTTCTGGAAGTCTTCGGAATACAGCGTGGTGCAGCCCGCATCGAGCGCGCTTTGGACGATCAGTGCGTCCCACGCCGAGAGCTGGCTTGAGTGACTGAGCGCCAGTCCGCGCAAAACAAGATCGGCGCTGGCCGGGACCACGCGTTCTTGCGCAAACGTGGTCACGACTTCCAGCGCGTCGGCGGCACCGAGCTGCTTCTTGCGGGTCAGCGTGACATACAGCTCTTGCAGCACCTGCGTGCTCAGCACCATGTTGCGCGACGTCATGTGCAGGGTGACCAGGTCTTGCGCCTGCGCCTGCTTCACG
>JANNBZ010000187.1:0-36360 GCA_031386065.1 Burkholderiales bacterium
AGCGCGCGGCCATCATCAACGGCGTACTGCGGTTGGGCGATTCGGCGTCCACCGACGCACCGCGCGCCAGCAGCAAGGCAACCGTTTTCGGCTGCGGTCCGGTGGCCGCGTAATGCAGCGGCGACCAGCCGGGTTGGTCGAGGCGGGCGCCGCGCTGCAGCAACGCCTCGCAGGCGCCGATCTGGCCTTTCAAGGCGGCGATCATCAGGGCCGACTCGCCCTTCTCGTTGAGCGCGTTCACGTCGACCGCGGGCGCTTCCCACAGCGCCTGGGCAGCGGCCAGCGCCCCGCCTTGCAGCGCCACGAACAAGCCGACCTGCCCTTTCGGGTCGCGCGAATTGGGGTCGAAACCACGCGCCAGTAGCGCGGTGACGGCCGCTTTGTCGTCGCGCTGAATCGCCGAGAAGAAGTCTTCGTACGAGCCGGCGCCGGCCGCTGCGGCAGCCCACGCAAACGTCATGGCGACAAGGGCTCTATTCAGCCGTTTCGACATCGGCATGCTCCTTAGGTGCTTCGGCCACGCGCGCGAACAGGCGCTCGAAATTCGCGCTGGTGGCTGCTGCCACCTCCGCCACGCTGCAACCCTTCAGCTCGGCAATCTGTTGCGCCACGAAAGGCACGTATGCCGGTGAGTTGGTCTTGCCTCGGTGCGGCACGGGAGCCAAGTAGGGACTGTCGGTTTCGATCAGGCAACGGTCCAGCGGGACCATGCTGGCCACTTCGCGCAGCTCACGCGCCGTCTTGAACGTGAGGATGCCTGAGAACGAAATGTGGAAGCCCATGTCGAGCGCCGCGCGGGCCACCTCCAGCGTCTCGGTGAAGCAGTGAAAGACGCCGTTCGACGCACCGGCGTCCTTCAACAAGGCCAGCGTGTCCGCCGACGCGCTGCGGGTGTGGATGACCAGCGGCAAGCCGGTCTGGCGACTGGCTTCGATGTGGACGCAGAAGCGGTCGCGCTGCCACTGCATGTCGGCCACGCTGCGGCCGTTCAGGCGGAAATAGTCGAGCCCGGTCTCGCCGATGGCGACCACCCGCGGCTTCGCTGCCAGCGCGACCAGGTCGGCCACGGTCGGCTCGCGCACATCGTCGTTGTCGGGATGCACGCCGGCACTGGCCCAGAAGTTGTCGTAGCGCATCGCCAACGCGTGCACCTGTTCGAATTCTTCGAGCTGGGTGCAGATGCACAGCGCGCGGTCGACGCCGGCGGCTTGCATGTCGGACCGGATCGCATCGATGCGCCCCAGAAGCTCGGGAAAACTGAGGTGGCAGTGAGAGTCGACAAACATGGCGGGAACAATCGGCAAGCACTGCGGCGGCGCGGGACCGGCCGCGCGGCGTCAGATGGTCTGCGTCGGCTTCGACGAAGAAATCGAGGTGCCCAGAACCTCTTCGATCTTGAGCTTCAGCAGCCGCGTTTTCTCGTCGCCCGGGAAGCGCACGCCAACGCCCTGGGTGCGGCCGCCCGAGGCATTCGCCGGCGTGATCCACGACACCTTACCCGCCACCGGGTAGCGCTGCGGGTCGTCGGGCAGCGACAGCAGCAGGTAGATGTCTTCGCCGAGCCGGTAGTCGCGGGTGGTCGGCACGAACAGGCCGCCGTCGGTGAAGACCGGGATGTAGGCAGCGTACAAGGCGCCCTTCTCGCGGAACACCAACTGAATCACGCTCGGCCGCGGCCCGCCGGACAAGGCGGTGGGCGTCAAGGCATTCGGGCGCGAGCTGGGTTCACTCATGCGATCAGTGTACCGAAGCGCTGCGGGGTCGCGCACGGGGTGCGGCTTGCGGCGTCATGGCAATGCGCGCCTGCTCGGCCAGGGCGTCGAGCATCAACCCGGCATTCCAGGGATGCTCGGCGTGACGCACCCGCCCCTGCAACTCGACCGACCAACGATTGAGTCGCACCAGCGACGCGCCGGGCGCCAGCGACGCAGCCGGAAAGTAGCGCGGCGTCGAGCCCACAGCGGTGCGCAGCAGGTCGTGGCAGAGCTTCTGCAGCGTGTCGATCAATCGCGGCAACGGCCAACTGCTGACGCTGCTGGCATCGCCGCTGGCCAGTTGCCGCGGCAGCGCGAGCAAGGCGGATGCGGTCACGCCCTCTGCGGCCCACAGCAAGGCCTCTTGCGGCTGGCCGCCGGTGGCCGCCAGCAGCACGGCAGGCTGTGCCACGTCGCGCGCCGCCAACCAGTTGGCAGCGACATCGGCGTCGGGCAAGCGCAGCGGCACGGCCTGGCAGCGACTGCGAATCGTCGGCAGCAAGGCCTCGGGCGCCGACGTGCTGAGCACCAGGCGCGCCGCGCCCGCAGGTTCTTCCAGCGTTTTCAGCAGCGCATTCGCCGAGGTCGTGTTCATGCGCTCGACCGGGTGCAGCACCACCACCTTGGCGCGCCCGCGCGCCGAGGTGGTTTGTGCAAACGCCACGGCCAGGCGCACCTCGTCGATGCGGATGTCCTTGCTGGGCTTGCGCTTGCCCGCAGCGTCCGAGGCGGCCGGCGCATCGCCCTCCTCCGCGCCGCCCATCGCCCAACCCAGCAGCTCGCGCAGCGCCTCGGGCAGCAGCACCAGCAGGTCGGGGTGCGAGTGCGCTTGAACCAATTTGCAGGCCGCGCAAACGCCACAAGGTCGCGGCGGCGTCGCACTCTCACACAGCCAACCCTGCGCCAGCGCGAGCGACAGTTCGAACTGGCCGACCCCACGCGGCCCCTGCACCAGCAGCGCATGTGAGCGCTGGGTGGCCAGCGCCTCTTGCAGTGGTGTGGCCAGCCACGGCAGGCTGATCTGTCCGTCGGCGCCTACCACCGACGCGTCTCCAGAACGCGTTCGATCTGCTCCGACACTGCGGTCCGGTCCTGCGCGGCATCGATGCGCACGATGCGCTGCGGGGCGGCTGCGGCGCGCGCCACATAGGCATCGCGCACGCGGTTGAAGAAGGCGACGTCTTGCTGCTCGAAGCGGTCGGGCGTGCGCGCGGCGGCACGCCGTGCGGCGGCTGCTTCAGCGGGCAGGTCGAACCACAGCGTCAGGTCGGGATGCACGTCGGCGTGAACCCAGGCTTCAAGGGTTTCGAGCTGGTGAACATCAAAGCCGCGGCCGCCGCCCTGGTAGGCGAAGCTGGCGTCGGTGAACCGATCACACAACACGGTGTCGCCGCGCCCCAGCGCTGGCGCAATCACCTGCAGCACGTGGTCGCGGCGGGCGGCGAACACCAGCAGGGCCTCGGTCAGTGTGTCCATCGGCGCGTGCAGCAGCATGTCGCGCAGCCGTTCGGCCAGCGGCGTTCCGCCCGGCTCGCGGGTCAGCACGACACTGGCGCCGAGCTCGCGCAACTTCGCCGCCACGGCGTCGATGTGGGTCGATTTGCCGGCACCGTCGATGCCTTCGAACGTGATGAATCGACCTGCCACTGCCCTATTTTCCCGACGGCTTGTTGCGCTGAAACTGATTGACGGCGCGATTATGCGCGGCGAGTGTTTCGCTGAATTCGCTTCTGCCGTCACCGCGCGCTACGAAGTACAGCGCCCGTGTCGCCTCGGGCCGCAGCGCGGCCTGCAGGGCGGCCTTGCCGGGCATGGAAATCGGTGTCGGCGGCAGGCCGCTGCGGGTGTAGGTGTTGTAGGCGGTGTCGGCCAGCAGGTCGCGCTTGCGCAGGTTGCCGTCGAAGGACGGGCCGAGTCCGTAGATCACGCTCGGGTCGGTTTGCAATGGCATGCCGATGCGCAAGCGGTTGACGAACACGCCGGCCACCTTGCCGCGGTCGGCGGCCACACCGGTTTCCTTTTCAACGATGGAGGCCAGCGTCAGCGCTTCGTCCGGGCTGCGCAGCGGCGTGTCGGCGGCGCGCTCGGCCCAGGCCGCTGCCAGCCGCAGCCGCATTGCATGGTGCGCGCGCCGCAGCACCGCGAAGTCGCTGGCGCCCTTGCTGTAGGCATAGCTGTCGGGATAGAAGCGGCCCTCGGCAGCCACGCCGGGTTCGCCGAGCGCGGCCATGATTTCGGCGTCGCTCATGCTGGCGGTGCCGGGCTTCAAGCTGTCGGCCTTGGCCAGTTCATCGCGGAACTGGCGGAACGTCCACCCTTCGATCAGCCGCACCACGGCCAGGCTTTCGTCGCCGCGCACCATCTTGCTGAGCAGGCCGCGCGGCGTCGTGCCGGGGTTGATCTCGTAGCTGCCGGCGCGGATCTTTCGCGCGTCACCCGACCAGCGAAACCATTCGTACAGCAACAGCGGCGATGTCTGCACGCCGGCCTTGGCCCAGGCCCGGGCGATTTCGCGCGGCGACTGCCCCAGCTCGACCGACAGTTCCACCGGGTCGGCGGCGAGGCTCAAGGGCCGGTTCAGCCACCAGGCGGCCAGACCCGCAGTTGCGGCCAGCGCGACCAGCAGCGTCACCTGCAGGGTGCGAAACGCCTTCATGCGCCGATTCCGACAACGGCAATTTCGCAGCCAAACGACCTGAACGAAGACTTCAGCGGACACCCCCACCGGCAGCAAAACATGGGCGCTGATGATAATCGGCGCATGAACTCGCAAAGCTTTCGCTCAGATCCTCTGTCGGGCGCCGTCGCGCTCAGCCACTGGGGCGTGATCCGCGCCCGCGGCGATGAAGCCGTGTCGTTCCTGCAGGGCCAGTTGACGCAGGACGTGCTCAAGCTCGACGCCTCGCGTGCCACGTTGGCCGGCTACTGCTCGCCCAAGGGCCGCTTGCTTGCCAGCTTCATGGTCTGGAAGCCGGCTGCCGACGACGTGCTGCTGGCCTGCCACGCCAGCGTTTTGGCGGCCACGTTGAAGCGCCTGTCGATGTTCGTGATGCGCGCCCGCTGCAAGCTCACCGACGCCAGCGCCGAGTTTCCGCTGTGGGGCGTGGTCGGCTATGCCGCGACCCCGCTGCTCGGTGCCTCGGCCACCTGGGGGCGGCACGAGATCGACGGCGCCAGCTGCATTCGCCTGCCCGACGCGGACGGCCTGCTGCGCGCAGTCCTCGTTCCGGCCGATGCCCTGCCCTCGCTGCCGGGTATCGACCTGACCGACTGGCGCCGGCTGGAGGTGCGCAGCGGCATCGCCACCATCGAGGCCGCCACGGCCGACCAGTTCGTGCCGCAGATGATCAACTTCGAGCAGGTCGGCGGCGTCAATTTTCAGAAGGGCTGCTACCCCGGACAAGAGGTGGTGGCGCGCAGCCAGTACCGCGGCACCATCAAGCGCCGCACCTACGTTTTCGACGCCGACGTGGCGCTGGCGCCGGGGCAGGAGGTGTTTCACAGCAGCGATGCGTCGCAACCGGCGGGCATGGTCGTCAATGCGGCGGGTGATGCGGATGGCCGAGGTTTCAGCGCACTCGTCGAAGTGAAGATGGCGCTGCTTGAAAGCGGCAGCCTGCACGTCGGCGCGGCCGACGGTCCGCTGTTGCGCCAGGTGCCGCTGCCCTACGAATTTTCTTTCGAAGCCTGAGCCGTTCAACGGGCGATGCGAGAGCTCTATGTCTACTACCGTGTCGCGCCGCAGCGCGCCGCCACGCTGCTGCCCCAGGTGCTGAGCCTGCAAGCCCGCCTGCGCGCCGAACACGCTGGCCTGGTGGCGCGCCTGCTGCGCCGCGCGGAGCTGAACCACGGAGCCGAAACCTGGATGGAAACCTATTCGTCGAACGCCCGCGACGGCGTGACGCCGGCGCTTCAGGCGGCGATAGAAAGCGCTGCCGCCACGTTGTGCGCGTCACTCGACGGCCCACGCCACAGCGAGGTGTTCACTCCATGTGCCTGATCGGTCTGGCCATCGACGTGAACCGCCGCTTCCCGCTCGTCGTGGCGGCCAACCGCGACGAATTCTTTGACCGGCCCGCGTCGCGGCTGGCCTGGTGGTCGCCCGGCGACGGGCAGCCCGACGTACTTAGCGGGCGCGACCTGCAGTCGGCTGGCACCTGGCTGGGCCTGACGGCGCAAGGCCGGCTGGCCTTGCTGACCAACGTGCGCGAGCCCTCGCGCATCGACCCGGCGGCACCGTCGCGCGGCCAGATCGTGCCCGAGTGGTTGAACAGCAGCGAGCCGACCGATCGCTTCTGGATGCGCACGGCATTGATGGGCTACAACGGCTTCAACCTCATCGCGGCGGATTTTCGGCGCGGCGAGTGCTTCTGGGCCTCGAACAGCGGCGCGCATCCGGTGCGGCTGGAACGCGGCGTGTACGGGGTGTCGAATGCCGCGCTCGACACGCCGTGGCCGAAGGTCGACGGCCTGAAGGCGGCCCTCAGGCAAGCCTTGGTCGAGAGCAGCGCCGAGGCCTCGGTCGATGCGCTGTCGGCGCGCCTGTTCGACGCCCTGGCCGACCGAAGCACACCGCAGGACGGCCAGCTTCCGGCCACCGGCGTGCCGCTGGACACCGAGCGCATGCTGTCCAGCGCCTTCATCCGCTCGCCCGACCTGCGCTACGGCACCCGCTGCTCGACGCTGATCATCACCGAGCGCGTGCGGCGGCACCTGGTCACGCATGTGCTGGAACGCAGCTTCAGCGCGACCGGCGGCGTGGCGCTGTTGCGACGCGCCACGCTGCAGGATTGGCCGCCGCGCTACACCGACGAGCAGCCGTACAGCCCGCGCGAAAACGAACCGGTGTCCGAAACCGAGTTGCATGAAGACGCCGCTGCCGACAGCGCCGTCAAACGCACGCGCGTGCGCAGCCTGCTGAAGCCCGAAGTCAAGCGACGGCGCCGGGCCTGATCTGGTCTGATCCAACTTCCGGCGCTGGTTTCACAGCCGGCGCGTCATCTCGACATGGGCGATGCCGGCGTCGTCGAACTCGGGGCCGTGCTCGACAAACCCGGCGCGCCGGTAGAAGCTGACCGCCGACACCTGGGCGTGCAGCAGAGCCGTGTGGTCGCCGCGCTGCGCGGCCGCGGCCGTCAGCGCGTCCAGCACGCTGCGCCCGACCCCGCCGCCGCGCAGCGCCTGCAGCGCGGCCATTCGGCCGATGCGCGCCACGCCCGGCGCGTGGCCCAGCATCCGGCCGGTGGCCACGGCCATGCCGAGCCAGTTGAAGGCGACGGCGTGAACGGCGCCTTCGTCGGCTGCGTCCCATTCGAGTGCGGCCGGAATTTTTTGTTCGTCGATGAAGACTTCGGTGCGCAGCGCTCTGGCCTGCGTGCCCAGTTCGGCCCACGAGCCCAGCCGCACTTCGATCATCTGTCCGCCGGCCTCGAACGATTCGAACAGCGCGCGCAACGCGGGTGGAACCGGCCGCGAGGTTTGCGTTGCCGGGTCGGCAAAAACATAGACCAGCTCGCCCGACACCAGCAGTTGTTGCTGGCGAAAAACGGCCGCCGTGAACAGCATCGACGAGCTGCCGACGCGGGCGCAGCGCACGCCCACCGCCAGCACGTCGTCGTAGCGCGCCGAGGCGTGGTACTCGACCGTTGCCTTGCGCACGAAGATGTCGCCCTGCAACTGCGCCATGGTCTGTGCATAGGGAATGCCCAAGGCCCGCCAGTAGCCCGCCACCGCCGTGTCGAAGTACATCAGGTAGTGGCCGTTGAAGACGATCTGCTGGGCGTCGATCTCGGCCCAGCGCACGCGCAGCCGCTCCAGAAAACGAAAGTCGTTGGGCGTCATGGAATGTTGATGTCCCGTGGGGTTGGAGCTTCGATTCAGGCCTGGATCAGGCCCCAGCGCAGCGCCACCAGCGTCAGCTCTGACTGGTTGCCGGCACCGAGTTTTTGCTTGATGTGGTACAGGTGCGTGCCCACCGTGCTGGGCGACAGGTTCAGCGTGGCAGCGATCTGCGGCACGCTGGCGCCGCGCGCGAGTTGGATGAAAACCGAGAACTCGCGCTCGCTGAGGGTGTCGGCCGGGCTGCTCTGCCCGTCGATCTGCGCCAACGCCAGCGCCTGCGCGGTTTGCGCGTCCACATAGCGTTCGCCACGCGCCACCGCCGTCACCGCGGTGATCAAGGCCTCAGGCGCGCTGCGCTTGGCCAGGTAGCCGAGCGCGCCGGCGCGCAACACGCGGCGTGGGTGGGCCGTGTCTTCGTGCGCCGACAACGCCAGCACGCGGGCATCGGCGTCTTGCGCCAGCAACCTGCGCACGGCTTCGAGGCCGCCCATGCCAGGCATCGACAGGTCCATCACCACCACATCGGGCTTGACCTTCGGGTAGTCGGCACAGGCCTGCTCGCCGGTACCGGCCTCGGCCACCACCTCGATCTGTGCGTCGGCCAGCAGCATGCGAAAGCCCATGCGCACCAGCACGTGGTCGTCGACCAGCATCACGCGGATCATGGAGCGTTTCCTTTCGAAGCCGGCAGGCTGACGCTCAGTGTGGCACCGGGTTTGACGTTCGCGTGCGCATTGCCGGCACGCAGTTCTAGCGTGCCGCCCAGCGTCTCGACACGCTCGCGCAGCCAGCGCAGCCCGTGGTGGCCGGGGCGCTGCTGCCAGTCGTCTGCGAGGCCGTGGCCGTCATCGTTCAGCGTCAGTGTGGTGGCCTCGGGACCGCCGTGCAGGTGGACTGCGATGTACTCGGCCTGCCCGTGGCGAATGGCGTTGGTGATGCCCTCTTGCGCCACCCGGTAGAGCGTCAGCGCCGCGTCGCCCGACAGCGACGCTGCGGCCAGCTCGACCCGCAGGTCGAGCTGCACGCCGGAGTGGCTGCGCCGCGTGCGCTCGGCCAGGTCGCCCAGTGCCTCGGCCTGGCCCAGGCTGTCGAGCACCAGCGGCGCCAGGCGCGGGATCATGCCCTGCATTGCGTCGTACAGGCGCGACGACTCTTCGGCAATCAAGCGCGCCGCCTGCTCGGCCTGCGCATCGAGCGGCGCCACGCGCTGCGCAATCGACAACGCCATGCTGCGCATTGCGGTCACCGACTGGCCCAGTTCGTCGTGCAACTCGCGCGCGATCAGCCGGCGCTCTTGTTCAACGTGGTGCTCGATCCAGCGCGTCAGCTCGCGGCTGTCGGACAGCGCGCTCTCGGCGCTGGCAGCGCGGCGCTCGGTTTCGAGGTTCTGCTGCAGCACGCCGACCATGCGGTTGAAGGCGGCGCCGATGGTGGCCGCTTCGGTGCCGGGCAGGCGCGGCAGTGCCACGTCGAAGCGACCGGCCTGCAAGCTGTCGAGCGCCGCCACGATGACCCCGAACGGCCGCACCGCGCGCCCGACCAACCAGAACACCAACCCATTGGCGGCCAGCAGCAAGGCCACCGAGCCACCGATCAGCACCACGAAATGCTCCCATTCGTCGAGCGCGGCACGCGATGCATTCGCGCGCACTTCGAGCCGTCCGTCAGGGAACTGGATCGCCTGCATCGCCGGTGGCGGCGACACCAGTTCGACGAACCACGGCGGCGCGTCGTGCCCGGCCTTGTAGGTCGATGGCGGCGAGCGGTACAACACGCCGCCCTGCGCATCGAACAGCGTGATGTCGTTCGAGCGGACGCGGCCCACGCCTTGCAGGAACTGCAGCATCGCCGGCGTGCCCTGGTCGGCGTAGCGGCGGGCGGTGCGCTCCAGCAACTGCGACGCGACGCGGTTAGCGGCCACCACTTCTTCGCGCACCGAGTCGCGAATGCCGTTGAACTGCAGCCAGATCACCAGCGTCATGAACAGCAGGGTCAGCACGCCGACGATCAGGTTGATCTTCATACGCAGGCTCATCCGGCGGCCCCCGCGCCGAAGTGGCCGTGCGCCGCAAATGCATCGAGCGCGGTGACCATCGCAGCGGCCATTCGCGCATGCGTTGGGTCGTGCCCTGCGCCGTCAACCCATGCCAACTTGCTGTGCGGCAGGCGGGCGTGTACGGCCAACACGCCTTCGGGCCGGCAGATGCGGTCTTGCAAGCCGTGCAGCAGCAAGGTCGGCACGGCCGGCAGCTGGGCGCAGCGTTCCAGCAGCGACGGTTGCGACAACCAGCAGGCATGGCGCAAGTAGTGGCTCTGCACGCGGTAGCGATCGACCATAGCGGCCAATGCGTTGCCGGCCGGTGCCTCGGGTGCTGACTCGCTCCCGCTCGCCGTGGCCGGGCGGACCATCGCCTGCTCCCAGCGCCACCAAGCGAGCGCCAGGCTGGCGCATTCGTTTGCATCGGCACGCGTGAACGCGTCGCCCAAAAACGCAAGCAGGTCGCCGCGACGGTCGGCGGGCGCCGCTGCGGCAAACCGCTGCCACGCGTCGGGGAGCAGCGCACGCGCGCCCTGAAAAAACCAGTCGGTGTCGTCAACGCGAGCCAGGAACACGGCACGCAGCAGCAGGCCCGCCACCGACTGCGGCGCGTCGCAGGCATGCGCGATGGCCAGCGTGGCGCCCCAGGAACCTCCGACCACCAGCCAGCGGTCCAGGCCCAGGTGGCGTTGCAGCGTGCGAAGGTCGCCGAGCAGATCGGTCGTGGTGTTGTGTGCCGTCTCGCCGCGCGGCCGGCTGGCACCCGAGCCACGCTGGTCGACGCAGATCACGCGGTAGCGGGCCGGGTCGAAGAAGCGCCGCAGCAACGGCGAGCAACCCGACCCCGGCCCGCCGTGCAGCACCAGCGCCGCGATGCCATCGGCGTTGCCCGACTCTTCGACATGCAGCAGATGGCCGCCCGACACCGGCACGGCGTGCGTGCGCAGCGGCGTGGTCGGAGGGTACAGGGCGGCAAGGGTCACGGCGTGGATGTTAGGGGCAGGTACGCGGCTTGACATACCTGGGCGGCCCGCCGAATCATGAAAATCATGAGCCGCAAATCATGATCGAGCCAGTGCGCGACGGGCTACGCCGCGACATCATGCGTTGCGGGACAGAAGCCACTTCACATCCCCGCTGCGACCAGCCGGCCACAGTGACACCTTCAAAAGGAGAACTCTTATGCAATGGCAAACCCCGACCGCTGTCGATTTCCGCTTCGGCTTCGAAATCACGATGTACGTCGCTGCTCGCTGAGCTTCGACGCAAAGGTCTGCAACGCCCTGGGCATCCCCCAGGGCGTTGTTCTTCTCACCCATCCGAATCCGGCATGCGCATCACCATCCTCGGCTCGGCGGCAGGTGGCGGCTTCCCGCAGTGGAACTGCAATTGCCGCAACTGTGCCGGCGTGCGCAGCGGCGCGCTGCGTGCCAAGGCACGCACGCAGTCGTCAATTTTCATACGGCCTGACGACGCCATTGACGGCGTGCTGTTCAACGCGTCGCCCGACATCCTGGAACAGATTCGCAGCCACCCTGCCCTGCAACCGGCACGTGCGCTGCGCGACACCGCCATCGCCGGCGTGGTGTTGATGGATGGCCAAGTCGATCACGCCACCGGCCTGTTCATGCTGCGCGAGCGCGGCTCGCCGCTGCCACTGTGGTGCACCGACCCGGTGGCCGAGGACCTGACCGAAGGCAACCCGGTGCTGCGCGTGCTGGGCCACTACTGCGGCGTGCGGCGCGAACGCATTGCGCTCGACGGCGCAACGTTCACCGTTCCCGGCGCACACGGCCTCGGCTTTCGCGCGCTGCCGCTGTCCAGCAAGGCCGCGCCCTATTCGCCGCACCGCGACCACCCGGTGCCCGGCGACAACATCGGCATAACCATCACCGACCAGCGCAGCGGCAAGTCGCTGTTCTACGCGCCCGGGCTGGGCGAGATCACGCCACCGGTGTTCGACGCGATGGCCAGCGCCGACGCGGTGCTGGTCGACGGCACGTTCTGGACCGACAACGAGATGGTGGCGCTTGGCATCAGCCGCAAGCACGCCCGCGAAATCGGTCACCTGCCGCAGTCCGGTGCCGGCGGAATGATCGAGTGGATGGCGAAGCTGCCGGCCACCACGCGGCGCTTGCTGATCCACATCAACAACACCAATCCCATCCTCGACGAAGACTCTGCCGAACGCGCCGTGCTCACGCGCGCCGGCATCGAAGTCTGCGAAGACGGCATGGCGATTTCACTCTGAGCCACGAGAACAGCGACGATGCGTGCCGACATCCTTCAAGACCTGTCGTCCGATGTGGCCGGCCCCGCCTGGAACCGTGCGGAATTCGAGGCCCAGCTGCGCGAGCGAGGCAAGTCGTATCACATCCACCACCCCTTCAACGTGATGCTCAACAGCGGGCTCGCCACGCCCGAGCAGGTGCGCGGCTGGGTGGCGAACCGCTTCTACTACCAGATCGCGATTCCGATCAAGGACGCGGCGGTGCTGTCGAACTGCCCCGACCGCGAGGTGCGGCGTGGCTGGGTGCAGCGCATCCTCGACCACGACGGCTTCGAGCTGACGGGACCGAACGGCAGCGTGAAAGACGAAGGCGGCATCGAGGCCTGGCTGCGGCTGGCCGAAGCGGTGGGCCTGTCACGTGGTGAAGTGCTGGACCTGCGCCATGTGGTGCCGGCGGTGCGTTTTGCGGTCGATGCTTACGTCAACTTCGCGCGCCGCGCGCCCTGGCAAGAGGCGGTGTGCTCGTCGCTGACCGAGCTGTTCGCGCCCGAAATCCACAAGCAGCGCCTGGCCACCTGGCCCGAGCACTACGGCTGGATCGACGCGGAAGGGCTGGGCTATTTTCGCAATCGCGTCAGCCAGGCGCGGCGCGATGTGGAGCAAGGTCTGGCGATCACGCTGGCGCACTTCGTGACCCGCGCCCAGCAGGAGCGCGCGCTCGAGGTGCTGCAGTTCAAGCTGGACATTTTGTGGGCGCTGAACGACGCAATGGCGACGCGTTACGGCGTAAGCAAATGACAACGACCTCCGCGTTGTCGTCCGCGTTGTCGTCAACCACGCAACCGCGCGTCGGTGCGGGTTTTCGCTTGCAGTGGGAGCCGGTGCAAGACTGCCATGTGCTGCTGTACCCGGAAGGCATGGTCAAGCTGAACGGCAGCGCAGGCGAAATCATGAAGCGCTGCGATGGCCAACGCAGCATCGGCGCCATCGCGGCCGAGCTGGAACTGGCGTTCGGCGCCAGCGCGCTCGAAGGCGACGTGATCGCCTTCGTCGAGATGGCCGCCAAGCAGCAGTGGCTGGCCTGGGACTGACGCACATGACCCAGATGACACCCATGCCTGACACCCCCATCGCGTCCGTCGGCCCGCCGTTGTGGCTGCTGGCCGAGCTGACCTACCGCTGCCCGCTGCACTGCGTGTTTTGCTACAACCCGGTCGACTTTGCGCAGCAGCAAGACGAACTGAGCACCGACGACTGGCTGCGCGTGCTGCGCCAGGGCCGCGAACTGGGCGCGGTACAGCTCGGGCTGTCGGGCGGTGAGCCGCTGGTGCGCGACGACCTGGAAGTCATCGTGGCCGAAGCGCGGCGCCTGGGCTACTACACCAACCTGCTGACCTCGGGGGTCGGCTTGACCGAAGCGCGCGCCGCGTCGCTGAAGGCCGCCGGGCTGGAGCACGTGCAGTTGTCGTTCCAGGATTCGACGCGCGAGATGAACGACTTCCTGTCGCACACCAAGACCTTCGCGCTGAAGAACAAGGTCGCCGCCATCATCAAGGCGCAAGGCTGGCCGATGGTGATGAACGTGGTGATCCACCGCATGAACATCGATCACATCGACCGCATCATCGAGATGGCGGTCGAGATGGGTGCCGAGTACCTGGAGCTGGCCAACACGCAGTACTACTCGTGGGCCTACCTCAACCGCGAGCAGTTGCTGCCGACCCACGAGCAACTGAAAAATGCGGAAGCCGTGACCGATGCGTGGCGCGAGAAACTGGCCGGCAAGATGCGCATTTTCTTCGTGGCACCCGACTACCACGAGGGCCGGCCGAAGAAGTGCGTCAACGGCTGGGGCAACATGTTCCTGACCGTCGTGCCGGACGGCACTGCCCTGCCCTGCCACACCGCAAAAATGCTGCCGGGCTTGAGCTTCCCGAACGTGAAGCAGCACAGCCTGCGCGACATCTGGTTCGACTCCGAAGGCTTCAACCGCTACCGCGGCACCGGCTGGATGAAGGAGCCCTGTTCCAGCTGCGAATTTCGAGAGCAAGACCTCGGCGGCTGCCGCTGCCAGGCCTTCCTGATCGCCAACGACCCGGCCATGGCCGACCCGGTGTGCGTGAAAAGCCCGCACCACCACTTGGTGACCGAGGTGGTCGAGCGCGCTGCGTCGGTGGCCGCCTTGCCTGTGACTGCGCGCACCGCCGTCGAACACCCTCTGGTATTCCGCGACCCGGCCAACTCGCGCCGCTTGAGCGCCGCAGCGCCAATCAACTGACTCGAAAACCCGGCATGGGGAAGCCGGTGCAGTTGGGCTGGGTTGCTGCGCTCGATCAATGAAGCAGCGCCCGGCTCTCGAAGCGCGGCACGCCCGGCTGCGGCCTGCCCTGGGCGGCCATGCCGTCGAGCAGCTGGTCCACCAGCTCGGGAGCAAGCGGGCGCGACAGATGAAAGCCCTGGCCGCTCGCACAGCCCATGCGGCGCAGTTGCTCCATCTGCTCCCGGGTCTCGATGCCTTCGGCGATGATCGACTTGCCCAACGAGTTGCCCAGCATGACGATGGCGCGCACGACGGCGGTTTCATTGGAGCCCCGCTGCAGATCGGCCACGAAGGCGCGGTCGATCTTCAGGCTGTTCACCGGCAGGCTCGACAGGTGGCGCAGTGACGAGTAGCCGGTACCGAAATCGTCCACGCTCAAGCCGACCCCGCAGCGGCGCAACTCGGCCAGCATCGGCAGCGCAGCCTCCAACCGTTCCATCAGGATATTTTCAGTCAGCTCGATTGTCAGGTGTTGCGGCTGCAGGCAGGCCGCAGCGAGGGGAGCCTTGACGCGCGCCACGAAGCCGGCATGAGCGATGTCGTTGCTGGACACATTGACGTGCATGTTCAGATCGGCGAAGTCCTGGTGCCGCAGGTGCCATTGCCTGAGCTGGTTGCAGGCGCTGCGCAACACGAAGTCGGTCAGCGGCAACATCAGGCCGGCATCTTCTGCAACCGGGATGAAGGCGACCGGGCTGATCGCCCCCAGCTCCGGGTGCTCCCATCGCGCCAGCGCTTCGAAGCCGGTGATGCGCCCCGAAGCCAGGTCGAACAGCGGCTGGTAGGCCACCGACAGTTGACCGGCCGCCAGTGCACGGCGCAAGTCCGTCTCCAGCCGCAGGCGTTGCGCCACCTCGGTGTGCAGTCCTACATCGAACAGCGCATAGCGAGCCTTGCCGGTTGTCTTGGCCTTGTACATGGCGGTGTCGGCGTCACGCAGCATGTCTGCGGGCGTGGCGTAGCCCATCCCGCTGAAGGTGATGCCGATGCTGGCGCTTGAGGTGATTTCGGTGCCGGCAATCTGGAACGGCTGGCGCAGCACGTCCAACAGTCGCTCGGCCAGCGCCACCGCATAGAGCTCGGAATCGAGGCTGTCGGTGAGGATCGCAAACTCGTCGCCACCCAGCCGCGCGAGGATGTCGCGTGGCCGCACATGACTCTGGATGCGTTGCGAAACCTGCACCAGGAACTCGTCGCCCACGGCATGCCCGAGGCTGTCATTGATGAGCTTGAAGCGGTCGAAGTCGAGAAACAACAGGCCGAAGTGCCGCGTCGGATCGGTTTTGAGCTGATCGAGCGCGTGCACCAGTTGCTCATGAAAACGACGCCGATTGGGCAGGCCCGTCAGGCTGTCGTGGAAGGCGATGTGGTGCAACCCGGCCTCGGCCTGGCGGCGCGCCGTGATGTCCTGCACCTGAAGGATCAGACACGGCGCGTCCGAATCCATTTCGGAAAAGAAGCTGCAGTGGACACCCGCCCAGACCGCAAGGCCATCGCTATGGCGAAGGCGCAACTCGACGGCGAATGACTGGATCTGCTGTGAGTTGAGCTGCAACAGGCGGTCGTTCAACATGTCGGTGTCGTCGGCGTCGACGAAGTCGCTGAACAACTGTTGAAGGGTCGCCTGGCCGTCGTTGACGCCCAGCAGCGCACGCAGCGCCGCATTCATCTGCAGCACGCGAGCATCGAAAGACACCAGCGCCATGCCGATCGATGCGTGCGTGAAGGCGCTGTGGAAGCGCCGCTCGCTGACCTCGAGTGCGCGCACGTGTTGCGCGGCGAGTTCTGCCTCGCGCTCGATTGCAACCACATGACCCTTGCGAACCGATTCGTCTGCTTCCTGCTGGCGGAAAAAGTAGTGCAGCGTGGTCAGCAACATCGCGATGATCGGCGCCGCCGCCATCAGCACGCCGATGCCCGACTGCTGAAAGCTCAGGAACAGCAGACACGCGACTGAGGCACTGCCGGCAAACGTGATGCCGATCCAGCCGAAGTTGCCGAACATCTCGCGCGGCTCTGGCCATTGGTTGCGCTTGAGGTAGGGCACGGCCGTGATCAGCAACGTGTTCAGCACGAAGTGAAAGATCGCGCACAACATAGTGGCCACCAGCAGCAGCCCCGCGCTGTCGAGGCCTAATTTTCGCGAAGCGGCGATGCCCGCGTGCAGCAGCGAGCCGGTGCTGAACATGGCCACGCAGGCCATCGCCGGCGTGGCGATGCGACTGGTCCATCGCTTCGATGTGCGCCACGATCCGATCAACCCCTCGCCTGCGGCTGCCAGCGTTGCCGCCGCAGGGCCGTGCAGCAGCAAGAGCAGGAAGATGAAAATCTCGCCGGCCGCAAACGAGTTCTTCGAGCGCGGGATGCGCACCGGAAACAAGCCGGCCAGCATCGCGATCGCCACACCGGCGCCGACCTGCGTCAAATCCGCAATCGGCAGCACCAGCAGCGTGCGCAGCGTGTACATGAGGATTGCCGCGCCGACCAACACCATGACCCACCAGTAGGTTGTGGCCTTGGCGTTGTAGTCGGGCATCAGCCCGGCATGAACACGCTGCCACCACGGCGTGGCGTACGTTCCCAAACAATCCTGCCGGTTTGTGTTCATGGCGTGCGCTCTTTTTTTTGGAAGGATGAGGTCGGGGCTGCGGTGCGTCGACCGGTGCTTCAGGGTTCGCCGAGCAGCACACCTTCACTCAGGATCAAGCCCTCGCTGAGGATCAGGCCTTCGCTCAGGATCAAGCCTTCGCTGAGGATCAAGCCTTCGCTGAGGATCAAGCCTTCGCTGAGAATCAACCCTTCGCTCAGGATCAGGCCTTCGCTCAGGATCAGGCCTTGGCCGAGCACCAGACCGCTGCCACTGACCAGCCAACTGGACAGCGTGGAGGCCGGCATGAATGCGCCGGTCCTGCCGAGCAATGAAGTAGCACCCGCCAGCGAATCGGCGTTGACGACACCCGCGGTGAGCAGCGTCTGGTTGGGTGCGGCAGCGTCGGCAAACGCCTTCACGAACGTGTTGACGGCAATGCCGGTGCCAGACCAATAGCTCGCCTGCCGCTTGCGCGCAACGCCGCTGGCCCAGGTCAGGCGCGGGTCCCAGATCGACTGGTACTTGGTGAACAGATCAGAGCCGCTCACCAGGTGGTTGCCGCCGACAAACACGATCCTCGACCAATTGAAGGTTTGGCCGTTCACCGTCGACGTGGTCGCTGGCAGGCTCTTCGCGTTGATCGTCTGCCCGCTGCTGTAGCCGTCTGCGGCGATCTTGGCAGACAGATCGGCCTTCAACGCCTGGGCCAGCAGAATCGCGCCGTCCACGTTCAGCAGGCCCGCGCCCTGCTGCAGCAGGTTGGCGTTCGGCAAAGGCTGCGCGGTGTACTGCAGGATGGCCTTGACCAGGGGCGGCGTCAGGCCGGGATTGGCCTGCAGCATCAGTGCGGCCGCACCCGCCACGGCGGGCGCAGCGATCGAGGTGCCGCTCATCAGCATTTGCGTCTCGGACAACGTCGCTGCGATGCCCAACGGCGTGACCAGAGTGCTGGCGTAGATGCTGGCGAGGAAGTTCCACGACAGCGTGTTGCTCGCCGTGGCCGCCGCACCGACGATTCTGTTGCCCGGTGCCACCAGGTCGGGTTTGAGCAGGTTGTCGACACGGCGAACACCGCTGGCGTCGACCTGCGATCCACGCGTCGGGCCACGGGCGCTGAAGAAGTTGACGCTGTCGTCGCTGCGGGCCAGCGTGCCCTTGAAGTTGGCGGCGCCCACCGTGATGACCGACGGGTCGTTGCCCGGCGAGCTGATCCGACCGTAGGTTTCCTGGCCCAGCAAGTTGGTGCCGAAATTGCCAGCCGCTACCACCACCGTGATGCCGGCGGCGCTGGCGCTGCGAACCGCAATGCACAGCGGGTCGGTCTGCCAGCTCTCGGTGGAGCTGGCGGCCAGGCTCAGGTTGAGCACGCGGATGTTGTATTCCTTGGCGTGATAGATCACCCACTGGATGCCTTCCAGCGCGTCGCTGAGCGACCCGGTGCCCTGGCCGTTCAGCACCCGCACGTCGTAGATGCTGGCGTTGGGCGCGATGCCGTTGATGTCTTGCGCACCGGTCGGGGCTGGGTAGTAGCGCCCGGCGGCGACCGATGCGACGTGGGTGCCGTGACCGTAGGCGTCCTGCGTCGTCGCTGAATCGGCGGCGATGGCGGCCTCGTAGCTGCTGAGCGCGGCGCTGCCAGGCGTCAGCGATGTCGCGGTGCTGACGCCACCGACCCAATTGGCCAGGCTGGCGTTGAGCATGTTGACGTTGCGCTTGACGCGGCGCGCGCCGCCCGCATCACCGAAGGTGTCGTGCAGCTTCATGACGCCCGAGTCGAGCACCGCGATGCCGATGCCGGTGCCGTCCATGCCGGTGTAGCTTGTCTTGGAGCTGTAGCTGCGCACGTTGTTCGTCAGCGTGCCGGTGATGGATTCGAGCGTGCTGGCGGTGCGCAGCGTGACCCGATTCGGCGAGACGCTGACCACATCGCTGCGCTGCGACAACGCACGCACCTGACTGGCTTTGATCTGCACCGTCAGCGCGTGCACCGCGGCATGAACGGCGTGAACTGAGCCGCCGATTCGCAACACGTGCGCTCGCAGCTCGGTCATCTCGGGGTCGGCCGAGTTGCTGACGACGATGGCCTGAATGTGGCGAACACCATTCACGTCGCGCGCCCACTTTGCCTTCGGTCGCGTGGTGTCGTTGAGTTCGTCGTTCAGGTCGCGCGCCAGCTTGGCATGCTTCTCTGAACCAAGCGCTTGTGCACTCGCAGCCTTGGGGACGAACAACCCAACCACCAGCGCCAGCGACAACAGCGCCCATGCCAGTGCGCCGCGCAGTCGGCACCTTTCGATCAAGACGATGAATTTGGAGATCGCATTCACTTTTGGGTGCTCCTGTGGAGGGTGATTGGTCGAAACCAAAGCTCTGTTGCGGTTGATTCAGGGATTGACATCGCCGCGACTCGCTTGTGAGCAAGTGTTAACGCGTCCATCCCGACGTGCCCACATCTCACTCGAAGAATGGGACTTAGTTCCGGCGCTTTTCCTCACTTCAAATTCACGAAAAGTCGTGAATAAACCGCTGCATTTCGTCTTCGGCATGTCGCGAACGAACTTGAGGACGGTCGGTTCAAAAGCTCGGTGGCGGCGACGCACCTGACCGCTGCGCCGCGCAAGGCGACACCCTTCGAGAAAGAGTTTTCGCGTCTCGCAATCGACCACGCCATAAACAAAAAAAGCCCGAAGGCTGGTGGCCTTCGGGCTTGCCTGGACAGCCGCAACGTGCAGCCGTCCGATGCAACGCTGGGAGCGTCGGTCAGCCGTGCTTCTGGTCGAAGAACTGTTCGTCTTCGGTCGAGCCCTTCAGCGCGCCGGTCGAGGCGTCGCGCTCGATGGTGGTGGTGACGGCGTCGAAGTACCCGGTGCCGACTTCGCGCTGGTGCTTGACGGCGGTGAAGCCTTTCTCGGCAGCGGCGAACTCGGCTTCTTGCAGTTCGACAAAGGCGCTCATGTTGCTGCGCGCATAGCCATGGGCCAGGTTGAACATCGAGTAGTTCAGGCTGTGGAAACCGGCCAGCGTGATGAACTGGAACTTGTAGCCCATGGCGCCGAGTTCACGCTGGAACTTGGCGATGGTCGCGTCGTCGAGGTTCTTCTTCCAGTTGAACGACGGCGAGCAGTTGTAGGCCAGCAGCTTGCCTGGGAACTTCTTGTGGATGGCATCGGCGAACTGCTTGGCGTACGCCAGGTCGGGCTTGCCGGTTTCGCACCACACCATGTCGGCCACGGCGGCGTAGGCCAGGCCGCGCGAGATGGCTTGGTCGAGACCCGGCTTGGTGCGGTAGAAGCCTTCGATGGTGCGCTCGCCGGTGAGGAACGGCTTGTCGTTGTCGTCGACATCGCTGGTCACCAGGTCGGCAGCTTCGGCGTCGGTGCGCGCGATCACCAGCGTGGGCGTGCCCATCACGTCGGCCGCCAGACGCGCGGCTTGCAGCTTGGCCACCGCTTCACGCGTGGGCACCAGCACCTTGCCGCCCATGTGACCGCATTTCTTGACCGAAGCCAACTGGTCTTCGAAATGCACACCGGCCGCGCCGGCATCGATCATCGACTTCATCAGCTCGAAGGCGTTCAGCACGCCACCAAAACCGGCCTCGGCATCGGCCACGATGGGCGCGAAGAAGTCGGTGTCGTTCTTGCCTTCCGACCATTGAATCTGGTCGGCTCGCGTGAAGGTGTTGTTGATTCGCTTGACCACCATCGGCACCGAGTTGACCGGGTACAGCGACTGGTCGGGGTACATCTCGCCAGACAGGTTGGCGTCGCCCGCGACCTGCCAGCCCGACAGGTAGATCGCCTTCAGCCCGGCCTTTACCTGCTGCATCGCCTGGTTGCCGGTCAATGCGCCCAGCGTGTTGACGAAGGGCTCGGTGTTCAGCAGGTTCCACAGCTTTTCGGAGCCGCGCTTGGCCAGCGTGTGCTCGACCGGCAGCGAGCCGCGCAGGCGCACCACGTCGGCGGCGCTGTAGCTGCGGTGAATGCCCTTCCAGCGCGGGTTCTCGGCCCAGTCTTTGGCCAGGGCAGCAGCTTGTTGTTCACGGGTGGCTTGGGTCATGAAAGGCTCCGGGTGTTGAGGAACAGCAAAGGGGGAAACGACGGGATCAAGAATACGGGTCAGTTGCTTCGCAGACAAGACTTATGTCTTATATAAGACATAAAATATTTCCCTTGAAAATCAACTGCTTGCAGCTTCGTTTGCATGATGCGAAACGAAATTTTCAGGGATGAAACGAATTGCGGCGCTGCAGCATTGTCGCTTTCCGCGATGCGAAACGCAACCAGCGATGGGTGAAATCGCGGCGTTCGCAGAGGCGCTCGTATCATCCCGCCGCTGATCCACGCCCGCCTTCACGCCGGTCCACACCGGTCCACGCCATGAGTTCGTTCGCCTTTCTCTCCGACAACTCTTTCCTCAAGGTGGGCGCCGCCAGTGCCGCCACGCCCTACGCCGTGGCAGGCATTGCCTGGGACGGCAGCGTGACGAACCGGCCCGGCGCGCGCTTCGGCCCGCGCGCCATCCGCGAGGCCAGCCACATGCTGTGCGACGGCGTGCATCCGCACTTCGACACCACGCCCATCGGCCGGCTGGGCGACGCCGGCGACCTGCCGCTGCCGAACACCAGCATCGAACGCATGCGTGCCGCGATGCCGCCGCATGTCGACCGCCTGATCCGCGCGCACCACATGGCCTGGCTGGGCGGCGACCACTCCATCACGCTGCCGCTGCTGCGCGCCTATAAAGCCTGGCTGGGCCGCCCGCTGGCCGTGATTCACTTCGACGCGCATTGCGACACCTGGCAAGACCACTTCGGCGAGCCCAGCGGCCACGGCACCTGGGTCTATGAAGCGATGCAGGAAGGGCTGGTGATCAACGAATGCTTCACGCAGATCGGCATTCGGTCGTCGGGTGTTCGCGCGGCGCGCGACTATGTGCGTGACCAGGGCGGCCAGATTTTCACGGCTCGCGCCTTGCGCGGGCTGGACGGGCCGGCGCAGTTGGCGCCGGTGCTCCACGCCATTCGCGAACGCCTGGCCGCGCATGGCAACCCGCCCGTCTACCTGAGCCTGGACATCGACTGCCTGGACCCGGCTTTCGCACCCGGCACCGGCACGCCCGAGCCCGGCGGCATGACCACCAACCAGGTGCTCAGCATCCTGGAGGAACTGGCCGACCTGCCGTTCGTGGGCATGGACTGTGTCGAAGTCTCGCCGCCCTACGACCATGCCGAATTGAGCAGCCAGGCTGCGGCGGCCTTTGTGTGGACCTACCTGTGCGGGCGCATCGCGCACGCAGCGCAACCGCCGCGCGCTGCGCAGATCTAACGAACTTCGAGCGCGGTGGTTTTCTTCACCGTGCGCAGCACCAGCATCGAGTTCGAGCGCACCACGCCGGGCAGGTGCTCGAGCACCAGGGTGTGGAAACGCTCCAGATCGGCGGCGTCGCAGTAGGTGAATCGCAGCAGGTAGTCGTTGGTGCCAGCCACGTAGAAACAGTCGAGGATTTCCGGCACGTTGCGCACCGCCTTTTCGAACGTGGCCATCGCGGCCTGCGTCAGTTTTTCAAGGTTCACGATGGTGAAACTGGTGCCCGGTTGGCCCACCGTCTTGGGGTCGATCAGGGCCACGTACTGCGCGATCACACCGGCATCTTCGAGCGCCTTGACGCGCCGCAGGCAGGCGCTGGGCGACAGATGAACCCGCTCGGCCAGGTCGACGTTCGAGATTTTTCCCTCGGCCTGAAGCACTGCCAGGATGGCCCGATCAATCGCATCCAATTTCACTTTTTCGGCTGCATCTCGCATATTGTTCTGAAACAGGTCAATAAAATCGCATGATATTGCAAATGCTGGTGGCAACCCTGAGTCATTGCGCAAGCAAATTTCGTCTGCTCGACACTAGACTTCGTGACGCTTCTTTTTCGCCTCTCTCATTGCACCGTCAACGGTGCGCCCCGCGAAAGCCCGCCATGTACAAAGACCTCGACGCCTACTGGATGCCCTTCACTGCCAACCGGCAGTTCAAGCAGGCGCCGCGTCTGCTGGCGCGCGCCGAAGGCATGCACTTCTGGACGCCTGAGAACCGTCAGATCCTCGACGGCATTGCCGGCTTGTGGTGCGTGAATGCCGGCCACGCGCGGCCGAAGATCGTCAACGCGATTCGTGAACAGGCCGGCGAAATGGACTTTGCGCCGCCGTTCCAGATGGGCCACCCGAAAGCCTTCGAACTGGCGCAGCGGCTGGTCGAGTTGACGCCTGCGGGCATCAACCGCGTGTTCTACACGAACTCGGGTTCCGAGGCGGTCGAGACGGCGCTGAAGATGGCCATCGCCTACCACCGCGTGCGCGGCGAAGGCGCACGCACTCGCTTGATCGGCCGCGAGCGCGGCTACCACGGCGTCAACTTCGGTGGCATCTCGGTCGGCGGCATCTTAGCCAACCGAAAGATGTTCGGCACGCTGCTGGCTGGTGTCGACCACATTCGCCACACCCACGACCCGGCGCGCAACGCCTTCACCAAAGGCCAGCCCGAACACGGCGCCGAACTGGCCGACGACCTGGAGCGCTTGATCGCGCTGCACGACGCGTCGACCATCGCAGCGGTCATCGTCGAGCCGGTGGCGGGTTCGACCGGTGTGCTGGTGCCGCCGAAGGGCTACCTCGAACGGCTGCGCAGCATCTGCGACAAGCACGGCATCCTGCTGATCTTCGACGAAGTCATCACCGGGTTCGGCCGCCTGGGTTCGCCGTTCGCGGCCACCCATTTCGGCGTCACGCCCGACCTGATGTGCGTGGCCAAGGGCATCACCAACGGCTCGGTGCCGATGGGCGCGGTGTTTGCCAAGCAGTTCATTCAAGACGCCTTCATGAACGGGCCGGAACACCTGATCGAGTTCTTCCACGGCTACACCTACTCGGCCCACCCGCTGGCCTGCGCGGCAGCACTGGGCACGCTGGACACCTATGCCGACGACGGCCTGCTGACCCGCGGCGCGACGATGGCGAAGTCGTTCGAGAACGCGCTGCATTCGATGCGCGAGTTGCCGAATGTGATCGACGTTCGCAACATCGGCCTGGTCGGCGGTGTCGAGCTGGCGTCCATTCCGGGCGAGCCGGGCAAGCGCGCGTTCTCGGTCTTCCTAGACTGCTGGGAGAAGGGCCTGCTGATCCGCACCACCGGCGACACCATCGCGCTGTCGCCGCCGCTGATCATCGAAGAGCAGCACATCGCGCAGATCGTCGAAACCCTGTCGGGCGCCATTCGCCGCGCTGCCTGAGTCTGCCGGTTCACCAACACCCAAGGACCTGCCTAGCGCACACCGTATGAGCTTCCTGAGCGCCGATCGCGCCCTGACCGAACAGTCGTACTACGCCGCCACCGTGCAGCGCACGCAGGCCTTTCCGAGTCTCGAATCGAGCCTGGCTTGCGACGTGGCCGTGGTCGGCGGCGGACTGGCCGGCCTGTCGGCAGCGATCGAACTGGCCGACCGGGGCTTCAGCGTGGTGGTGCTCGAAGCGAAGCAAGTCGGCTGGGGTGCGTCGGGCCGCAACGGCGGGCAGGCGCTGGCCGGGCTGGCATGCGACCAGTCGACCATCGAAGCGCAACTCGGCCTCGACGAAGCGCGCCGCGTCTGGGCCATGACGCTCGAAGCGATTGCGCTGATCCACCAGCGGCGCCAGCGCTTCGGGATCGACTGCGACTGGCAGGCCGGCTACCTGTCGCTCGCCGTCAACGCGCGCAAGGCGAAGGCGCTGCAGACGTGGCAGGCCCACATGCAGGCGCAGTACGGTTTCGAGACGCACTGGATCTCGCCGGCCGAGATGCCCCGGTGGATTGCCAGCGGCCGCTTCCACAGCGGCGTGCACGACCCGCTGTCGGGCCACATGAACCCGCTGAAGTACAGCCTCGGGCTGGCGCGCGCGGCAGCCGAGTTGGGCGTGCAAATTTTTGAAGACAGTTGCGTCACCGAACTGGTGCCCGGCGGCACGGCGCGGCTTCGCACGGCGCACGGTGAAGTGCGCGCCTCGCACGTGCTGCTGGCCGGCAATGTGTACCTGCAAGGCGTGGCGCCGACGCTCGAGCCGCGGATCATGCCGGTCGGCACCTACATCGTGGCGTCCGAGGCGCTGCCACCCGAACTGGCGCGCTCGCTGGTGCCGTCGATGTCGGCCGTGTGCGACACCAACTTCGTGCTCGACTACTTTCGTCCCACGCCCGACCACCGCATGCTCTACGGCGGCCGCGTCAGCTACAGCACCGCCACGCCGCGCAACCTCGTCGTCAGCATGCAGCAGCGCATGGCCGCCACTTTCCCGCAGTTGAAGGACACGCCGGTGGAGTTTGCGTGGGGCGGCTTCGTCGACATTTCCATGAACCGCGCACCCGACTTCGGTCGCCTGCCGGCTGAGGCGTCGTCCGGCACGGGAACTGCTTCTTCCAACATCTACTACTTGCAGGGATTTTCCGGACACGGCCTCGCATTGACCGGGCTGGCCGGCAAGCTGGTGGCCGAAGCGATAGACGGCGATGCGCGCCGCTTCGACACGTTTTCCCGCCTTCGCCACCGCGCCTTCCCCGGCGGCCGATGGCTTCGCACACCGGCCCTGGTGGCGGGCATGGCGTACTACCGACTGAGGGACATGTTGTGACCGCGCTGATTCGCAAGCCCGTCGTGCTGGTGCCGGCCTGCAACCGCATGCTCGGCGAGCATCCGTTTCATTTGGTCGGCAAGAAATATCTCGACGCCGTGCGCCTGGCGGGCTGCCTGCCGGTGGTGTTGCCGTCGGTCGAAGCGGGTGAACTCGAACAGTGGTTGGCGTTGGCCGATGGTGTGTTCCTGACCGGCTCGCCGTCGAACGTGCATCCGACCCACTTCAGCGAGGCGGTGCACGACGAGACCTTGCCGCTCGACCCGGCCCGCGACGCATCGACCTTGCCGCTGATTCCGCAGGTGCTGGCGCGCGGCATTCCGCTGTTCGCGATCAGCCGCGGCTTCCAGGAAACCAATGTCGCGCTCGGCGGCAGCCTGCACCAGGCGGTGCAGGACGTGCCGGGCCAGCACGACCACCGTGCCGCGAAAGACGCACCCGCCGCCGTGGCCTACGGTCTGGCGCACAGCGTCAACGTGGTGCCCGGCGGCGTGCTCGAAAGCGTGCTCGGCAAGGCGCCGTTCGAGGTCAACTCGGTGCACGGCCAGGGCGTGAACCGGCTCGCGTCCGGCCTGCGCGTCGAGGCGCGCGCACCCGATGGCCTGGTCGAGGCGTTCTCGATGCCCGAGGCCAAGGCCTTCAACCTGTGCGTGCAGTGGCACCCCGAATGGCAGGCGGCCAGCAACGTGGTGTCGATGCGGCTGCTGAAAGCCTTCGGCGCCGCCTGCCAGTCCTACCGTGACCGCCACCGTGAGACGCAAGCCCTGCGCGATCGCGACCCGGACCGCTAGCCGGTTCACCGCATTGATCGCAACAAGCGCGCAACCAACGCTCGGCCGCAGTGGCCGCAGCGCACATCAGCACACAGGACAACGTCATGGCAGACAAAAGCAAATTTACCTTCAGCGACATGGAGCAGTGGTTCGACGACCACCGCGTGACCGAGATCGAGTGCCTCGTGCCCGACCTCACCGGCGTGGCACGCGGCAAAATCTTGCCGCGCGAAAAATTCACCGAAGACCGCGGCATGCGCCTGCCCGAAGCGGTGGTGGCGATGGGCGTGACCGGCGAATTCCCCGAGGAAGGGCCGTACTACGACGTGATCAGCCCGAACGACCTTGACATGCACCTGCAGCCCGACCCGAGCACGGTGCGCATCGTGCCCTGGGCCACCGACCCGACGGCCCAGGTCATCCACGACTGCTACGACCGCCACGGCAAGCTGGTGCCGTATGCGCCGCGCTCGGTGCTGCGGCGCATTTGTGACCTCTACGCCGCCGAAGGCTGGGAGCCGGTGGTGGCGCCCGAACTCGAGTTCTACCTGGTCGCGCGCAACACCGACCCCGACATTCCGTTGAAGCCGCCGATCGGCCGCAGCGGCCGCGCTGAAACATCTCGCCAGGCGTATTCGATCGACGCGGTGAACGAATTCGACCCGCTGTTCGAAGACGTGTACGACTACTGCGAAAAGATGGAGCTGAACGTGGACACGCTGATCCACGAGGTCGGCGCCGGGCAGATGGAAATCAACTTCTTCCACGACCACCCGCTGGGCCTGGCCGACGAAGTGTTCTTCTTCAAGCGCACGGTGCGCGAGGCCGCCATGCGGCACGACATGTTCGCCACCTTCATGGCCAAACCCATCGCCGGCGAACCGGGCAGCGCGATGCACGTGCACCAGAGCATCCTGTCGAAAGCGACCGGCCTGAACATCTTCAGCAACGCCGACGGCACGGCCAGCCAGGAGTTCTACTGGTACATCGGCGGCCTGCAAAGGTACGTGCCGGCGGCGATGGCGCTGTTCGCGCCCTACGTCAACAGCTACCGCCGACTGGTGCGTGCCAACGCCGCGCCGATCAACATCCAGTGGGGCACCGACAACCGCACCGTGGGCATTCGTTCGCCCATCGCCACGCCGTCGGCGCGCCGGGTAGAAAACCGCGTGATCGGAGCCGACGCCAACCCGTATGTGGCGCTGGCCGCCACGCTGGCCTGCGGCTACCTGGGCATGAAGAACCGCATCGAGCCCAGCCCCGAGTGCAAGGGCGACGCCTACCTGGGCGCCTATGAATTGCCGCGCAGCCTGGTCGAGGCGCTGTCGATGCTGCGCGCCGAAACCGCGCTGCACGAGGTGCTGGGCAAGGAATTCGTCACCGTCTACACCGAGGTCAAGGAGATCGAGCATGCCGAGTTCATGAAGGTGATCTCGCCGTGGGAGCGCGAGCACCTGCTGCTGCACGTCTGACCTCAAACCCGATCTGGAGACACCATGAGCGCCGTCCTCAAACACCATCCCTCCGCACGCACCACGCAAGAGTGGCAGGCCGCCGACGCGGCCCATTACCTGCACCCCTTCACCGACTTCAAGGCGTTGGCGAACAAGGGCTCGCGCGTCATCAGCAAGGCCGACAACATCTACCTGTGGGACAGCGACGGCAACAAGATCCTCGACGCAATGTCGGGCCTGTGGTGCGTCAACGTCGGCTACGGCCAGCAGGATCTGATCGACGCGGCCACCGCGCAGATGAAGGAGCTGCCGTTCTACAACTCGTTCTTTCAAACCGCCAACAAGCCGGCCATCGAACTGGCCGAGCTGTTGTCTGAGGTGACGCCGCCGCAGTTCAAGCACGTGTTCTTTTCGGGCTCGGGCTCCGAGGGCAACGACACCGTGGTGCGCATGGTGCGCCGCTACTGGGACCTGCTGGGCCAGCCCGAGCGCACGGTCATGATCAGCCGCCACAACGCGTACCACGGCTCGACCATGGCCGGCGCATCGCTGGGCGGAATGAGCGGCATGCATGCCCAGGGCGGCCTGCCGATCCCGGGCATCACCCACATCGAACAACCGTTCTGGTTCGAGCATGGCAAAGGGCTCACGCGAGACGAGTTCGGGCTGAAAGCGGCGGGCTGGCTCGAAACCAAAATTCTCGAAGTCGGTGCCGACAAGGTCGCCGCCTTCATCGGCGAGCCCGTGCAAGGCGCCGGTGGCGTGATCATTCCGCCGGCCACCTACTGGCCCGAGATCCAGCGCATCTGCGACAAGTACGGCGTGCTGCTGGCGTCCGACGAAGTCATTTGCGGCTTCGGCCGCACCGGCCAGTGGTGGGGCTGCGAGACCTTCGGCTTCAAGCCCGACCTGATGACGTTTGCCAAGGGCGTCACCTCGGGCTACATCCCGCTGGGCGGCGTGATGGTGGGCGAGCGCATTGCCCGGGTGCTGATCGATCAAGGCGGCGAGTTCAACCACGGCTACACCTACTCCGGCCACCCGGTGGCCTGCGCGGTGGCGCTGGCCAACATCCGGTTGATCCAGCGCGAGCGCCTGGTCGAAAAGGTGCGCGACGACCTCGGGCCGCACCTGGCCCGGCATTTCGAAGCACTCGCCGATCACGCGTTGATCGGCGAGGCGCAAAGCATCGGTTTGATGGGCGCGCTGCAGATCGTCAAGAACAAGCAAACCGGCGAGACCTTCGACAGCGAACTCGAGGTCGGCATGCTGTGCCGCGGTCACTGCTTCGGCAACGGGCTGATCATGCGGGCCGTCGGCGACCGGATGATCATCGCGCCGCCACTGGTCATCACGAAGGCGCAGATCGACGAGATGGTGGCGCTGATCCGGCTTTGCCTCGACCTGACGCTGGCCGATCTGAAACGCCTCGGAACCCTTTGACCGCGTGGCACGGGGTTTGCCTGTAGCAGCCTGCCGGGGCGTGCTGGCTAGACTGCCCCACGCTTGCCTCTGTTCACCGTACCCGTTGATGTTTGGAGTTTTTGACATGAAGGAAATCCGCATGAAACCGATGCTCAGCTCAATCGCCTTTTCCGTCGCCACGGCATTTGTCGCGACCGCTCTGATGTGGGGCATGCCAGCCGCCGCGCAAGAAGAGGAAAAGGTGCTCAACGTCTACAACTGGTCCGACTACATCGCCGACGACACGCTGAAGAACTTCGAGAAAGAAACCGGCATCAAGGTCCGCTACGACAACTTCGACAACAACGAAATCGTGCACGCCAAGCTGGTGGCCGGCAAGACCGGCTACGACATCGTCGTGCCGTCGTCGTACTGGGCCAAGGTGCAGGCCGACGCCGGCCTGCTGCGCAAGCTGGACAAGTCGCAGTTGCCCAACCTGAAGAACCTCGACCCCGAAATCCAGGCGGCGCTGGCCAAGCTCGACCCCGACAACCAGTTCATGGTCGACTGGCTGTGGGGCTTCACCACCGTCGGCATCAATGTCGACAAAGTAAAGGCCGCGCTGGGCAGCACACCGATGCCCGACAACGTCTGGGACCTGGTCTTCAAGCCCGAGTACATCAGCAAGTTGAAGGGCTGCGGCGTCAGCTTCCTCGACTCGGCCACCGAGATCGTGCCGGCCGCCCTGCACTACCTCGGCAAGCCCGCCTACAGCCGCAACCAGGCTGATTACGCCGGCGTGGCGCCGCTGCTGAAAAGCATCCGCCCGTACGTCACCTTGTTCAGCTCGTCGGGCTACATCAACGACATGGCCAACGGCTCGATCTGCGTGGCGCTGGGCTGGTCGGGCGACGTGAACATCGCCCGCCAGCGCGCCATCGACGGCAAGACCGGTCAGAAGCTCGAAGCGCTGATCCCGAAGAACGGCGGCATCGTGTTCATGGACGTGATGGTGATCCCGGCCGACGCGCCACACCCCAACAACGCGCACAAGTTCATCAACTACATCATGAAGCCCGAGGTGCACGCCAGCCTGACCAACAAGGTGTTCTACGCGAATCCGAACAAGGAGTCGAAGAAGTTCATCAAGCCCGAAGTGGCCAGCAACCCGACGGTGTTTCCGAGCGACGCCGACATGAAGAAGATGGCCATGCCCGATGCCATCAACAACGACCTGCGCCGCACCATGACGCGGCTGTACACCTCGTTCAAGACCGGCCTCTGAGCCACCTTGCCATGGCCGCCGCACTCTCCCTGGCACCCGCGCCCGCGTACCTGCGCATCGACGACGTGGTGAAAGATTTCGGCGGCGGCGCCGTGGCGGTCAACCACGTCAGCGTGGACATCGCGCGCGGCGAGATCTTCGCGTTGCTCGGCGCGTCGGGCTGCGGCAAGACCACCCTGCTGCGCATGCTGGCGGGCTTCGAGACGCCGACCTCCGGGCGCATCGTGCTGAACGGCCAGGACCTGGCGCACCTGCCGCCCTACCAGCGCCCGATCAACATGATGTTCCAGAGCTACGCGCTGTTTCCGCACCTCACGGTGTGGGACAACATCGCCTTCGGCCTGCGGCGCGACGGCATGGCGAAAGACAAGGTGGCCGAGAAGGTCGAGGCGATGCTGAAGCTGGTGCAACTCGGCAAGTTCGGCAAGCGCAAGCCGCACCAGTTGTCGGGTGGGCAACAGCAGCGTGTGGCACTGGCGCGCAGCCTGGCCAAGCAGCCGCAGTTGCTGCTGCTCGACGAGCCGCTGGGTGCGCTGGACAAGAAGCTGCGCGAAGAAACGCAGATCGAACTGGTCAACATCATCGAGCAGGTCGGGGTGACGTGCGTGATGGTCACGCACGACCAGGAAGAGGCCATGACCATGGCCACGCGCATCGCGGTGATGAGCGAGGGCAGCATCATGCAGGTCGGCGCGCCGAGCGACATCTACGAAACCCCGGCCACCCGCTACGTGGCCGACTTCATCGGCAACGTGAACCTGATGGAAGGCACGCTGACCACCGACTTCCCCGACCACGTGATCATCGACTGCACCGACTGCACGCACTACGTCGGCCACGGCATCACCGGCATCGAGGGAATGGAGGTGTCCGTGGCCATACGCCCGGAAAAACTGCGCCTGACGCGCGAGCGTCCGCAGGGCAGCGTCGAGTGGGCGGCCGGGCACAACCAGGTGCGCGGCACGGTGAAAGACCTGTCGTACTTCGGCAGCTTCACCGTCTACCACCTTCAACTGGCCAGCGGGCTGGTGCTTCGCGTGAGCGAGAGCAACACCGAGCGCCACCGTGACGACACGCTGACCTGGAACGATGCCGCCTGGGCCAGCTGGTCGCCGTCGGCCCAGGTGGTGTTGACGCAATGAAGGCAGCTGTCGCAGCCTCGCGCTGGCCGGCGTGGTGGCCCGCCGCCAGCGGCCGCACTGCGGTCATCGGCATTCCGTATTTCTGGCTGCTGCTGTTCTTCCTGCTGCCGTTCCTGATCGTGCTGCGCATCAGCGTGGCCGAAATGGAAACCGTCACCTTCAAGGACCTGCTGACGTACGCCGACGGCGCGCTGCAGCTGAAGCTGAAGCTGAGCAACTACGTCTTCATCACGCAGGACGCGCTGTACTTCAAGACCTACCTGAACAGCCTGCAGTACGCAGCCATCACCACCGTGCTGTGCCTGTTCATCGGCTACCCGTTCGCCTACTTCATGGCGCGCGCCAAGCCCACGCTGCAACCTGCCTTGCTGATGCTGGTGATGTTGCCGTTCTGGACCTCGTTCCTGCTGCGCGTCTACGCCTGGAAGGGCCTGCTCAGCGAGGGCGGTTGGGTGGCGATTGCGCTGGTCGCGGTCGGGGCCGATGCTCCGCTGGTCGCCAGCAACCTCATCGCCGCGCCGGGCAACTACATGAACACGCCCTTCTCTTTGATCATCGGCATGGTCTACACCTATCTGCCGTTCATGATCCTGCCGCTGTACGCCAACTTGTCGAAGATGGACCTGCGCCTGCTGGAAGCTGCTGCCGATCTGGGCTCCACACCGTTCGTCGCGTTCTGGAAAATTACCGTGCCGCTGTCCAAGGCCGGCATCATTGCCGGCTCGATGCTGGTGTTCATTCCCTGCGTCGGCGAGTTCGTGATTCCCGAACTGCTGGGCGGCCCGCAAACGCTGATGATCGGCCGCGTGTTGTGGGACGAATTCTTCAGCAACAACGACTGGCCGATGGCGTCCAGCGTGGCGGTGGTGATGGTGCTGCTGATCCTGGTGCCGCTGGCCGTCTTCAACAAGTACCAGGCCGAAGCCACCGAGGTGCGCAAATGAACGGCGGCCGCTCGTTCGCGCAGAACTGGCCGCGCCTGTTCGGGCGCGGTTGGCTGGCCGGTGGCTTCTTCTTCCTGTACCTGCCGATCTTCGCGTTGATCGTCTACTCGTTCAACAACTCGCCGCTGCCCACCAAGTGGGGCGGCTTCACGCTCAAGTGGTACACCACGCTGGCCAACGACACCGAGATGATCGCCGGCCTGTGGCTGTCGCTGAAGATCGCCTTCTTCACCGCCTGCGGCTCGGTGCTGCTGGGCACGCTGGCCGCCTTCTCGCTCGTCAAGTACCGGCGCTTCACGGGCCGCACGCTGTTCAGCGGCATGGTCAACGCGCCGCTGGTGATGCCCGAAGTGATCATCGGTTTGTCGCTGCTGTTGATGTTGGTGTCGCTGCAGCGCTGGCTGGGCTTTCCCGAGCGCGGCGCGCTGACCATCTGGTTTGGCCACCTGTTGCTCGGCCTGGCGTATGCCACCGTGGTGATCCAGGCCCGTTTGCAAGACATGAACCCCTCGCTCGAAGAAGCCGCCAGCGACCTCGGCGCCAAGCCCTGGCAGGTGTTCGTGCTGATCACGCTGCCGTTGATTTCCCAGGCGCTGATGTCGGCCTGGCTGCTGACCTTCACCTTGTCGCTCGACGACGTGGTGCTGTCGGCCTTCTTGTCGGGGCCGGGGTCGACCACGATGCCGCTGGTGATCTTCTCGCGCGCCCGACTGGGCCTGAGCCCCAGCATCAACGCGGTGGCCACGGTGATCATCGCTGTGGTGTCGATCGGCGTCATCGCGGCCAGCTACATCATCGCCCGCAACGAGCGCCTTCGCGCACGTGAAATGGCCGAAGCACAGCGCGCCTGATTTCCGTTAGCCCGCACAACGTCATTCAAACCAAGAGGAGAGCCTGATGAAAAACTGGAAGCTCGCAAGCCTGACCGTCGCGATACTCGCGGCCTTTCCCACCATTTCGTTGGCGCAGTCGAACGCCGAAGTGCTGACCGAACTGCGCGCGCTGCGCGAGCGCGTGGCCGACCTGGAGAAGAAGTTGTCGGCGGCCGAAGCGGCCAAGCCTGCCGGCGCTGCTGCCGGAAGCCAATGGGGCATGACGCCGCAGCAGGTGGCCGACTTCAACCGCATCGCCACCAAGGCCGAAGCGACCGAAGACGCACGCGAGGCCTCGGGCCTGCGCGGTCTGAAGTTCAGCGGCTACATCGATCCGAGCTACATCTACAACAAGAACCAAAACCGCGCCGGCTTCCAGTTCCTGAACAAGGTCGAGGCCGACGGCTACAACTACGACAACTCGTACTTCGGCGCCGCCAGCCTCGACCTTCAAAAAGAGATGGACGGCGGCACCAAGTGGCGGCTGACGCTGGTGCCCAACCGCGGCACCGGCTCGGTGTTCGACGCCAATTCCATCGTCCACGAGGCGAGCGTGTCGATCCCGCTGGGCGATCTGCAAACACGGCTGATCGCCGGGCAGATTCCCGACTGGTCGGGCTACGAATACCTGCCCTCCACGCAGAACAAGCTGATCACCCACAACCTGCTGTTCGACTTCACCCTGCCCTCCGCCTACACCGGCGCCGGCATGGAAATCACCAGCGGCAAATGGATCGTCAAGGGTCTGCTGGCCAACCTGAACGCCAGCAAGCGGCAGGCGGGTGAGAAGACGCCCGTGGTGGTCTACCGCGTCGACTACTCGCGCGGCGAGTACCAGGGCTTCGGCTTCGCGGGCGTGCACGGCAAGGCCACCAACTTCCGCGCCGACGACGGTGTGGGCAACCTCGTCACCGAGCAGCCGTTCAGCCTGGCCGACACGGCCGTCAACACGTTCGAAGTCGACGGCTACTTCATTCGCGGCGATTGGACGGTGCAGGGGCAGGTCAGCGTTGGCCAGCAAAAGTCGGCCGGCATCACGGCTGACCCGGTGACCGGCGAGTTGCGGGATGCCAAGTGGTGGGGCTTGTCGGCCCTGGCCGCGTACAAGATCACGCCGCGCCTGGAAGGCATCGTGCGGGCCGACTACATCAACAACAAGAAGAACGGTGGTGGCTTGCTGGGCTACAGCTTTGCAGACACACGCAATGGCATCGGACCCGACGCTGCGGGCGACCCCGAACTCGGCGCCAACCGCACGGCCCTCAGCTTCGGCCTGAGCTACGCGCTGAACCCGAACACCACGATGAAGGCCGAGTACCGCTTCGACCGCGCCAGCCAGCCAGTGTTCGTCGACATTCGCGACGGCAGCTTCAAGAAGTCGAACCAGTTGTTCGGCACCTCGGTCGTCGTGGCGTTCTGACCCGGCCATGGCCAGCAACATCGATTGGCGGGCGCGCGCCGCCGCCGTTCAGTTCGACGGCCGCGCGGTCATCGGCGGCCGCCGCGTGGCCGCCATCGCAGGCGACACCTTTGCCTGCGTGTCGCCCATCGACGGCCGCACGCTGACGCACGTGGCGCGCGGCCAGCAGGCCGACATTGACGCCGCAGTGGCGTCGTCGCGCAAGGCGTTCGACGACGGCCGCTGGGCCCACAAGGCGCCCGCGGTGCGCAAGAAAATCCTGCTTCGCTTCGCCGAGAAAATCCTCGCCGCGAAAGAAGAACTGGCCCTGCTCGAAACGCTGGACATGGGCAAGCCGGTGCAATACAGCCTGGCGGTCGACGTGCAGGCGGCAGCCCTCTGCATTGCCTGGTACGCCGAGGCGGTCGACAAGATCTACGACGAGATCGCGCCCACCGCGCGCAACTCGCTGGCCCTGATCACGCGCGAACCGATGGGCGTGATCGGTGCCGTGGTGCCCTGGAACTACCCGATGATCATGGCCGCCTGGAAGCTCGGGCCGGCGCTGGCGGCGGGCAATTCGGTGGTGTTGAAGCCGAGTGAAAAGTCGCCGCTCACCGCGCTGCGGCTCGCCGAACTGGCCATCGACGCCGGCCTGCCCGAAGGCGTGTTCAACGTGGTGCCGGGCTACGGCCACGAGGCTGGCGAAGCGCTGGCGCTGCACATGGATGTGGACGCCATCGGCTTCACCGGCAGCACCCGCGTCGGCCGCAAGATGCTCGAATACGCCGGCCGCAGCAACCTGAAGCGGGTCTACAACGAACTCGGCGGCAAGTCGGCCTTCATCGTGTTCCCCGACTTCGACGACATTGCACGCGCCGCCAAAACCGTGGCCGGCAGCATGTTCTTCAACCAGGGCGAAAGCTGCAACGCGCCGTCGCGCGTATTCGTGCATGAAAGCATCGCCGACGAGTTCGTTGCCATCGTCGCCGCCGAAGCGCCGAAGTACGCGCCGGGCGACCCGCTGGGCGGCAGCGCCGAGATGGGTGCCATCGTCGACGACACGCAGTTGAAAACCGTGCTGGGCTACATCGAAGCCGGCCATGCCGACGGTGCGCGCGTGGCCGCCGGCGGCAGGCAGGCGCGGCTGGACAGCGGCGGCTACTACGTCGAGCCGACGGTGTTCGACGGTGTGACGAACCAGATGAAGATTGCGCGCGAAGAAATCTTCGGTCCGGTGATGTCGGTGATCCGCTTCAAGACCGAAGACGAGGTGGTAGCCATGGCCAACGACAGCGCCTACGGCTTGCAGGCCAGCGTGTGGAGCCACAACATCAACCGCGCCCACCGCGTGGCGCGCGCGCTGCGTGCCGGCACGGTGCACGTGAACCAATACGACGAAGACGACATCACCGTGCCCTTCGGCGGCTTCAAGCAAAGCGGCAACGGGCGCGACAAGTCGCTGCATGCATTCGACAAATACACCGAGCTGAAAACGACCTGGCTGCGGATTGATTGAGCCCCCCGCAATTCCGCCTGAATTGCTCCTCTCCCCTCTGGGGAGAGGTTGGGTGAGGGGCCCGCGCAGCGCGAGGCTTTCGTTCGGCACAGCCCTCACCCCAACCCTCTCCACGGGCCGCGAAGGGGCCCCTTCGTGGCCTGTG
>JANNBZ010000194.1:0-38523 GCA_031386065.1 Burkholderiales bacterium
CTGGCCGGCCAGCGGGTGTCGGTGGTCAAGCATGCGCACCATGCGTTCGACATCGACCATGTGGGCAAAGACTCGTGGCGGCATCGGCAGGCGGGGGCGTTCGAGGTGGTGGTCGCATCCGACCGCCGCTTGGCCAAGATTCGCGAGTACGAGGTGCATGCCGAGCCGACGGTGGACCAACTGATCGCCGAGTTGTACGAGTGCGACTGGGTGCTGGTGGAAGGCTTCAAGCATGCAGCGCTGCTGAAGATAGAGGTCTGGCGCGCATCCACCGCCAAGCCGGTTCAATACCCGAACGATCCGTATGTGGTGGCCATCTCAACCGACAGCCCGGACCGTCTGCCCGAGCCTACCGGGTTACCGGTGCTCGACCTCAACGACCCCGACGCCATCGCCACCTTCTTGCTCGGCAACCCGGAGCGCTATGAGTACCGTTCTCCCTTCGATCTCGACTGCGGTGTCGACGCCTCGCCCGCCGATGCTGACGCTGGAGCAAGCCCTGTCGCGGCTGCTGCTGGCGGTGCAGCCGTTCCCTGAGGCTGAGGCGCAAACCGTCTCGACCTTCGACGCGCTGGGTCGCGTGCTGGCGGCCGACGTTCGCTCGCTGATCGACGTGCCGCCGGCCGACAACACCGCGATGGACGGCTACGCGCTGCGCTGCGCCGACGTACCCACCGCCGGCACCGTGCTGCCGGTCAGCCAGCGCATTCCGGCCGGCGCGGCATGGCAGCCCTTGCAACCCGCCACCGTAGCGCGAATTTTCACCGGCGCCCAGGTGCCGACCGGGGCCGATGCGGTGGTGATGCAGGAGCAGTGCGAGGTGGTTGATGGCGGCGTGCGCATCAACGCCGTTCCCGCGCCGGGCCAGTGGGTGCGTTGCCGTGCCGAAGACGTGGCGGCCGGTGCCACCGTGCTGGCGCGTGGCACGCGGCTGACACCGCAGGCGCTGGGACTTGCGGCGGCTGTGGGTGCGGCCACGCTGACGCTGGCGCGGCGTCCGCGCGTCGCCCTGTTCTCGACCGGCGATGAACTGGTGATGCCCGGCGAGCCGCTCAAGCCGGGCGCCATCTACAACTCGAACCGCTTCACGCTGCGCGGCTTGATCCAGGCGCTGGGCTGCGACTGCACCGACCTCGGCATCGTGCCCGACCGGCTCGACGCCACGCGCGAAGCGCTGCGCACGGCGGCGCGCGGGCACGATCTGATCGTCACCTGCGGCGGCGTGTCGGTCGGCGATGAAGACCACTTGAAGCCTGCAGTCGAGGCCGAAGGTCGCATCGACATGTGGCAAATCGCCATCAAGCCCGGCAAGCCGCTGGCCTTCGGCGAGGTGTTTCGCGACGACCGCTCCACCGCCTGGTTCATCGGCCTGCCGGGCAACCCGGTCTCGGCCTTCGTGACCTTTCTGCTCGCCGTGCGCCCCGTGTTGCTGCAGATGCAAGGCGCAGCTGCGTTGCAGCCTGTGAGCATGTCGCTGCGTGCCGATTTCGACTGGCCGCAGCCCGACCGGCGCCGCGAATTTCTGCGCGTGCAGCGCAATGCAGCCGGCGGACTGGACCTGTTCGCGAACCAGAGTTCGGGCGTGCTGACTTCGGTGGTGTGGGGTGACGGGCTGGTCGACAACCCACCCGGCCAGGCCATCCGGCGCGGCGATGCAGTGCGCTTTCTGGCGCTGTCGGAGCTGCTGTCGTGAAGGTCAGCGTGCGCTTCTTCGCGTCCATCCGCGAGGCCTTGGGTGCTGGCGAAACGATGGACCTGCCGCAGGCCATGAGCGTCGGTCAACTGCGCGACCTGCTGATCCAGCGCGACGCGGCTCATGCGGCGGCGCTGGCGCGCGGGCGGGCGCTGCGGGCAGCGTTGAACCAGACGCTGTGCACTGAAACCGACATGCTCACCGAGGGCGCCGAGGTGGCGTTTTTCCCGCCGGTCACCGGGGGCTGAGCATGGCCACGACGAGTCCGATGACCCCGCGCGTTCGAATCCAGACCGAAGACTTCGACCTGTCGACTGAGGTCGCCGCGCTGCGCGCCGGCGACCCGGCCGTGGGTGCGGTGGCCAGCTTCATCGGCACCGTGCGCGACCGTAACGACGACTTGGGCGTCAGCGCGATGGAGCTCGAGCATTACCCCGGCATGACCGAGCGCGCCATCGAAGCAATGATCGACGCGGCGCTGCGCCGCTTCGACATCCGCGCAGCGCGCGTGATCCACCGCGTCGGGCCGTTGCTGCCGCTCGACCAGATCGTGCTGGTGGCGGTCAGTTCGTCGCACCGCGGCGAAGCCTTCAAGGCCTGCGAGTTCCTGATGGACTACTTGAAGACGCGGGCGCCGTTCTGGAAGAAGGAACAGACGCCCACCGGCGCGCGCTGGGTCGACGCGCGGGTGAGCGACGACGCGGCCTTGTCGCGCTGGGGCATCGTGGCCGACAACGCCGCTGACCACGCACCCGAATGACCGCCGCGCTGCCCTGGTTGCAGGCACTGGCGGTGGCGCTGGGAGCGGCCCTGGGTGCCCTGCTGCGCTGGCGCGCCGGCTTGTGGCTGAACGCGGCCTGGGCCGGTTTTCCGCTCGGCACTCTGGCGGTCAACACGGTGGGCGGCTTCCTGATCGGCATCGCGCTGGCGTGGTTCGAGCAGGCGCCGCACGAGCTGCTGCGCTTGTTGCTGGTGACCGGGTTTCTCGGCGGGCTGACCACGTTTTCGGCGTTCTCGGTCGAGTCGCTGCTGCTGCTGCAACGCGGCCAGGCGTGGCTGGCGCTGGCGCATGTGCTGGCGCATGTGCTGGGCGCGCTGGTGTGCGCAGGAGTGGGCTTCGTCCTCGCGCGGGCCTTGATGGCCTGACGCCATACCGCCACAGTAGGCGCTCTTGATCTGGATCATCCACCGTCGCCGGACGCCGCTGGCGCCGTCTTGAAAAGTTGTCGGGTTCGCCCAAACTCCATGCGATCTGGAGGAATGGCCCCATGCGACTCGACAAACTCACGACCCAATTTCAGGAAGCCCTGTCCGAGGCCCAGAGCCTGGCAATTGCCCGCGACAACCCGTACATCGAGCCGGTGCACGTGCTGGCCGCGATGCTCGCGCAAGCCGACGGGCCGAAGGCCCTGCTCGGCCGCGCCGGCGTCAACACCACCAAGCTGCAGGGCGCACTTGACGCTGCGATGGCCAAGCTGCCGCAAGTGCAGGGCGGGGAGCAAGTGCAGGCCGGCCGCGATCTGAATGCCGTGCTGCAGGCCACCGAAAAGGAATCCGGCAAGCGCGGCGACGACTTCATTGCGAGTGAAATATTCCTGCTCGCCGCCGCCGACAGCAAGACCGCCATCGGCCCGCTGCTGAAGGAACACGGGCTGACCCGCAAGTCGCTCGAAGCCGCCGTGGAGGCGGTGCGTGGTGGCCAGAAGGTCGACAGCGCCGACGCCGAAGGCCAGCGCGAGGCCTTGAAGAAGTACACGCTCGACCTGACCGAGCGCGCACGCGTGGGCAAGCTCGATCCGGTGATCGGCCGCGACGACGAAATTCGCCGCGCCATCCAGGTGCTGCAGCGGCGCACGAAAAACAACCCGGTGCTGATCGGTGAGCCGGGCGTTGGCAAGACGGCCATCGTTGAAGGCCTGGCCCAGCGCATCGTTGCCGGTGAGGTGCCCGATTCGTTGAAGAACAAGCGCGTGCTGGTGCTCGACATGGCGCTGTTGCTGGCCGGCGCCAAGTTCCGCGGCGAGTTCGAGGAACGCCTGAAGTCGGTGTTGAAAGAGGTGGCGGCCGATGAAGGCCAGACCATCGTCTTCATCGACGAAATCCACACCATGGTCGGTGCCGGTAAGGCCGAAGGTGCCATCGACGCCGGCAACATGCTGAAGCCGGCGCTGGCGCGCGGCGAATTGCATTGCATCGGCGCGACCACGCTGGCCGAGTACCGCAAGTACGTCGAGAAAGACGCCGCGCTGGAGCGCCGTTTCCAGAAAATTCTGGTCGGCGAGCCAACGGTGGAGGCCACCATCGCGATCCTGCGGGAGCTGCAGGAAAAGTACGAAGTTCACCACGGCGTGGAGATCACCGACCCGGCCATCATTGCTGCGGCCGAGTTGAGCCACCGCTACATCACCGACCGTTTTCTGCCCGACAAGGCGATCGACCTGATCGACGAGGCCGCCGCCAAGTTGAAGATCGAGATCGACTCCAAGCCGGAGGTGATGGACAATCTGGATCGTCGCTTGATCCAGTTGCAGATCGAGCGCGAGGCGGTTCGCCGCGAGAAGGACGAGGGCTCGAAGAAGCGCTTCGACCTGATCGCCGAAGAGATCACGAAGCTTCAGCGTGAAGCGTCTGACCTCGACGTGATCTGGAAGGCCGAGAAGGCCGCTGCGCAGGGCTCGGCGCAGCTGATGGAAGACATCGACCGCATGCGCACGCAGATCGAGGAACTGAAGCGCAAGGGCGACTTCAACAAGCTGGCCGAACTGCAGTACGACAAGCTGCCCGCGTTGGAGAAGAAGCTGAAAGACGCGCAAGCCAAGGAGCTGACCGGCGGCGCCGCCGGCAAGCCGCAACTGCTGCGCACCATGGTCGGCGTGGAAGAAATTGCCGAGGTGGTGGCGCGCGCCACCGGCATCCCGGTGTCCAAGCTGATGCAGGGCGAGCGCGACAAGTTGCTGCAAATGGAGACCAAGCTGCACGACCGTGTGGTCGGCCAGGACGAAGCCATCACCGCCGTGGCAAATGCGATCCGGCGGTCGCGCTCAGGCCTGTCGGACCCGAACCGTCCGACCGGCTCGTTCCTGTTCCTTGGCCCCACCGGCGTTGGCAAGACCGAGCTGTGCAAGGCGCTGGCCGGCTTCCTGTTCGACAGCGAAGACCACATGATCCGCATCGACATGAGCGAGTACATGGAGAAGCATTCCGTCAGCCGCCTGATCGGCGCGCCGCCCGGCTATGTGGGCTACGACGAAGGCGGCTACCTGACCGAAGCGGTGCGCCGTAAACCCTACAGCGTGTTGCTGCTTGACGAGGTGGAAAAGGCGCACCCCGATGTGTTCAACGTACTGTTGCAGGTGCTCGACGACGGCCGCCTGACCGACGGCCAGGGCCGCACGGTGGACTTCAAGAACACCGTGATCGTGATGACCTCGAACCTCGGTTCGCACCAGATCATGCAGATGGCCGGCCAGAGCAGCGAACTGATTCGCGAGGCGGTGTGGGCCGAGGTGAAGCAGCACTTCCGCCCCGAGTTCCTGAACCGCATCGACGAGACCGTGGTGTTCCACGCACTCGACGCAAAGAACATCGAGAGCATCGCGAAGATCCAGCTCAAGGTGCTGGCGGCGCGGCTGGAAAAGATGGAGATGAAGCTCGACGTGTCAGCCAAGGCGCTGAAGGAACTGGCCAAGGCCGGCTTCGACCCGGCGTTCGGTGCCCGACCGTTGAAGCGGGCGATTCAGCAGCGCATCGAGAACCCGGTTGCCAAGCTGATTCTGGAAGGCCGCTTCGGGCCGAAGGACGTGATTCCGGTCGACGTGGAGGCCGGCGAGTTCTCGTTCGAGCGCGTGGTTCATTGAGCCGGGGTCGGCTCAGGCGTCGAACAGAGAATCCATGCGCAAAATCTGCAGCCGCGCCAGCGTCAGGTTGGCGTGTGACTTGTCGAGCACGGCGTGCAGCGCCAGGCCGGGGTGTTTGGGCACGGAGCGCAACACGAGGTGGTGCGTGCCCAGCGTGATGGCGGCTTCGGGGATCGCATGACCCAGGCCCAGCGTGCGGCTGCTGGCCTGCATCGACGCCAACATCTCGGTTCCGTGCTCGGCCAGTTCGCGCGCGCCGGGGCTCGCGCCGGCATGGTTGAGCGCACGTCCGCTGGCCACGTCGAAGATGCAGCAGCTGACCATGCCCGCGAGATGACTCAGCTGCTGCACGTATTGCTCAAGCCGGTTCTCTGACGGCGCTGCTGCCGCGCGCACCGCCGGCATCGGCCGCAGCGGCAGTGGCGCTTGCGGGGCCTGCCGGGGCGCAGCCGGCGCCGACGGCGAGGTGTGGCCGGGGACAGCAGCCGCAGCAGCAAACCGGGGTGCGGGTTTGCCATTCGGTTGCATGTGCTCGCGCAGGCGCGTCCAGGTGCTGCTGATGAAGCCCCAGGCGTCGGCCGGGCGCGCGACCTTGGGCGTGGTGCGCACATTCACCTGCGTGCCGCGCGCCAGTTCGACCCCTTGCGAGACAAGGGCGTTGGCCGAGGCCAGCGGCAGCAACAGCAAGTGCCGGTTCGGCCATGGGCCGCGCAGCATGTCCTCGTGAACCGGCTTGAATGCTGCGGCCAGCGCATGGTTGGGCATGTCGCCGACCAGGAACACACCGAGCCGGCTGAATGCGAGCAGCGTCGTGGCCAGACCATGCCGCGCGGCGGTGTCGGCGTCGGTCTCGGTGGTGTACATGCGCAGCAGCGTGCCTTCCGACGTTGGCAGTTCGATGAACTCGAGTCTGGCCAGCGTGGTGCCGAAGCCCTGGCGACGGATCGTCAGCGTCTGAACGCTGCGGTTGCTGGCGGCGGCGATGCTGGCCAGCAACTTGCGCGACGACTGGGTGCCCATGTCGTGCACCGCGATGAACTCGGGTCGCAAATGCTCGAACTGCTGCCGCATGGCCTGCGCCGGGTCGCACGACACGAAGAGTTCGCGGGCGTCGGTGCCGACCTGCCGGCCAATGTCGGGCTGCTCGCCTTCCAGGTAATCCTTTTCGTCCTTCAGGAACTGCGTGGCCAGCGCGGTTTGTGCGCGGGTGGCCTCCCAACCGTCGGACGCCGTGCCTGCGTCTGTCGCCGGCGCCGCAGACCAAGCGGAAACTCCTGTGTTCGAAGTGATCATGTTTCGCTTTCCACGAGGGTGCTGGCGCGGCGATGGCGTCGCCGGGTGAACGCAAAACGGGCGCCAGCCCAACGTCTTGCGCTCGGTCAGTGTAAGGCGGCTCCACTCGGCGCCACCGACCGAAGAGCATGGTTTCACGAAGCTGTTTCGATTTGCATCCACCTCTTGGGGGAGTTGCGCACGGGCGGAAAACGACGCTGTGAATTGGCGATACAGGTGGTGGCTCCGATTCGTCTGCGTGTTGCATCCAGTCTGCCGGCCCTTGCGTAAGAACCTCCACGCGCTTCCTCGACGAAGACGCGCCACCGGCCGCATCGGCGTAAGCCGCGGTTTCTGCCACTGATTGACGAAGGAAGAGACGATGACACCCACCCACCTGAGACTTCAACGCACGCTGCCGGCCCTGACTGCGCTGTGCGCCGCCGTGGCCGCCCTGTGCGCGCCCGCCGCCCATGCGTCCAGCCACCGCGAGGCGCCGTTCATCACCACCGCACCGAAGGTCGACGCCAGCGACTTCTACATGTTCAACAGCTACGAAGCGGGCCGCGGCGCCTACGTCACGCTGATCGCCAACTACGTGCCGTTGCAGGACGCCTACGGCGGCCCGAACTACTTCAAGCTCGACCCCAATGCGCTGTACGAGATTCACGTCGACAACAATGGCGACGCCAAGGAAGACCTGACCTTCCAGTTCCGCTTCAAGAACACCTTGAAGGCCATCACGCTGCCGATCGGCGGCATGAACGTCGCCATCCCGCTGACCCAGGCCGGTGGCGTGACCGACCCGAACGCAGCCACACTGAATGTGAACGAGAGCTTCACCGTCGACGTGGTCAGGGGCGACCGCCGCACCGGCACCCGCGCGGCCATCACCAACGCCGCCAACGGCAAGGCCAGCTTCGACAAGCCGTCGGACAACATCGGCCCGAAGACGATTCCGAACTACGTGGCCTACGCCGCCAAGCACGTCTACGACGTGAACATCCCGGGCTGCGCCACCCCCGCCAAGCTGTTCGTGGGCCAGCGCCAGGACCCGTTCGCCGTCAACCTGGGCACGATTTTCGACCTCGTCAATGCGCCGCTGTCGGTGATCACCGACCCCACCAAGATCAATGCAGCCGGACCCGGCGACCTTGCCGACAAGAATGTCACGTCGCTGGCCATCGAAGTGCCCAAGGCGTGCCTGACGGCCGCCGGTTCGACCGACCCGGTGATCGGTGGATGGACCACCGCCAGCCTGCGCCAGGGCCAGTTGCTCAACGGCGCACCGAAGAGCGGCTATCAAACGTCGGCTGTGCCGGGCGGCGCCTGGACCCAGGTCTCGCGCCTGGGCATGCCGCTGGTCAACGAGGTGGTGATCGGCCTGCCCGACAAGGACAAGTTCAACGCCTCCAAGCCGAAGGACGACGGCCAGTTCGCGGCCTACGTGACCAACCCGACGCTACCTGCGCTGCTGGAGATCGCGCTGGCGATTCCCAACACGGCACCCACCAACTTCCCGCGTACCGACCTGGTCACGACCTTCCTGACCGGCATCAAGGGCGTGAACCAGCCGACCACGGTAACGGCCTCCGAAATGCTGCGCTTGAACACCAGCATTGCAGCCACCGCCGAAGCGCAGCAGAACCGCCTGGGTATCGTCGGCAACATCCTCGCGGGTGGTACCGACAACGCGGGCTATCCGAACGGGCGCCGCCCGAAGGACGACGTGGTCGACATCTCGCTCGTCGCCGTGATGGGTGGCCTGTGCGTGGCCAATGGCGACACCGACACGTACAAGCTCGGTGCTGCTTGCAAGCCGAGCGCGGTGCCGCTGGGTGCCACGGCGTTCAAACTGCACGACGCTGTCGACCAGGCGAGGATCACCTTGCTGCCGGGCTTCCCGTACCTGAACACGCCGATCCCCGGCTCGAAGTGAGGAGCACAAGATGAAAACACGCATCCTGATCTCCCTTGCGTCGGCCGCTGTGCTGGTGGCGGCCTGCGGCGGGGGCGGCGACGACCCTGTGGTGGTGCCGCCGGTGACATCGGAAGTGCCGGCTTCGGCCAGCGCGTCGTCGGTCGGACTGGTGAGCTACCTGACCGCGTTGGCCGTGGCCGTGGCCGACATGTTCGAGCCGGTGGGCCTGGACAGCTTCGCACCGGTGCAGCCCGAAGACACCGAGCCCGAGCCGGTGACCTGAGGCGTGCGCAGCCCGTCGTTCGCGGCGGGCTGCGCAGCCTCGATGCTGCTGCTATCGTTTGTCATGCCCATCAGCCGCCTCATTGACTTCATCACCGCAGCGGTTCTGGGTTTCGGCGCGGCTTCATCGCAGGCTGCAGTGCTCACGCCGCACAGCGACGCTCAAGTGATCGAGACGCTTCCCGCCGCCACCGGTGGTCGCGCCGAGGACCGGAAGCTGCGCCGCCAATGGGCTGCCACGCCGAACGATGCGGCGCTGGCCGTGGCGTTGTCGCGGCGCTACCTGCAGCAGGCGCGCGAGGCTGGCGACCCTCGCTTCGCCGGCCAGGCCTTGGCCGTGCTACAGGCCTGGCCTGATGCCGCCAAGGCGCCCGACGAGGTGCTGTTGATGCAGGCCACCTTGCAGCAGTACCTGCATGAATTCGACACCTCGGCGCGCTGGCTGGACCTGCTGGTGCAGCGTCAACCGCAGCATGCGCAGGCCTGGCTCACGCTGGCCACCGTGCGGCGCGTGCAGGGCCGCTACGCTGCGTCCGATGCAGCTTGCGCAGGCTTGGCCGCAGCGGGCGGCGGGCTGCATGCGCGCGCCTGCCAGGCCGAGAATCAAAGCCTGCGTGGCGAGGTCGACGCAGCACGAGCCGGTTTGAACGAACTGCTCGCCGCGCCGAGGTTGCCGGCCGATACCCGCAACTGGTTGCTGACGACCCTGGCCGAAGTCGAGAGCCGTGCCGGTCGCAGCGGCCCGGCCGACCAGGCCTACGTGGCGGCTTTGGCTGCGCAGTCCGATTCATACAGCCGTCTGTCGTACGCCGACTTCCTGTTCGAGCAGCAGCGCTTCGCCGAAGCGCTGGCGCAGTTGAAAGACCAGCCTCGCACCGACGCCGTACTGCTGCGCCTGGCCATGTTTGGAACGCGATTGAAGTCGCCCGACGGCGTACGCGACGCCGCCGAAGTGCGGCAGCGCATGGCGCTGGCGGCCCTGCGCCCGGATGCACGCACGACGCACGCGCGCGAGCAAGCGATGTTCGCCCTGTGGGTAGACGGCAAGCCCGAGCGCGCGCTGGAGCTGGCGCGCATCAATGTGCGGCACCAGCGCGAGCCGCTCGACGTGCTGTTGCTGGCGCAGGCGGCGCAGGCCGCCAAGAGCGCCGCCGGCCTGCGTGAAGCCGGCAAGGTTCGCGATGAAATGGGGCTGCGCGACAGCCGGCTCGATGCGCTTCTTTGACTGTTGCAAGGCGCTTGCGCTGATGCTGATGGTCGCGCTGGCCGGGTCTGCCAGCGCGCACAAGTCCAGCGATGCGTACCTTCAATTGGCGCGAACTCCGACGGGCATCAGCCTGCGAGTGGACGTGGCGCTGCGCGACCTTGACGTGGCGCTCGACCTCGACGCGAATGCCGATGGGCACCTGACTTGGGGCGAGATCCGCAGTGCCTGGCCGGCCATCGATGCGTATGTGCGCTCGCGTGTTCGCGTGGCCGGCTGCGAGTTGCAGCCGGCGAGCCCGGCGCTCGAGACCCGCGTCGATGGCGTGTATGCAGCGCTGGTGCTGACGGCCACTTGCGATGTGCCTGCCGAGCCGGTGATTCGCTACACCTTGCTGGGCGATGTCGATCCCACGCACCGCGGCATCGCGAGGATCGATGTGCCGGGTCAGCCACCGTTGCTGCGGGTGCTCGATCCCTCGCGGCCGGCTGCGCTGGAAGCCGGCGGTACGCCTGCGCCGTCGGCGGCCAGCGCCGTCACGCCGGTGGCCGCTGCGGCGGCCGTTCAGCCCGCTCAGGCTGCCGCCAGTGCGGCGTCGGCGGCAGCAGCCGAACCAGCTTCCGAGGCGCACGGCTTTCTGCGCGAGGGCATCCACCACATCGTGACCGGCTACGACCACGTGCTGTTCCTGCTGTGCTTGCTGTTGCCTTCGGTGATGCGGCGCACGCCCGACGATTGGCGACCGGTGGACCGCTTGTCGCAGGCCGTCTGGCCGGTGGTGGGCATCGTCACTGCGTTCACGCTGGCGCACTCGATCACGCTCGCTCTGGCCGCGATGAAGTGGGTGTCGCTGCCGCCGAGCTTCATCGAGCCAGCGATCGCCGTCACCATCGTGCTGGCTGCGCTGGACAACCTGCGGCCCATCTTCCACGGAAGGCGGGTGATCGTCACCTTCCTGTTCGGACTGATACACGGTTTCGGTTTCGCCGGCGTGCTGGCAGAGTTGAACTTGCCCACGACGCAGTTTGCGTGGGCACTGCTGCAATTCAATCTGGGTCTGGAAGTGGGGCAGCTGATCATCGTCGGCGTCGCTGCTTCGCTGCTGTTCGCGCTGCGTCGTCAGGCGCACTACCCGGCCTGGGCGATTCGCGGTGGGTCACTGGCGGCCATCGCCATCGGCGTGCTCTGGTTCGTCGAGCGGACCGCGAATGTGTCGTTGATGCCGCTGTAAAGATGTGTGTCGGGTGGTCGTGGCAAGGCGCTTTGATATCAACCGATTCGTCGTTGCCGCGTTGTAGCTCCAGGGCTCGATGCGAGTTCGTCCATTTGGAGAGACACATGAATCAAACTGTTCGCGCTGTCGTTGCAGCGTCCCTTCTCTCGGCATTGCTCGCGGGATGCGCCACCCAGCAACCGCGCTATCAACAACCAGCGCCTGCCCCCAGCGCAGCGTATGTGCAGTACGGCCAGGTCACCAGCGTGGAATCGGTTCGCGGCGAAGGCGCCTCGGTGGGCAAGGGCGCCATCCTTGGCGGAATCGCCGGCGCGGTGCTCGGCCATCAAGTGGGGTCGGGCAGCGGCAAGGACGCCGCCACGGTGGTCGGTATCGTCGGCGGCGCGTTGATCGGGAACGAGATCGACAAGCGCCAGCAAAGCGCGCCCGATGTCACCCGCGTCGCGGTCCGGTTCGACAACGGCACGCAGCGCAGCTTCGACTACGCGCAGGCCGTCGATCTGCGCGTCGGCGACCGCGTGCGGGTGGAAGGCGACCGCATGGTTCGCTACTGACCACCCCAAGCGCGCCAAGACTGGCGGACAGGGCTCGCTTACACTCGACTCTTTAGACACTACGGAAAGAGCGAGAAAGGCACCATGGTTATGACACCGCGAACTACCTCCCACACCCACCAGGTGTAGCGGGCCGCGCTTCGTCATCACTTTTCCTTTTTCCTGTCTTTCCAAGCGCGGCTCACCCCGCGCTTTTTTGTTTTTGGAGCATCCATGATTTCGATTCAACTTCCCGATGGTTCCAGGCGCGAGTACCCGGGTCCGGTGACGGTGGCCGAAGTGGCGGCCAGCATCGGCAGCGGTCTGGCCAAGGCCGCGCTGGCCGGGCGCGTGGGGCAGGGCGATGCGGCCCGGGTGGTTGACACCAGCTACTGCATCGACAGCGACACCTCGCTGGCCATCGTGACCGACAAGGATGCTGCGGGCCTGGACGTGATTCGCCACTCTGCGGCGCACTTGTTGGCGTACGCGGTGAAGGAGTTGTTTCCCGACGCGCAGGTGACCATAGGCCCGGTGATCGAGAACGGCTTCTTCTACGATTTTTCATACAAGCGACCGTTCACGCTGGACGACCTGGCTGCGATCGAAGCCAAGATGACCGAGCTCGCGCGGAAGGATGAAAAGGTCGAGCGTCGGGTGCTGCCTCGCGACGAAGCCGTGGCGTATTTCAAGAGCATCGGCGAGCACTACAAGGCCGAAATCATTGCCGGCATCCCGGCCGACCAGGATGTGTCGCTGTACCGCGAAGGGGCCTTCGAAGACCTGTGCCGTGGCCCGCACGTCCCGAGCACCGGCAAGCTGAAGCATTTCAAGCTGATGAAACTGGCCGGCGCGTACTGGCGCGGCGACCACCGCAACGAGATGCTGCAACGCATCTACGGCACCGCCTGGGCCACGAAAGAAGACCTGGCGCAGCACCTTCACATGCTGGAAGAGGCCGAGAAGCGCGACCACCGCAAACTGGGCCGTGAGTTGGACCTTTTCCACATCGACGAACACGCGCCAGGGCTGGTGTTCTGGCATCCGAAGGGATGGACGGTTTGGCAGCAGGTCGAGCAGTACATGCGCGCGGTGTATCGCGACAACGGTTACCTGGAAGTGAAGGGGCCGCAGATTCTGGACCAGGGTTTGTGGCAGAAAACCGGGCACTGGGACAAGTACCGCGAGAGCATGTTCACCACCGAATCGGAGAAGCGCGACTACGCGCTGAAGCCGATGAATTGCCCCGGCCACATCCTGATCTACAAGCAGGGCATCAAGAGCTACCGCGACCTGCCGCTGCGCTATGGTGAATTCGGCCAATGCCATCGCAACGAGCCCAGCGGTTCGCTGCACGGCATCATGCGCGTGCGCGGTTTCACGCAGGACGACGGGCACATCTTCTGCACCGAAGCGCAGATCCTCGACGAGTGCGTGGCCTACACGGCGCTGCTGCGAAAGGTCTACGCCGACTTCGGCTTCACCGACATCATCTACAAGGTCGCGACGCGGCCCGCTGCACGCATAGGCTCGGACGAGGTGTGGGACAAGTCCGAGTTCGCCTTGATGGAAAGCCTGCGTCGCTCGGGCTGTGAATTTGTGGTGTCGCCTGGCGACGGCGCTTTTTACGGCCCGAAGATCGAGTACACGCTGAAGGACGCGCTGGGTCGCCAATGGCAGTGCGGCACCATGCAAGTCGACTTTTCCATGCCCGAGCGTCTGGGTGCCGAGTTCGTGACCGAAGCGGGCGAGCGCGCCACGCCGGTGATGCTGCACCGTGCCATCGTCGGCAGCCTGGAGCGATTCATCGGCATCTTGATCGAGCAGCACGCCGGCGCGCTGCCTGTCTGGTTGGCACCCGTGCAAGTGGTGGTGGCCAGCATCACCGATGCACACGCCGACTACGTTGGCGAAGTCGCGAAAACGCTGCAAAAACAAGGAGTTAGAGCCACCTGCGATTTGCGCAACGAGAAAATAAACTATAAAATCCGCGAGCATTCAATGCAAAAGGTCCCGTTCATCCTGGTCGTAGGCGACAAGGAAAAGGCAAACGGCTCCGTTGCGGTGCGCGCCCGGGGAAACCAAGACCTCGGTGCGATGTCCCTCGCCGACTTCTCCGAGAAGATCGCCAGTCACATCGCCCAGCGAGCTTGAGAAAGCCGGGCGCACCCATTTTTTTTGTTTGGACGCCTGTGCCTTGGCGTCCGTTGAAAGGTTTGAACCATCGCTACTTTTGCTGACCGCCGTACCCCCAATGCCGAGCGCAAACATCGCTTGAACCGGGAAATCATGGCGCCCGAGGTGCGGCTGAACGGTGTCGAGAATGAACCGCTGGGCATCGTGAGCACCATGGAAGCCCTGCGCATGGCCGGCGAGCTGGATGTCGATCTGGTGGAAATTGCCGCCACGGCAGACCCTCCGGTGTGCCGCCTGATGGACTACGGCAAGTTCAAGTACCAGGAACAAAAACGCGCGGCCGAGGCGAAGTCCAAGCAAAGGGTGATCGAGGTCAAGGAAGTCAAGTTCCGTCCAGGCACCGACGAAGGCGACTACCAGATCAAGATGCGCAACTTGCGCCGTTTCATAGAGGAAGACGGCGACAAGGGCAAGGTCACGCTGCGGTATCGCGGGCGTGAAATCACCCACCAGGACATCGGCATGCGGCTGCTGGAGCGCATTCGTGACGAGCTGGCGGATGTGTCGGTGGTAGAGAACATGCCTAAGCTCGAAGGGCGTCAGATGATCATGGTCCTCGGACCGAAACGTAAGTCATAACGGAAGTCCTGTTCGGACTTCCAAGAGTTCAACACCTCGGCATCTGGTCGCCGGGGAGTTGCCAGAAGCGGCTGCAGGCTTACAAGACGGCAAGAGTTTTGCCGGCGCCTGCAGAAGCAATCAAAAAGGAGCAGTCATGCCCAAAATGAAGACCAAGAGCGGCGCGAAAAAGCGATTCCGCGTTCGACCAGGCGGCACCGTCAAACGGGGCCAGGCGTTCAAGCGCCACATCCTCACCAAGAAGTCCACGAAGAACAAACGCCACCTGCGTGGTGCTGTTGCCGTGCATGAGACCAACATGGGGCACGTCAAGCAGATGCTGCCCTTTGCTGGCCTTTAACCGACTGAAGGAGAAGACTCATGCCTCGCGTCAAACGTGGTGTAACAGCCCGCGCTCGCCACAAGAAAGTTCTCGCACTCGCCAAGGGTTACCGCGGCCGCCGCAAGAACGTATTCCGGATTGCCAAGCAAGCAGTGATGCGCGCCGGGCAATATGCCTACCGCGACCGCCGCACCAAGAAGCGTGTGTTCCGTCATCTGTGGATCGCGCGCATCAACGCCGGCAGCCGCAGCCATGGCGTGACCTACAGCAAGTTCATGGCTGGCTTGAAGAAGCTGTCGATCGAGATCGACCGCAAGGTTCTCGCCGACATGGCCGTCAACGATCCTGCTGCCTTTGGCAGCATTGTCGAAAAGGTGAAGGCTCAACTGGCTTGAATGTCGTGAATCAACTGCGGGCTTGAACCCGCAGTTGCACGGCCATCCCCGTGACTCCGCTTGCGGCGTCACGGGCAAGCCCCTCAAGGCCGACTTCGTGTTCGGCCTTTTTTTTGTCTGCGTTGAACTGATGAACGACCTCAATCAACTGGTGCAAGACGCGAATGCCGATTTCGCACAGGCGAGCACACCTGCCGACCTGGAGAACGCCAAGGCGCGCTACCTTGGCAAGGTGGGGCGGTTGACCGAGCAACTCAAAAGCCTGGCCGCGCTGCCGCCGGAAGACAAGAAAGTTCGTGGTGCCCTGATCAACGCTGCGAAGCAGCAAGTCGAAGCGGCGTTGAGCGCGCGCCGGCAATCATTGGCCGATGCCGAGCTTGAGATTCAGTTGAAGGCCGAGTCGCTCGACGTCAGCTTGCCGGGGCGCCAGCGCGGCACCGGCTCGTTGCACCCGGTGTCGCGAACGATGGAGCGCATCGAGTCCATCTTCGCTTCGATGGGTTTCGACGTGGCCGACGGCCCCGAGATCGAAACCGATTGGTACAGCTTTACCGCGCTGAACAACCCCGAGAATCACCCCGCGCGCTCGATGCAGGACACGTTCTACGTCGACATGAAAGACGCCGAAGGCCGCTGGCTCAATCTGCGTCCCCACACGTCGCCGATGCAGGTCCGCTATGCCCGCGCGCACGTGGCCAAGCACCAAGCTGTGATCGACCGTGGCGAGGCCATGCCCGAGATCCGCGTGATTGCACCCGGCCGCACCTACCGGGTCGACAACGATTCCACGCACTCGCCGATGTTCCACCAGTGCGAGGGCTTGTGGATCGGAGAAAACGTCAGCTTCAAGGACCTGAAGGTCGTCTTCACCGATTTCTTCCGCACCTTCTTCGAAACTGATGATTTGGCGCTGCGATTTCGCCCGTCTTTCTTCCCGTTCACCGAGCCTTCGGCCGAGGTCGATATCGCGTTCTCGAGCGGCCCGCTGAAAGGCCGTTGGCTGGAGTTGTCGGGCTCCGGCCAAGTTCATCCGAACGTGGTGCGCAACTTCGGGCTCGACCCTGAGCGCTACATCGGCTTCGCCTTCGGAATGGGCGCCGACCGGCTCGCGATGTTGCGCTACGGGGTGAGCGACCTGCGCGCTTTCTTCGATGGTGACCTGCGCTTTCTGTCGCAGTTCAAATAACCCACCCGGAAGTCTCACGAGATGCAATTCCCCGAGTCGTGGTTGCGCGAGTTTTGCAACCCACCCATCGATACGGCCGCGCTGGCCGACCTGCTGACCATGGCCGGCATGGAGGTCGAGGAGACGCGCAAGGCCGCCCCCCCGTTCACCGACGTGGTGGTGGCCGAAGTGTTGGCCGTCGAGCGACATCCGAACGCGGACAAGCTCAACGTCTGTCGTGTCGATGTGGGCACTGCGACGCCGTTGAACATCGTTTGCGGTGCGCCTAACGTGCGTGTCGGCATCAAGGTGCCGTGTGCACTGGTTGGCGCGGCGTTGCCGCCGAGTGGCAACGATGTGGAACCTTTTCGGATCAAGCTGGGCATGCTGCGCGGGGTTGAAAGCCAAGGCATGTTGTGCTCGGCCCGTGAACTGAAGCTGTCCGACGATCACGGCGGCTTGCTGGTGCTTGCCGACAACGCCGTCGTCGGTCAGGACATCCGCCAGCACCTGTCGCTCGATGACACGCTGTTCACGCTGAAACTGACGCCCAACCTGGGGCATTGCCTGAGCGTCTACGGCATCGCGCGCGAGGTTTCGGCGCTCACCGGCGCGCCGCTCGCCGAGTCCACGTTTCCGAGCGTCAAACCGACGCATGCTGCGAGCTTGCCGGTGCGCATCGAAGCCGCCGATCTGTGCGGCCGCTTCACCGGGCGCGTGGTTCGCAACGTCAATCCGCGCGCCGCCACGCCGCAGTGGATGGTCGATCGCCTGGCACGTTGCGGCCAGCGCTCGGTCACGGCGCTGGTCGACATTTCCAACTACGTGATGTTCGAGTTCGGACGCCCCTCGCACATCTTCGATCTCGACAAGATTCACGGCGGCCTGTGCGTGCGGTGGGGACGGGCCGGCGAGTTACTCAGGCTTCTGAACGGCAACACCATCGAGGTGGATGCGCAGGTCGGCGTGATTGCAGACGACCGTTCGGTCGAGTCACTCGCCGGGATCATGGGCGGCGATGCCACAGCGGTCTCCGACGAGACACGCCATGTCTTCGTGGAAGCCGCGTTCTGGTGGCCGCAATCCGTCGCCGGGCGTTCGCGGCGGTTCGGTTTCAGCACCGACGCCGGGCATCGCTTTGAGCGCGGCGTCGATCCCGCATCGACCCCGCAGCACGTCGAACGGATCACGCAGTTGATCATCGACATCTGCGGGGGCGAACCTGGCCCGCTGCAGGACCAGGTGCTGCGCCTGCCTGAACGCCAACCGGTGGCGATGCGCGTGGCGCGTGCGTCGAAGGTCATCGGATTGCCGCTCAGCGAGCAGCAGTGCGCCGGTGTCTTCACGCGCCTCCGCTTGCCGTTCACTTCCGCCGCCGGCGTGCTGACTGTGACCCCGCCCAGTTGGCGCTTCGACCTTCAGATCGAGGAAGACCTGATCGAAGAAGTCATCCGCGTTGTCGGCTTCGACAAATTACCCGACAGCCCGCCGGTGGCACCGGTGGTCGCTCGCATGCGCAGCGAAGGCCATCGCAGCGCCCACGCCGTGCGGCGTGCCATGGCCGACCTCGACTACACCGAGACGCTGAACTTCAGCTTCGTCGAAGAGCGCTGGGAGCGCGAACTGGCCGGCAACACCGACCCGATCCGCGTGCTCAACCCGATCGCCAGTCCGCTGTCAGTGATGCGCACCAGCCTGCTCGGCAGCTTGCTTCAGGTGCTGCGTTACAACCTGGCCCGCAAAGCGGCGCGTGTACGCATTTTCGAGGTGGGTCGGGTGTTCATTCGCGATCCCCTGGTACCGGACGGGCCGCTCACGGTAGCCGGCATTCATCAGCCTTTGCGGGTGGCCGGACTGGCGTATGGCGGCGCGGACGCGCCTCAGTGGGGCAGCGCCGAGCGCGCAGTCGACTTCTTCGACATCAAGGGCGACATCGAAGCCTTGTTCGCGCCGGTGGGGGTGTCGTTCACCCCCGCCGAACATCCGGCCATGCACCCGGGGCGTTGCGCGCGGGTCGAGGCGCTCGGTCAGGCGGTCGGGTACGTTGGCGAGCTTCACCCCAAATGGCGGCAAGACTACGAGCTGCCCAATGCGCCGGTGATGTTCGAGCTCGACTTGTCCGCCGTGCTCCAGCGACCGATGCCGCTGGCTGAGCCCATTGCGCGCCAGCAATCGGTGTGGCGGGACATTGCGGTCATCGCTGCCGACGATGTGACGCATGCCAGGCTGATGGACGCGATTCACGCCACTCCGCACTCCCTGGTCCGCAGTGCGCTCCTGTTCGACATCTACAAACCCAAGCTTCCCACGAGCGACATTGGCGCGGGCGAGCGAAGCTTGGCAGTGAGACTCGAGCTGCTGGATGATGCGGTCACGTTGACCGACGAACGGATCGAGGCTGCGGTGACGGAGGTTCTGAACAGCTTGGCAACGCGGCTCGGCGCGCGCCTCAGAGGTTGATGCCATGAGTACCAACGATCAAGTTGTAGCGCGGGTGATGTTGCCAAGTCTGGAAACCCCGACGCTGACGAAAGCCGAACTGGCCGAACTGCTGTTCGAGCGCCTGGGTTTGAACAAGCGCGAATCGAAGGACATGGTCGAGGCCTTCTTCGAAATCATTCATGCCAACCTCGTCGAAGGCAAGGACGTGAAGATGTCCGGCTTCGGCAACTTCAACATCCGGCGCAAGGCGCCCCGCCCAGGACGAAACCCCCGAACCGGCGAGGCCATTCCAATCAAGGCGCGCAATGTCGTGACCTTCCACGCGAGCCATAAACTCAAAGGAGTCGTGCAGGGCGACACGCCGCTCCCCGACGACTTCGAGTAAAGTCTAGCTTTATCTCCTGATCTTATTGATTTCAATGGAGAAATCGCTCCCCGCCATTCCTGCCAAACGCTACTTCACCATCGGTGAGGTGAGTGATTTGTGCGGCGTCAAGCCTTACGTGCTGCGCTATTGGGAGCAAGAGTTCACGCAGCTCAAGCCGATGAAACGGCGCGGCAATCGCCGCTACTACCAGCACCACGAAGTGCTTCTGATTCGTCGCATCAGGGAACTGCTTTACGAGCAGGGATTCACCATTAGCGGGGCACGAAACCGCTTGGCCGAGAGCGCTCAGAGCCGCGCTGGCGCTCTGCATGACAGCGAGCACGAGGCGGCTTATGCGGAGGCCCTGGAGGACGTCGAGGCGGCTGAAATGCTGGCTCGAATCACCACCGTTGCAGTCCTTGATGTGCCCACACCGTCCGAGCCGCGCGCCGAGATGACGGTCATTCAAATGAGACAGGAACTGATCTCGATTCGCAGCCTTCTTGGCAGCTGATCGGCCCCTTGGTTTGAACCTATAATTCGGTCCAATCGGGGCGTAGCGCAGCCAGGTAGCGCACTTGCATGGGGTGCAAGGGGTCGTGAGTTCGAATCCCACCGTCCCGACCAATGAAATCAACGGGCCAGCTCTGGCGAGAGCTGGCCCGTTTCATTTTGCGGGCGCTACCGCCAGGGCAGCCGACGCCTCGGCAAGACGCGCTTGACTGTTTTCAGTCGACAAAAAAAGCCAGCGGTTGCCCGCTGGCTTCTTCGTGGATTCGGCTGTCTATTGCAGGGTCACTTCCACGCGACGAGCCTGTGCTGCATCGGTGCCAGCGCTGGCCACTTCGGGCTTCTTCAGTTCGATCTTGTCTTCGGCAACGCCGGCGGTCTTGAGTGCGTCACGCACATTCATCGCGCGTTGCTTGGCCAGTTCGGCATTCATGGCCGCATCGCCCGACGCGTCGTGAAAGCCGCTGACGACGGCCTTCTTGCCGCCGCTCACACCCTTGACCACATCGGCCAGCGCGGCGTTGGCGCCCGACGCGAGTTCGGCCTTGCCGCTTGCGAAGAAGAACTTCACCACGCCGCTTTCGACCTTGACCGAGGCCGCGTCCACCGCCGTTTGAGCAGCCGCAGCCATCTTGTCCGGTGCGCTGGCGACGGCGGCTGGAGCGGTCACCGAAGCCGTAGCGGCGGGGGCCACCGCGGCCACCGGAGCCACCGCAGGCACGCTATGTCCGACGGCCGTGACCGAAGAGCCGACGGGCAGCAGCGGCACGATCAGCAGGGCGACGATGTTGATGATCTTGATCAGCGGGTTGACGGCCGGGCCGGCCGTGTCTTTGTACGGATCGCCCACGGTGTCGCCGGTCACGGCGGCCTTGTGCGCCTCGGAGCCCTTGCCACCGTGGTGGCCGTCTTCGATGTACTTCTTGGCGTTGTCCCAGGCGCCGCCGCCGGTGCACATGGAAATGGCGACGAACAGGCCGGTCACGATCGTGCCCATCAGCAGTCCGCCCAATGCCGCCGGCCCGAGCAGCAGGCCGACCACGATCGGCACCACCACCGGCAACAGGCTTGGAACGATCATTTCCTTGATCGCTGCGGTGGTCAGCATGTCGACCGCAGCGCTGTAGTCGGGCTTTCGCTTGCCGGCCATGATGGCGCCGTCCTGGAACTGTCGGCGAACTTCGATCACCACCGCCCCGGCGGCGCGGCCCACGGCTTCCATCGCCATGGCGCCGAACAGGTACGGAATCAGGCCGCCAATGATCAGCCCGACAATCACTTTCGGGTCGCTGAGGTCGAACGCCACGCTCATGCCGCGGCCTTCGAGCGAGTGCGTGTAGTCGGCGAACAGAACCAGTGCAGCCAAGCCCGCCGAGCCGATCGCGTAGCCCTTGGTGACGGCCTTGGTGGTGTTGCCCACCGCGTCGAGCGGATCGGTCACGTCACGCACGCTCTTCGGCAATTCGGCCATCTCGGCGATGCCGCCGGCGTTGTCGGTGATCGGGCCATAGGCGTCGAGCGCCACCACGATACCGGCCATGCTCAACATGGACGTGGCAGCGACGGCAATGCCGTACAGCCCGGCCAACTGGAACGACACCAGGATGGCGCCGCAGACGAACAGCACCGGCCAAGCCGTCGAGCGCATCGAGACACCCAAGCCCGCGATGATGTTGGTGCCGTGGCCGGTGGTCGAGGCCTGCGCGATGTGCTGCACCGGCTTGTACTGCGAGCCGGTGTAGTACTCGGTGATCCACACCATCGCAGCGGTCAGCACCAGGCCCACCACACAGGCGCCGAACAAGCGCATCTGTGTGCCGGCGCCCAGGGCGTCGTCGGGCATCGTGTACCTGGTGATGAAGAAGAAGCCGACCAGTGAAATCACGCCGGCCACTGCCAGGCCCTTGTACAGCGCGGGCATCACGTTCTTCATGCCGGGCGAAGCCTTGACCGCGCTGCAACCGATGATGGACGCGATGATCGAGAACCCGCCAAGAACCAGCGGGTAGATGACGGCCGCCATTGGCGCGCCCGTGACCACGATGGCGCCGAGCGCCATGGTCGCGATCAGCGTGACGGCATAAGTCTCGAACAGGTCGGCCGCCATGCCGGCGCAGTCGCCCACGTTGTCGCCCACGTTGTCGGCAATCACCGCCGGGTTGCGTGGGTCGTCCTCCGGAATGCCAGCCTCGACCTTGCCCACCAGGTCGGCGCCGACGTCAGCGCCCTTGGTGAAGATGCCACCACCCAGCCGCGCAAAAATCGAAATCAACGACGCGCCGAAGGCGAAGCCGAGCAGCGGTTTGAGCAAAGACGACAGGCTCTTGTCAGGCGTCGCATTGCCGTTGCCGGTCAGGAACAGGAAGAAGATCGTCACGCCCAGCAAGCCCAGGCCCACCACCAGCATGCCGGTGATCGCGCCGCCTTTGAAGGCCACGTCCAGCGCCGGCCCGATGCCCTTGGTCGCCGCCTGCGCGGTGCGCACGTTGGCCTTGACCGACACGTTCATGCCGATGAAGCCGCATGCGCCCGACAAGAGCGCGCCGAGCACGAAGCCCACTGCACTCGTGCTGTCGAGGAAGACGCCGATCAGAATCGCCAGGATCACGCCGACGACGGCGATGGTCTTGTACTGCCGAGCCAGATAAGCCGCCGCGCCCTGCTGGATCGCACTGGCGATTTCCTGCATGCGTGCATTGCCGGCACTCTGGCTGAGAATCCAGCTTCGTTGAACGAAGCCGTAGATGACTGCAGCGAGGCCGCAGGCGAGGGCAAAGTACAGCGCCACTTGAGTTGAAATCAACGGGATCTCCTCGTTCTTTCTTGGATGGGATGAATGAAATGCAAGCGCGCGCGGTGCTGCAGGGTTTGCGCGCTTGAATCCGCCCGGCATGCTAAGGGAAGGGCAGTGACAAGGCAACGATGCCGCCATGGTGTTTTCCATCGGTACATCGACGCTGCGCGCACCGCAGTCCGCCGCGAGACCAGCCGCTAAAATCGGGGTAATCCCTTGCAGCATCGCTCGGGCCCCCAAGAGGATTTTCATGAGCCTTCACAACGTGACCCCAGGTGCCAACGCACCCGAACAATTCAACGTGATCATCGAGATTCCGATGAACGCCGACCCGATCAAGTACGAAGTCGACAAGGCCACCGGCGCGCTGTTCGTCGACCGCTTCATGACAACGGCCATGCACTACCCGTGCAACTACGGCTACATCCCGCAGACCTTGTCCGACGACGGCGACCCGGTCGATGTGCTGGTCATCACACCGTACGCGCTGTCGCCCGGCGTGGTGGTGACCTGCCGCGCCATCGGCGTCTTGAAAATGGAAGACGAGGCCGGCGGCGACAGCAAGCTGCTGGCGGTGCCGATCGACAAGATCCTGTCGATCTACACACACTGGCAAAAGCCCGAAGACATGAATGCGTTGCGGCTGAAGACCATTCAGCACTTCTTCGAGCATTACAAAGACCTGGAGCCCGGCAAGTGGGTCAAGGTCACTGGCTGGGAAGGGCCGGAGGCTGCGAAGGACGAGATTCGTGCCGGCATCGCGGCCTATGTGCCCGAGGCGGTCAAATGAAGCGTCGTTGCCACTGAACGAAGCGCGAACGGGGAGCAGCGGCTCCCCTTTTTTTGTGCAAGCCCAACTCGTGTGGTGCCGAACCTTCGACGCAAGGGTCGCTCTACACTGACCTCGAAACACTTCGGCCCTAGTGCCCGCCTGCACATGTCGTATCGATTGCTGCTCACCCTTGTCGTCAGTTGCACCCTGAGCATTTCCGTCCCGGCAGCAGTGCCCGCCGCACCGCTGAGCAAGCTTCAATCGGTCGAGGGCATCGATGAATACCGCCTCGCGAATGGCCTGCAGTTGCTGCTGATAGCGGACACCTCCAAGCCCACGACGACCGTCAACCTGACCTACCGCGTGGGGTCTCGCCACGAGAACTACGGCGAGACTGGCATGGCCCATTTGCTGGAGCACATGCTCTTCAAGGGCACGCCGAAACATCCGAAGGTCTGGGCCGAGTTCGAGAAACGCGGTCTGGCAGCGAATGGCACCACCAGCTTCGACCGCACCAACTACACCGCCAGCTTTTCGGCCAACGAAGAGAACCTCGACTGGTATCTGACATGGCTGGCCGATGCCATGGTCAACAGCTTCATCGCGCGCAAGGACCTCGACACCGAGATGACCGTGGTTCGCAATGAAATGGAGTCGGGCGAGAACAGCGCCGAGCGCACGCTCTACAAGAAGACGCTGGCGGTGATGTACGACTGGCACAACTACGGCCGCGACACTATCGGCGCGCGGTCCGACGTTGAGAACGTTGACATTCCTCGCCTGCAGGCCTTCTACCGCCGCTACTACCAGCCCGACAACGCAACGCTGATCGTGGCCGGAAACTTCGACCGGACCAAGCTGCTGGCGACCATTGCCGCCACGTTCGGCAAGCTGGCTCGGCCGACGCGTCAATTGCCGACCTTCTACACGCTGGACCCGGCGCAGGACGGCGAACGCAGCGTCACCCTGCGCCGGGCCGGCGGCGTGCCGGTGCTGTTTGCGGGCTACCACTTGCCGGCTGCCGCCGATCCCGATTTCGCGGCCGCCGAACTGCTCAGCGTTGTCATGGGCGACACGCCCTCGGGGCGACTGCACAAGCGGCTGACCGAGAAGCAACTGGCCACGTCGGTGTTCGCTTTCACACAGGGCCTGGCCGAGCCAGGCTTCAGCATATTCGGCGCGCAGTTGGCCGCGCCTCAGCAGTTGGCCGAAGCGCGCAGCGTGTTGCTGGCCACGCTGGAGTCGGTGGTCACCGAACCGATCACCGACGATGAACTCAAGCGCGCGCGCACCAAATGGCTCAAGGGCTGGGACCTGGGTTTCACCAATTCAGAGGCCGTCGGCGTTGCCTTGAGCGAGTCCGTCGCGCAGGGCGATTGGCGCTTGTTTTTCTTGATGCGTGACCGTGTGCGCACGGCGACCTTAGCCGATGTGCAGCGCGTTGCGGTGCAGCGGCTGCTGCCTTCGAATCGAACCTTGGGCAGCTTTGTACCCACCGACGCTGCGGTGCGCGCTCCGGCGCCCGCGAAGGTGGATGTGCAGGCGCAACTTGGGAATTTCAAACCGCAACTGGCGCAGGCTGTGGTCGAAGCCTTCGACGCCAGCCCGGCCGTGATCGACCAGCGCACGCAGCGCTTCGAGGTCGGCGGCATCAAGGCAGCGGTGCTTCCGAAGGGGTCGCGCGGCGGTGTCGTGCAGGCGCTGCTGGTGCTTCATTTCGGCGACGCCACCAGTCTGTTCGGCTCCGGTGATGTGCCCGACGCCCTGGCCGCCATGCTCGACAAAGGCACCCGCTCGCTGACGCGCGAACAGTTGCAGGACCGGCTCGACGAACTGAAGACCGAGCTGAGCGTCAGCAGCGAGCCGGGCCGTGTCTCGGTGGGGCTTACGTCGCGTCGCGAGCACCTGCCGGCTGCGATTGCGCTGGTCGCCGAGATGCTTCGCTACCCGAGCCTGCCGGCCGATGGGCTGGACGAAATCAGGCGTCAGTCCTTGTCCAGCATCGAGCAGCAGCGGCATGAACCCGACGCGATCGCGTCGGACGCTTTGGAACGCCTGAACGACCCCTATCCGCGCGGCGATGTGCGGCATGCGCGAAGCTTCGACGAGTTGGTGCAGGACGTGAACGCAGTCACCCTCGACGCGGTGCGCGCCTTCCACGCGCGCTTCTATGGCGTGCGCAACGCCGAGTTTTCTGCGGTCGGCGACATGGACGTGGCAGCGGTTCGCCAGGCTTTGCAAAGTGCGCTGGGCGACTGGTCGGCCGGTGCGCCGTTCACGCGCGTTGCACGCCCACTGAAAGCCGCGCAGACGGCGCGCTTGCTGCTTCCGACGCCGGACAAGCAGAACGCCGTGATGTCGGTGCACCAGGGTGTGGCGTTGACCGACGACAGCCCCGACTATGTTCCGTTGATGATGGCGAACCACCTGCTCGGCGGCGGTGGTAACTCGCGCCTGTGGAAGCGCGTTCGCGACAAAGAGGGCTTGTCGTACGACGTGCGCAGCTCGCTGAGTTGGGGCAGCATCGAGCCGAACACCGAATGGCAGGCCAGCGCGATCTTCGCGCCGCAGAACCAGGCCAAGGTCGAGCTTGCATTTCGCGAGGAAGTGGCACGCGCCCTGAAGGACGGCTTCACCGCTCGGGAACTCGCCGAAGGACAGCGCGGACTGCTGAGCTTCAGGCGGCTGTCGCGTGCGCAGGACAGCACTTTGGCCAGTGCCTTGGCCAACAACCTGTACCTGGGCCGCAGCTTCGCGAAGTCGGCAGCCGTCGATGCGGCCTTGGCCAGGTTGACCCTGTCGGAAGTGAACGCTGCTCTGCGAAAGTACCTGCGCCCTGACACCTTCGCGGCGGCGTTTGCCGGCGACTTCAAGCCTTGAAGCGGCGTTGACGGCATGCACGCGCTGACCACGTCCACAGCCCGTTTCGAAGGCTTGCCAGGCTTCCCATGGACCGCCCGGCAATGGGTCGTGCCAGGCCGCGCTGGGCTGAAGATGGCGCTTGTCGACGAAGGGGCGGGTGACGCCGATCGTGTTTTCCTGTGCCTGCATGGCAACCCTTCGTGGAGCTTTCTTTATCGCAAGATGATTCCGGTGTTTCTGGACAGCGGTGCGCGCGTGGTGGCGCCAGACCTGATCGGCTTCGGTCGCTCGGACAAGCCGCTGGCCGAGGCGGCGCACAGCTTCGACTTTCACCGGCACAGCTTGCTCGACCTGGTCGAATCGCTGGACCTGCGCAACGTCACGTTGGTCGTGCAGGACTGGGGCGGTGTGCTGGGGCTGACGCTGCCGATGGCCGCACCACAGCGCTATGCGCGCTTGCTGGTCATGAACACCGGCTTCGGCACCGGCCAGGTCAGCGAAGGGTTTCGGGCCTGGCGCCAGTATTCGAACGGCCGACCCGACCTGCCCGTGGGCGAATTGCTTAGACGCAGCGTGGCGGAATTGTCGGACGCCGAAGTCGCGGCTTACGACGCGCCGTTCCCCGATGCCACGTACAAGGCCGCGCTGCGCGCCTTCCCGAACATGGTTCCCGATGGCGCCGACGCACCCGGCGCCGCGCTGTCACGCCAAGCCATGCAGTGGTTTCGCACGCAGTGGCAGGGCCAGAGTTTCATGGCCATTGGCGTGCAAGACCCGGTGATGGGTGTGCCCAGCATGTTGAGCCTGCACGCCGCGATTGCGGGCTGTCCGCCACCGCTGCGAATCGAAGACGGAGGCCATTTCGTGCAGGAGCAAGGGGAACGAATTGCGCGCGCCGCCCTGGCCCAATGGGGTGGTCGCTGATCAGCTTTCCGGTGCCGTCGCCTTGAACGGCCGACGCTCGTTCAGTTCGTCCATGTAGCTGGCCACACCGGCCCCTTCGCGCTGCAGGAAATCGGCCACCGCCTGCGCGAACTGCGGATGCGCGAGCCAATGCGCCGACCAGGTCTGCACCGGCAGCAGGCCGCGCGCCATCTTGTGCTCGCCTTGCGCACCGCCCTCGAAGCGGCGCATGCCGTTGGCAATGCACCAGGCCAGCGGCTCGTAGTAGCAGGCCGAAAAGTGCAGGCAATCGATGTGCTCCACCGCGCCCCAATAGCGGCCGAAGGCCGCGCCCTGCGTTCGGTCGATGCCGATCAGCGAGGCCGCCACACGCTGCCCGTCTTTCCACGCCAGTACCAGCAGCCAGTTCTCGGGCATGGTCGCCGCCATGCGGGTGAAAAAATCGCGCGTCAGGTAGGGCGTGGAGCGGTGCGCCGCATAGGTGAGTGAATAGCAGCGGTAGAAGAAGTCCCAATCGGCTTCGCTGATCGATGCGCCTTCGTGCGTGCTGAAGCGGACGCCGGCGTCGGCGACGCGGCGGCGCTCTTGCTGAATTTTCTTTCGCTTGTCGCGCTGCAGGCTGGCCAGGAAATCGGCCAGGTCAACATAGGCTTCGCCCTCTCGGTTCGTCCAGTGGAACTGCACGGTGCTGCGCAGCATCCAGCCCGCCGCAGCGGCCGCGTCGCGGTCGGCGTCGTCCAGGAACAGCAGGTGCGCCGATGACAACTTGGCGCTGCGCGCGAGTTGCTCTATCGCCTGCAGCAGCAGCGCGCGCCCGGCCGCGTCCCGCGCCAGCAGGCGTGGGCCCGGTACCGGCGTGAAGGGCACGGCGTTCAGCAGCTTCGGGTAGTAGCGCAGGCCGTGACGTTGGTAGGCGTCGGCCCAGGCCCAGTCGAAGACGTACTCGCCGTAGGAATGGTCTTTCAGGTACAGCGCGCAGGCCCCCACCAACTGCTGGCCGCGGTCGACGGCAATGAACTGCGGCGTCCACCCCGATGCAGGCGTGGCGCTGTTCGAATCGTGCAGCGCCAGCAGGTATTCGTGACGCATGAAGGGGCTGGCATCAGGCTGCGCAGCGAGCAGTGAATTCCAGCTTTCGGCGTCGATCTCGCCGGGATGGTCAAGCACCCGGATGACATAATCAATTGAGCTTTTTTTCTCATGCATATGCCATCAAATCCTTCGGTCAAAGTGGCTCTGGCGCAGATCAACGCCACGGTCGGCGACCTGCCCGGCAACGTGCAGAAAATCGTCGAGTTTTCGCACCTCGCCCACGCGCAAGGCGCAAGCCTGGTGTTGACGCCCGAACTGAGTCTGTGCGGTTACCCGCCCGAAGACCTGCTGCTTCGACCCGCCTTCATGCAGGCCTGTGCCGATGCCCTGCTGCAATGTGCGCAGGCGTTGGCCGATCTGCAGGGCCTGGTGGTGGTTGTGGGGCATCCGCATCAGTTCGGGGGTCGTGGCGATGTTAGGTCGAAGTCGCACGCGGTGCAGCAGCGCTACAACGCGGCCTCGGTCCTCGAAGGGGGGCGCGTCACGGCCACCTACTGCAAACGTGAGTTGCCCAACTACCAGGTGTTCGACGAGCGGCGCTACTTTGCGTCGGGGCGCGATGCAGGGCAGGGCGCGGTGGTGTTCGATGCGGGCGGCATGAAGTTCGGCTTGAACATTTGCGAAGACGCCTGGTTCGACGAGCCGGCGCGCGCTGCCAAGGCTGCGGGTGCGCAGGTGCTCTGCGTGCTGAACGCCTCGCCGTTTCACCTGGGCAAGGTCGAGGAACGCGAACACCGAATGGCCGAGCGCGTGCGCGATGTCGGCCTGCCGCTGCTCTACGTACACCTGACGGGTGGCCAGGACGAGGTGGTCTTCGACGGCGCCTCGTTTGCGCTCGACGCCAGCGGGACCGTGGCCGCGCGGGCGCCGATGTTCGAAGAATCGCTGAGCATCGTCGAGGTCTCTGCGCAAACCGTTCGCGGCGAGGTGTTGCCGGTGCCCGGCATCGAGGCGCAGGCCTGGTCTGCGCTCGTCACCGGGGTGCGCGACTACATGGGCAAGAACGGTTTTCCCACGGCCGTGATCGGCCTGAGCGGCGGCATCGACTCGGCCCTGGTGTTGGCCATCGCGGTCGATGCCCTGGGGGCGGACCGGGTTCGCACCGTGATGATGCCGTCGCCGTACACCGCCGACATTTCATGGATCGATGCACGGGGGATGGCGCAGCGCGTGGGGGTTCGCTACGACGAAATCTCGATCGCGCCGATGTTCGAGTCGTTCAAGCGCAGCCTGGCCGGCGAGTTCGCGGGCCTGCCCGAAGACACCACCGAAGAGAACATTCAGGCGCGGGTGCGTGGCACGCTGCTGATGGCGCTGTCGAACAAGTTCGGTCACATCGTGCTGACCACCGGCAACAAGAGCGAAATGGCCACCGGCTACTGCACCTTGTACGGCGACATGGCTGGCGGATTCGCCGTCATCAAGGACGTGGCCAAGACCCTGGTCTACCGGCTGGCGACCTGGAAGAACGAGCAGGCCAACGACGGCCGCGGCGCGATCATTCCGCAGCGCATCATCACGCGGCCCCCGTCGGCCGAACTGCGACCCGACCAGACCGATCAGGACAGCCTGCCGGAGTACGCGGTGCTCGACGCGATCCTTCAGCGCTACATGGAAGACGACCAGGCGATCGACGAGATCGTCGCCGCAGGCTTCGAGCGGACCGACGTGGAGCGCGTCACACGGCTGATCAAGATCAACGAGTACAAGCGCCGGCAGGCTCCGGTGGGAATCCGCATCACCCACCGCGCCTTCGGCAGAGACTGGCGCTACCCGATCACCTCGAAATTCCGCGCTTAAACTACCTGCAACCGTCCGCCTGGAGTTCGCCATGAAGCAGATCACCGCCATCGTCAAGCCGTTCAAGCTGGAAGAGGTTCGCGAGGCGCTGGCCGATGTTGGCGTGACCGGCCTCACCGTCACCGAGGTGAAGGGTTTCGGCCGCCAGAAAGGCCACACCGAGCTTTACCGGGGTGCCGAATACGTGGTCGACTTCCTGCCGAAGGTGAAGGTCGAAGTCGTGGTCAAGGACGCCGACCTGGAGCGTTGCATCGAGGCCATCGTGAAGGCCGCCAAGACCGGCAAAATCGGCGATGGCAAGATCTTCGTCACCAACATCGAGCAGGTGGTGCGCATCCGCACCGGTGAGACCAACGAAGAAGCGGTGTGATCGGAGAGCGTGCGGTCAGATGAGGCGGTAGTCGTCCGCCGCAGTGGCGCGAGGCGCCAGATCAGCCAGCGCGTTCAGCAAAGGTGTGACCTGCGTGTTCACTTGCAACAAGGCTTGCTGACGCGAGTCCATGAAACCGCAGCGCGTGCTGCGCCCGATGAACGCAAGCAGCAGATCGTAGTAGCCGTCGAGGTTAAGCAAGCCGATGGGCTTGTCGTGGTAGCCGAGTTGGCGCCAGGTCCAGACCTCGAATAATTCCTCGAAGGTGCCGATGCCACCAGGCAAGGCAACGAAGGCGTCGCTCAGCTCGGCCATCTTTTGCTTGCGCTGGTGCATGGTCTCGACCACATGCAATTCCGTGACGCCGGTGTGGCCCAGTTCGCGTTGCATCAGCGAGGTCGGGATGACGCCGATCACCTGCGCCCCACCGGCCAGGGCTGCATCGGCCACCACACCCATCAAGCCGGCGCGCCCGCCGCCGTACACCAGGCGCCATCGATTGCGCGCGATCCACTGACCCACCTCGCCCGCAGCAGCGGCGAACTCTGGCCGCTCACCTGTGCGCGAACCGCAGTAGACGCACAGCGACAGGGTGCTCATCGAGGGGACGGTCGCGGCGTCAGGCCGACAGCCTCGACCAGATCGCGGCCAGCCAGACGCCCGCGCACAACAGCAGCGACAGGAAGACGGCGGCGCTGGCGATGTCCTTGGCGCGCTTGGAAAGGTCGTGAAGCTCGAACGAGACGCGGTCTATCGCCGCTTCGATGCCTGAATTCAGCAATTCAACGATCAGCACCAGCACGACGCTCGCCACCAGCAGAGCGACCTCCATCCAGTTTCGACCCACCACGCAGGCCAGTGGCAGCAGCAGTGCCGACAGCCAGACTTCCTGTCGAAACGCGCTCTCGCCGACGTAGGCCGTTTTCAGGCCGGCAATGGAATACCCCGTGGCACGAATCATCCGATCGAAGCCGGTGCGGCCCTTGTATGGATTGCTCATGGGGCGCGATTGTGCACGGGCAGCGGTCGCCCCGATGCCTGCTCGCTCAGGGGCGCGAAGACACCAGGCGCGTGCCGCAGGCGATGTCGTGCAGAAACTGGCGCGACGGCAGCAGCAGCGCCAACATCGCATACGCCAGCACACCCAGTCCGAGCGCCATGAAGGTGCCGCTCGGCGATCGGACGCCGGACAACCAGACAATGAGCAGCGCGGGTGCGAACCAGAGCCAGCTCATCAAGTAGCGAGCGACTGCCCGGCTCTGGCTCACGGGTTGATCATTGCCGTCGACCAATTTGATATGCCAGGCTTTCATGGCGACCGTCTGTCCACCGCGCGACCAGAACCAGCCGAAATAGATGCCCAGCACCACGAACAGGAATGCCTGCAAACCGTGTCGTCCTTCCAGCGCATGCCGTTGCTGCGTGAGGCTGGAAAAAAGATAGCCGGCCACCATCAGCACTCCGAACAGCAGCACACCTTCATACGCGAAGCAGGCCATGCGTCGCCACAGACCTGGCGCTCGCTGTGGCGTTGCGACGTTCGGTGCGGACTGCGTCGCGTCGGTCACGGGCGCGAGGACGGCGACGATGCCGCAACCGCGCCGGCCGCTGCGCCTTGTGCGCCCCTGCGTGGCAGCAAGGTGGACGCATCCACGAAGCCAGGGGTTGCGGCGATCTTGGGCATCCCCGTTTGCTGATGTACCGGTGGAGTCATGCGCTTGGAGATCAGGTTCGTGGTGGCGCCGGGTTGCGCCGGAGTGACGGTCGGCGCAACCCAGCGCGGCTGCGGCGCAAGGTTGGGGTTGGGCACGATATTCGACTTCGTGAGCGCCGCGTCCTTGCCAGGCTTTGCGATGAGTTCACTGCGCTGCGTCGCAGCGGAGGGTCGCGCCGACGCGTTCGTGGGCATCGATGCAGCACGCGAGGCCAGTTGCCGTTTCTGCTCGGCCGACAAAGCCTGATAGGCCTCCCACTGTGCTTGCCTGTTTTGCGGTGCAGCCTTGGTGGCTTCCTGAAACTGCATTCTGACCTGGCCTCGCTCGGCGGGAGAGAGGCGCGACCATTCGCTCATTCGTGTCTGGATTCGTGTTCGCTCATCAGGGGAGAGTCCAGCGAACTGGCCGGCGATCCGGATCCACTTCTGCTTGCCCTCGGCGTTGATGCCTGCCCACTGTTTCTCGAGCGGCTTCAGCGCCAAGCGCTGCTCGGGTGGCAAGTCGGAAAATCGAGGGCCCTGTTCTGGGACGACCTTTTGCACGACCGAAGGAGCCGTCTGCGCTGCGCTGCTCGTGGGTGTGGCTACACCGACCATGGCCGCGCAGATCAGCGCGACGAGGAGCCCGATGTCTTCGGGCGACAGACTGGACAGCCACCGCACGGCAGATGCCACTCAGTCGCGAGCGGCTTTGAGGAATTCCACGAAGCCCGGATCGCCGTACGCCGCCACGGGAACGGCATCGCCCAGCAACGCAGCGTCGACTTCGGCCGCGGCGCTGATCTGCGAGCGCGAATGAAGGTTCTGGATAAACATGAGCCCAAGAACCAAGGCCGCCAACGGCAGCGCCGAGCCAAACCTCACCCACCAACTGCTGTTCGAAGCGCCCGGGTGCAGTCGCAACGCGGCGCCGCCAGCGCCATTCGTCGAAACCACCGCGGCCGTCTGCTGTTCCGCGCGCACCAGCCGCGATCGCTCCATCGCCTTCTCACGCGCAAACCGCAGTCGTTCACTCACGTCATGCGGCGCGAGTTCGCTTTGCTGGCTCAACCGCGCTGCGATTCGCATGGCAAAACGGGCTTGCAAGCCATCGGCAGCGTGGCTGGGTGAGAACGAGTCTTGGTGGTTCACAGCGATATTCCCTTCGTCTTCAGAGCTTTGGCCAAGGCGTGCACGGCGCGTGAACAGTGGGTTTTGACACTGCCTTCCGAGCAGCCCATGGCAGAGGCAGTCTCAGCCACGTCAAACTCCTCCCAATAACGCAACAGGAACGCTTCTCGTTGACGCCCGGGAAGTTGCGCAACCTCTGCCTCGATTGCTAGCAGGATCTGCGCCCGGGACACTGAGTCCGCAGCGCTTTCGGTGCCGGTAGAGACGTCTTGCGCCTCAAGAGTTTCCAGAATGTCGAAGTCACCGTCGTCGCCGGCAGGCTCGAAGTCAGAAAAGTTCTTAAGTACCCCGGCCCGCACTTTCTTTCGACGAAAGAAATCCATGGTGGCGTTGGACAGGATGCGCTGGAACAGCAAAGGCAGCTCTGCCGCCGGGCGGTCGGCATACTTCTCCGCGAGGCGGATCATGGCGTCCTGGACGATGTCCAAGGCCGAGTCGTCGTCGCGGACCGCATAGCTGGCGCGCTTGAACGCTCGCTTTTCGACGCTCTTGAGGAATTCTGATAGTTCTTTTTCGGATGCCAAGGAATTCGCGCCCCGGGCCGCGGCCCATCTGTCCGAACCGATTATCACACTGCACCGGTGAGGGTCGTTGGGCGCCAGAGCCGCGCCTGCAGGCGGTGCCATAATGCTGCTTTGCACAACGAATGGGTCACTGGCTGACCGTCCGACCCGGACGCTAAGAGCTTTGACCGCGCTGGCACCACACCCGCCTCACAAGGGCCAGGAGAGGTGCACCAATGGTTTTTCGTCAGAGAAATTCACAAAGGTTCGAAATGGACATGTCTGCCGCGGAAACCAAGCGTGCTGCTCAAGCACAACCGCAACCTTCTCCTGCAGAGCCGAACGGCTCCGAAATCCTCGTCCGCAGCCTCCATGCCGAAGGCGTGAAGTTCCTTTGGGGCTACCCCGGCGGCGCGGTTTTGTACATCTACGACGCGCTTTACAAGCAAGACCGCATCGAACACGTGCTGGTTCGTCACGAACAAGCCGCCGTGCATGCAGCCGATGGCTACGCGCGAGCGACGGGCGAGGTCGGCGTGGCTTTGGTCACCTCCGGTCCCGGCGTCACCAACGCGGTCACCGGTATCGCCACGGCGTACATGGATTCGATTCCCATGGTGATCATCACCGGCCAGGTGCCCACGCCCGCCATTGGCTTGGACGCTTTCCAGGAATGCGACACGGTCGGTATCACGCGGCCGATCGTGAAGCACAACTTTCTCGTCAAAGACGTCCGCGAACTGGCCTCCACCATCAAGAAGGCGTTCCACATCGCGCGCACCGGACGTCCCGGCCCGGTGGTGGTGGACATTCCCAAGGATGTGTCGCTGAAGACCGCGCCGTTTCACTACCCCGCCACGGTGGAGATGCGTTCCTACAACCCGGTCCGCAAGGGCCACGGCGGGCAGATTCGGAAGGCGGTGCAGTTGTTGCTCGCCGCCAAGCGTCCCTACATCTACACAGGCGGCGGCGTGATTTTGGGCAACGCTTCGGCCGAGTTGCGTGAGCTGGTGCATCTGCTCGGCTCCCCGTGCACCAACACGCTGATGGGGCTCGGCGCCTTCCCGGCAAGTGACCCGCAGTTCCTCGGCATGCTGGGCATGCACGGCACCTATGAAGCGAATATGACGATGCAGACTTGCGACGTCTTGCTGGCCGTGGGTGCGCGCTTCGATGACCGTGTGATCGGCAACCCAAAGCATTTTGCGTCGGTCGAACGCAAGATCATTCACGTCGACATCGATCCGTCGTCGATCTCTAAGCGAGTGCGGGTCGACATTCCCATCGTTGGCGATGTGAAGGATGTGTTGCACGAGTTGATCTCTCAAATCAAGGAGGCCCAGGCCAAACCTGACTCACAGTCGCTGTCGGCGTGGTGGGGGCAGATCAACGAGTGGCGCAAGCGTGAATGCCTGAGCTACAAGAACAGCACCGAGGTCATCAAGCCGCAGTTCGTTGTCGAGACACTGGCTCGGCTGACCAAGGGCAGCGACTGCTACGTCACGTCAGACGTCGGGCAGCACCAGATGTGGGCCGCACAGTACTTTCCGTTCGAGGAGCCGCGGCGCTGGATCAATTCCGGTGGCCTGGGCACGATGGGTGTCGGTCTGCCGTACGCGATGGGCATCAAGCTGGCGAAGCCGGATTCCGACGTGTTCTGCGTTACCGGCGAGGGCTCGATCCAAATGTGCATCCAGGAGCTGTCGACCTGCCTGCAGTACAAGACGCCCGTGAAGATCGTGTCGTTGAACAATCGCTACCTCGGTATGGTGCGGCAGTGGCAGCAAATCGACTACGGCGGCCGCTATTCGCACAGCTACATGGATGCCTTGCCGGATTTCGTGAAGTTGGCCGAGGCGTACGGACACGTGGGCATCAAGGTCGAGCATCCGGGTGACGTGGAAGCGGCGTTGCGCGAGGCGATTCGCCTGAAGGACCGCACGGTGTTCCTCGACATTCGCACCGACCCCACCGAGAACGTGTGGCCGATGGTGAAGGCGGGCGCGGGCATTTCGGAGATGCTGCTGGGGTCTGAGGACCTTTGACGCGTCGGACGTCGCGTGAGCGGCCGGGCGTTACCGCGCTCGGTCTGCCGCACGGCGAATGGCACGGCCAAAACTTCAGAGAGACGGATTGCTTCAATTTTCACAGCGTTGCCAACGGCCTTCGGTTACCGCCGACTGCCTGAAGAGCGCGCTTACACCACACCATGAAACACATCATTGCCTTGCTGCTCGAGAACGAGCCCGGTGCGCTGTCGCGCGTGGTCGGCCTGTTCTCCGCCCGCGGCTACAACATCGAGAGCCTGACGGTTGCACCGACCGAGGACGCGTCGCTGTCGCGCATGACCATCGTCACCAACGGCTCCGAAGAGGTGATAGAGCAGATCACCAAGCACCTGAACCGTCTCATCGAAGTCGTGAAAGTGGTGGATCTGACCGAAGGCGCGTTCACCGAGCGTGAGCTGATGCTCATCAAGGTGCGCGCCGTGGGCAAGGAGCGCGAAGAGATGAAACGCATGGCCGATATTTTTCGCGGCCGCATCATCGACGTGACCGAGAAGACCTACACCGTCGAGCTGACGGGCGACGCGTCCAAGCTCGACGCCTTCATCGAGGCCATTGATCGCGCCGCCATCCTGGAAACCGTGCGCACCGGCACCAGCGGAATCGGTCGCGGCGAGCGCATCCTGCGCGTTTGAAGCACGACCGACACAACACTATCACCCACCTGTTCTGAAGGAGAAGAAAGCATGAAGGTTTACTACGACAAGGACGCGGACCTGAGCCTGATCAAGGGCAAGAACGTCACCATCATCGGATACGGTTCGCAAGGCCACGCACACGCGCAGAACCTGAATGACAGCGGGGTCAAGGTCACGGTGGCGCTTCGCAAAGGCGGTGCTTCTTGGAGCAAGGTCGAGAAGGCCGGCTTGAAAGTTGCCGAGATCGCCGATGCCGTGAAGTCCGCAGACATCGTGATGATGCTGTTGCCCGACGAGCAGATTGCTGCTGTGTACAAGAACGATGTCGAGCCGCACATCAAGCAGGGTGCGTCGTTAGCGTTTGCGCATGGCTTCAACGTTCATTACGGGCAGGTGGTGCCCCGAGCCGATCTCGACGTTTGGATGGTCGCACCGAAGGCACCCGGTCACACGGTGCGTTCCACCTACGCGCAGGGCGGCGGCGTGCCCCACCTGATCGCGGTGCATGCCGACAAATCCGGCAAGGCGCGGGATCTGGCCCTCAGCTATGCCGCGGCGAACGGCGGCGGCAAGGCCGGTGTGATCGAAACCAACTTCCGCGAAGAGACCGAGACCGATCTGTTCGGCGAGCAGGTGGTGCTGTGTGGTGGCGCGGTCGAACTCATCAAGGCCGGCTTCGAAACGTTGACCGAGGCCGGTTACGCGCCCGAGATGGCCTACTTTGAATGCCTGCACGAACTGAAGTTGATCGTCGACCTGATCTATGAAGGTGGCATCGCAAACATGAATTACTCGATCTCGAACAACGCCGAGTACGGTGAGTACGTGACCGGTCCGAAGATCGTCACCGAGGACACCAAGAATGCGATGCGTCAGTGCCTGAAGGACATTCAGACTGGCGAGTACGCGAAGAGCTTCATCCTCGAAAATCGTGCCGGCGCGCCTACGCTGCTATCGCGTCGCCGCCTGACGGCGGAGCATCCGATCGAAGTGGTCGGCGAGCAGTTGCGCGCGATGATGCCGTGGATCAAGAAGAACCGACTCGTCGACCAGTCGAAGAACTGATCGCCGCAGGTCGTCCGACCGGGGCCGCAGGGGAAGCCCTGCGGCCATTTTTTCGTGCGGTATCCTCCAGACCATGAGCGAAATACAGGACATCGTGTCCCATGCCAGCGACTCCGCAGAGCTACCTTTGCGGCCGCGTCGCAAGGGCATCTACATCCTGCCGAACCTGTTCACGCTGGCCGCCTTGTTTGGAGGTTTCTATGCCATCGTGATGGCGATGAATGGCCGCTTCGAACAGGCGGCCATTGGCGTCTTCTGCGCGATGGTGCTGGACAGTCTGGACGGTCGTGTGGCCCGCATGACCAACACGCAAAGCACCTTCGGCGAACAGATGGACAGCCTGTCGGACATGGTCTCGTTCGGTGCGGCCCCCGCGCTGATCGTCTATGAGTGGGCACTGAAGGGGATCGGCAAACCCGGCTGGATCGCAGCGTTCGTCTACTGCTCCTGCGCGGCGCTTCGACTGGCCCGGTTCAACACAAACCTGACGGTGGTGGACAAACGCTTCTTTCAAGGCCTGCCCAGCCCGGCTGCTGCAGCCATCGTGATGGGTTTCATCTGGCTGATGGATGATCGCGGGTTCAAGGGCGGCGCCGAAGGTGCATGGCTGGCATGGACCTCGTTCGCGGTGACGCTGTATTCAGGCCTCACGATGGTCACCAACGTGCCGTTTTACAGCTTCAAGGATGTCAGCTTCAAGCGAACCGTGCCCTTCATCGTGATCGTTGCCATCGCATTGGCCATCGCCCTGATCAACGTGCATCCGCCGCTGGTCCTGTTCGCACTCTTCGTGATTTACGGC
>JANNBZ010000233.1:0-4945 GCA_031386065.1 Burkholderiales bacterium
TGAGGCGTAGCCCGCGTAGAAGCGCATCAGCGCGCCGTGCGAGCGGTCTGTGTCGAAGCCCAGGAAGGGGATTTCCTTGTCGATCATGTACTGCGCCAGCAGGCGCGACACCAGCGACTTGCCGACACCGCCTTTTTCGCCGCCGATGAAATGGATGTTTGCCAAGGTGGGTGCTCCGTCAGTGTGTGTGTTTGTTTGAGCGCGTCAGTGCTTCAGCGCAAGAACCGAATCATGCCGGCTGCGCGCCGGGTCGCGCCGCATCGACCGCGAAGCGGGCTGCGGTGCTGATGCCGCTGTCGAGCTTCATCACGTCGTCGACCACGCGCAGCGCCACCTGCATCTGCTTCGCGTCGAGCGTGAAGCGCATGTAGCCGCGCTGATCACCGCGACCGTAGCGCACATGCGGGTTGAAGCCGCGCGCCGCGTCGATGCGCTCTTGCGCCAGCGACAGGCTGGTGATCGAGGTGCCGCAGAACTCGGTGCCGACGACGGCTGATTTGTCGTTGTCGAAATCGAGCTTCAGGTCGGCCACGTAGTTGCTGTGCACGTCGCCGCTGAGCACCACCACGCCGGGCGCCTTGCGTTCGGCCGCAGCGTTCAGCAGGCGCTGGCGGGCGGGCGCATAGCCGTCCCAGCCGTCGGTCCAGTACAGGCCGCCGCCCTGCGCCGGGTCGCGCCACGAATAGCGCGCCATCAGGGTCTGCTGCGCCAGCAGGTTCCACGGGCGCGTGCGGTCCCAGCCGTCGGCAAGCCAGCGTTCCTGCGGCAGGCCGAGAAGGCTGCGCCGCGCGTCCAGCAACTCGGGGCAGTCTTTCAGCGCCACCGTGTTGGCACCGCCCCGGCCGGGCTTGGGGCAGGCCTGCGGGTCGCGGTACTGGCGGTCGTCGAGCAGGTGGATGCGCGCCAGCGTGCCCCAGTCGAGGCGGCCGGTGATGCGCATGTCGGCACCCTGAGGCCGCGCCGATTTCGGGAACGGCATGTGTTCCCAGTAGGCCTGGTATGCGGCGGCGCGCTGGCGCTCGAAGTCGGGCTGCAAGTGCTGGCCTTGCAGGCCGGCGTAGTCGTTGTCGACCTCGTGGTCGTCCCACACCAGCAGCCACGGCGCGGCGGCGTGCGCGGCCTGCAGCAAGGGGTCGCTCTTGTAGGTGGCGTAGCGGGCGCGGTACTGGTCGAGTGTGCTGGCCACGCCGCCTTCGTGGCGCCGGAAAGCATCGGTGCGCGAGGCCGATTCGTAGATGTAGTCGCCCAGGAAAATCATCACGTCCAGGTCTTCGGCGGCGATGTGCCGCCAGGCCGCGAAGTGGCCGGCGTCCCAGCGCTGGCAACTGGCGATCGCGAACTTCAGCGTGGCCGCTGCACTGGGTGCGGGTGCGGTGCCGGTGCGGCCGGCCGCGCTTTGCTGGCCCAGCGCGCTGAAGCGGTACCAGTAGCGCCGCCCCGGTTGCAGGCCCGCTGGTTCGGCGTGCACGCTGTGCGCCGAGTCGACTTGCGCGGCCTCAGTGCCGCGTGCGGCGATGTCGGTGAAGGCTTCGTCGCGCGACAGCTCCCAGCGCACGTCGACCTGCGGCGGCAGGTCGGGCCCGGTGATTCGCGTCCACAGCACCATGCCGTCGGCGCGCGGCTGGCCCGAAGCGATGCCGAGCGCGAATCTCGGTGTGTCAGCGGCAAGCGCGAAGCGCAGCAGCGTGGGCGCAAACGTCAGCGCTGCGGTGGCTTGCAGCAGCCTTCGACGCGACGGGCGCAGGGTGGCCATGCGCGGCGCGGCTCAGTTCGCCGGCGCCGGGTCGCCCGGGGTCACCGCATCGACGGTTTTCTCGATCACCTTGCCAGTGACCTTGACGCCGGTGCTGACCACCGCACCGCCGACCGAGATGGCGGCGCCTGCCACGGCACCGGCGACGGTGACCACGGCGCAGCCGGACAGCACTGAAAGGAGCGACAAAAGCGACAGCGCTGCGACGAGAAGACACGCCTGGCGGCGCGGGGAGGGCAGGGTGGGCATGGCAATGCTTTCGTTGAACCGGCTCCGGCTCACACCGAGCGGTTGCCGAAGACTGATTTCAATTCTGCCTCGTCCCTGGCCTTGCACTGCGTCGGGGCTGTAATGAAACATTCACGGGCGCTGTCTAAGCTGACTCCAGTTTTTCATCGCTGGAGTCATCTGAATGCCATCTTCCTCGTTTGCTGCGGCCGCCCTGGCTGCGCTTTTTCTGGTCGGCTGCGGTACCGGCAACGACACCACGCCGACGCCACCGGCAGCGCCGAAGAACGTCATCTTCTTCCTCGGTGACGGCTACGGCATCGTGCCGATGACGGCGGCGCGCATCTACGCCGCCGGCGAAGACGGCGAGCTCGAAGTCGACAAGCTGCCCGAGACCGCCTTCGTCAAGACCTACTCGCTCGACGCGCAGGTGACCGACAGTGCGCCGTCGATGGCGGCCTACATGACCGGCGTGAAAACACGCAACGAAGTGCTGGCGATGGACGGCAACACGCTGGCCGTGGCCCCCGGCCGCGACAGCGCCACCGGCGTGGCCAACGCGGTCAACAACTGCCCGGCCAGCGGCAACGGCAGCCCGGCTGCCACGCTGCTGGAACTTGCCATTGCCAAGGGCTGGTCGACCGGCGCGGTGTCGACCGCGCGGCTGACGCACGCCACGCCGGCGGCCACCTATGCGCATGTCTGCCATCGCAACACCGAATACGAAATTGCGCGCCAGGCGGTGCCCGGCGGGGCCGGCTTCAACCCGGCACTGGGCGCGGGTGTCGACGTGTTGATGGGCGGCATCAGTCAGTACTGGCGGCCGTACAACGCGACCGCCAACAAGAGCGGCCGCCCCGACGGGCGCGACCTGGTGGCCGAGCTGCAGGCCAAGGGCTACAGCTTCGTCAACGACCGTGCCAGCTTCGACGCGGCGCCCACAGCGGCGGGCAGCAAGCTGATCGGCCTGTTCGACTTTGCGCAAAGCGAAGGCCACATGTCGTACGAACTTGACCGCGATCCGGCGCGCGAGCCCAGCATTGCCGAGATGACGGTGAAGGCCATCGACTTGCTGTCGAAGAACCGCAAGGGCTACTTCCTGATGGTCGAGGGTGGCCGCATCGACCACGCGCTGCACAGCACCAATGCGGCTCGCGCGCTGTCCGAAGCCAAGGCCTTCGACGAGGCCATCAAGGCCGCCATCGCCACGGTGCGGCTGACCGACCCCGACTTGAAGAACACGCTGATCGTCGTCACCGCCGACCACGACCACACGATGGTGATGAACGGCTACGCGGCGCTGACCGGCAAGACCACCGCCAGCAACCCCGGCATCCTGGGCCTGATGCGCGATTTCGCCAACCCGACCACGCCCGCGCTCGACGCCGACGGCAAGCCGTTCACGAACCTGGTGTTCGGCACTGGCGAGAACCGCGTTGCCGGTAACCGCAGCGCGATGACCACGCTGACCGACGCTGCCGTGTCGGACAAGAACTACCACCAGGAGGCGGTGATCCAGACCGGCATCGGCGGCGAAACACATGGCGGCGCCGATGTGTTCCTGGGCGCCACCGGCCTGGGCGCCGAGAACTTCCACGGCGTGATCGACAACACCCGGGTCTTCGAACTGGTGCGACAGGCGGTCGGCCTGTGAGCACCGATCACGCCACCCCACGCACGGACACGCACCACATGAACAAGCATTCGATTCTGGTTTCCACACTGACCGCGGCGCTGGCGCTGCTGACCGTGCCCGGCGCCTTCGCTGCCGGCGAGGCGAAGAACGTCATCTTCTTTCTGGGCGACGGCATGGGGCCGGTCACGACCACCGCCACGCGGCTCAAGTACGTCAACGAAGACGGCTCGCTGGCAATGGACAAGCTGCCCTACACCGCACGCATCAAGACCTATTCGCTCGACGCCCAGACCACCGACAGCGCGCCGTCGATGGCCGCCTACATGACCGGCGTGAAAACGCGCAACGACGTGATCGGCATGGACGCCGCCACACTGGCCATTCCGTACAAGCCCACCGCCGACCCGACCACCAAGGTCAGCAACTCGGTCAACAACTGCCCGGCCACCGGCAACGGCGCCGCGTCGACCACGCTGCTGGAACTGGCCATCAAGCAGGGCAAGGCAAGCGGCGTGGTGTCGACGGCGCGGCTGACGCATGCCACGCCGGCGGCCACCTATGCGCATGTGTGCCACCGCGATGCGGAGTACGACATTGCGCGCCAGGCCGTGCCCGGCGGTGCCGGCTTCAATGCGGCGCTGGGCACCGGCGTCGACGTGCTGCTTGGCGGTGTGAGCTACTACTGGCGTCCGTACAACGCCACCACCACGCCGCGCGGCCGGCCCGACGGGCGCGACCTGGTGGCTGAACTGCGGGCCCAGGGCTACAGCGTTGCCAGCGACCTGGCCAGCATCAATGCCGCGCCCACCACCGCCGGCAGCAAGCTGATCGGTCTGTTCGACTTCGCCTTGTCGCAAGGCCACATGTCGTACGAGTTGGACCGCGACCCTGCCCGCGAGCCCAGCCTGTCGCAGATGACGACCAAGGCCATCGACATCCTGTCGCAGAACAGCAAGGGCTTCTTCCTGATGGTCGAGGGCGGGCGCATCGACCATGCGCTGCACGGCAGCAATGCGGCGCGGGCGCTGGCCGACACCAAGGCCTTCGACGATGCCATTCAAACGGCGGTCGACAAGATGAAGCTGATCGACCCGGAGCTGAGGAACACGCTGATCGTGGTCACCGCCGACCACGACCACACGATGGCGTTCAACGGCTACGGCAAGCGCGGCACCGACATCCTGGGGCCCAACATCAACTACGCCAGCGGCAAGCCCAGCACCGATGCGAACGGTGTCAGCTACAGCACGCTGGTGTTCGGCAACGGCTCGAACCGGGTCGACGTGCGCGCCAACGTCGACCCCGCCGTGATGGCCGGCAAGGACTAC
>JANNBZ010000242.1:0-2091 GCA_031386065.1 Burkholderiales bacterium
GACCTGAAGGACTTCGCGCCGCGCGACATCCGCTACCTGCTCGACCTGTCGCTGGAGCTCAAGCGCGCCAAGGCCGCCGGCACCGAGCACCCCCGGCTGAAGGGCAAGAACATCGCGCTGATCTTCGAGAAGGCGTCCACCCGCACGCGCTGCGCCTTCGAGGTGGCGGTGCACGACCAGGGCGGCCACGTGACTTACATCGACCCCGCCAGTTCGCAGCTCGGCCACAAGGAATCGCTGAAGGACACTGCGCGTGTGCTGGGCCGCATGTTCGACGGCATCGAAGACCGCGGCTGTCACCAGAGCGTGGTCGAGGAGCTGGCGCGTTTCTCGCACGTGCCGGTGTGGAACGGGCTGACCGACGAATCGCACCCGACGCAGATCCTGGCCGACCTGCTGACGATGCAGGAATTCGGCGAGCGCCCGCTGCACGAACTGTCGTTCTGCTACCTCGGCGACGCGCGCTTCAACATGGGCTGCTCGCTGCTGGTCGGCGGCACGCAGATGGGCATGGACGTGCGCATCGCCGCGCCCGCCGGCCTGCAGCCGCCGGCCGAGCTGGTGGCGCAGATGCGCGAGCTGGCGCGCAGCACCGGCGCGCGCATTTCCATCGAGCCCGACCCGCTGAAGGCGGTGGCCGGCGCGGACTTTCTGTACACCGATGTCTGGGTGTCGATGGGCGAGGCCGACGAGGTCTGGAAGCAGCGCATCGACCAGCTGCTGCCGTACCGCGTGACGAGCGCGCTGATGCAGGCCACCGGCAAGCCGCGCACCCGTTTCATGCACTGCCTGCCGGCGTTCCACAACCTCGACACCGAGGTCGGCCGGCAGATACACGAGCGCTACGGTCTGACCGAGATCGAGGTCACCGACGAGGTGTTCGAGTCCGACGCATCCATCGTCTTTACCCAAGCCGAGAACCGCCTGCACACGATCAAAGCCTTACTGGTGGCGACGCTGGGATGATTTGCACATGAAGCTCGTCATCGCGCTCGGGGGCAACGCGCTGCTGCGCCGCGGCGAGCCGCTGACCGCCGAGAACCAGCTCGACAACATCCGCCGCGCCGCCGTGCAACTGGCGCGCGTGGCGGCCGGGCATGCGCTGGTGGTGACCCACGGCAACGGCCCGCAGGTGGGCCTGCTGGCGCTGCAGGCGGCGGCCTACAGCGCCGTCGAGGCCTACCCGCTCGACGTGCTGGGCGCGCAGACCGACGGCATGATCGGCTACCTGCTGGAGCAGGAGCTGGCCAACCGGCTGCCCGACACCCGCGCCGTGACGACGCTGCTGACACGGGTCGAGGTCGACCCCGAGGACCCGGCGTTCGGACGCCCCAGCAAGCCGATCGGGCCGGTCTATGCGCAGGCCGAGGCGCAGCGGGTGGGTGAAGCGAAGCACTGGACCATGGCGCCCGACGGCGCGGGCTTTCGGCGCGTGGTGGCGTCGCCGCAGCCGCTGCGCGTGCTTGGGCTGAACGCAATTCGCTGGCTGCTCGAACACGACGCCGTGGTCATCGCGGCGGGCGGCGGCGGCATTCCGGTGGCGCGCGGCGCAGATGGTCACAGCCTGCAAGGCGTCGACGCGGTGATCGACAAGGACCTGTGCAGCGGGCTGCTGGCGCGCGAGCTGCAGGCCGACGTGCTGGTGATCGTCACCGACGTGGCCTCGGTCTTCGTCGACTGGGGGTTGCCGAGCCAGCGTGCCCTCGGCAAGGTGACGCCGCTGATGCTGGAACAGCACGCCTTTCCGGCTGGTTCGATGGGCCCGAAGGTGGCCGCCGCCTGCGCCTTCGTGCGCGCCACCGGACGCCGTGCGGTGATCGGTTCGCTGGATCAGATCGAAGCGATGCTCGCGGGCAGCGCCGGCACGCAGGTCAACGCGGACGAGCCCGACGCCAGCACCGCCACACCGCCCGCGCGGTGACCGCTTACGGGGCCGCTCCGCCCGGTTCGCCGCCCAGTTCGGGGTAGAGCGCGCGCATCACTTTTTTCGGTTGCCGGTCCACCGTGAACAGGCCCCAGTGCTTCTCGGGTTCCAGTGGGTCGGGCGAGCCTTTCCAGGGCTCGTCGAAGGCCTCGAAGACGTACACCACG
>JANNBZ010000271.1:0-4831 GCA_031386065.1 Burkholderiales bacterium
GCTGCACGAACGTGAATCGACCTGGGGCGACGACAACGGCTTCGCCATTCACCACTGGTGGCACCTGGCGCTGTTCCAGATCGAGGGGCTGGACGGGGCCGCTGCGCTGGCGCTCTACGACCGCCACCTCGGCAGCGCGAATGCCGTCGTCACGCTGAACCGCATCGACGGCGCCGCCTTGCTGTGGCGCCTGCATTTGCTGGGCTTAGACGTGGGCACGCGCTGGTTCGACGTGGCCACCGGCTGGGACCTGTCGGCCACGTCGGTCGGGCATTCGAGCTTCAACGACATGCACGCGCTGCTGGTGCTGATCGGCCAGCAACGCCTGGCCGATGCGCAGGCGCTGGTGGTGGCCGCGCAGCAGCAGGCGCAGGCGGCGCCACCCCGCCAGCGCGCACTGCTGCAGCAGGTCGGCCTGCCGCTGCTGCAAGGCATGCTGGCGTTCGGACGCGATGACTTCGCCGGTGCGGTGGCGCTGATCGCCCCGCTGCGCAGCCAACTGCACCGCCTCGGCGGCAGCCATGCGCAGCGCGATCTGGTGGCGCAGACGCTGCTGGCCGCAAGCGCGCAGGCACGCGAGACCGCGCTGTTCAATGACCTGCTGCAACAGCGGCGCGCCAAGCCGCTGACACCGTTGACCGAGCACTGGTCGCGCGCCCTGTCGCCCCACGCGGCCGGCTGATCACAGCTTCGGCGCGCCCAGCCCTTCGGTCGCGAACGCTCGCTGCACCGCAGGCCGTGCCAGCACCCGTTGCAGGTACGGGCCCAGATGCGCCAGGCTGCGCGCCGGCCGCGTGAAGCCGCGCGTCCAGCGGCACAGCATCAAGGCGTACAAGTCAACCGCGCTGAAGGGCGTGCCCAGCAACCAGGGCTGGCCGTGCGCCGCCAGTTCGGCGTCCAATTGGTCGAGCAGGCCGCCGACCTTGGCTTCCATCTGCGCCTTCACCTGCGCCGCCGCCGTGGCATCGCCGGCATCGACGATGCGCTCGGGGTAGAAGTAGTGGATCAGTGCGGCCTGCAGCGTGTTCGTCAGCCACACCAGCCACTTGTAGAAGTGGGCCCGCTCGGGCGTGCCCACGGCCGGTGCCAGCGCGTGGCCGGGGTGCGTGTCCAGCAGGTGCAGGCAGATGGCAGCGGTTTCATACAGCACCAGCGGCGGATCGAAGCGCGCATCCACCAACACCGGAATCAGCCCGTTCGGGTTCAGTGCGAGGTAGGCCGGCGTTTTTTGCGCGCCCTGCGTCCGGTCGACCAGTTTCAGGCTGAACGGCACGCCCAGTTCCTCCAGCAGCATGTGCGGCGTCAGGCTGGCGTTGCCGGGAAAGTAGTGGAGTTCAAGCATGGCGAGGCGCTTTCGGGTGCGTTTGGGTGCGGTGGGTGGGCGGAGCGGATCGATTCTGGCAGGCGCGGCGCCCCCTTGTCGGCCGCGTGCGCAGCCTGTCCGCGTACCTTCGCAGGCTGTCGCTTCGGGCTGGATGCGCCCTGCACGGGCCGCTTAAAGTCGGCCCATGGACTCTGGCTCATTTGCTTCACCCGCCGCCGACAGCACGCTCTCCAAGGTGATGGCCGGCGTGCGGCGCGCCTTCGTCGGCTATGCGCGCTGGCTCAGCAGCATCGGCTGGTGGCGCTTCTGGATGCTGTCGCTGCTGGCCTTGATCGTCAGCGGCATCCTGTCGGGCCTGCCGCCATTCAACCTGAAATGGACCGACGACAAGCGCGTGCTGGTGGCGGCCGACACGCCGACGCCGAAGAAGAAAAAGCGCGGCGTGGTGGTGAAGGACGAGAAGGACGAACCGCTGGTGATCGACGGCATCAGCGACGGCAAGGGCAAGACCTTCAGCATCAGCATCGACGACAAAGGCGTTCACCTGAAGCGCAACGCGGCTGCGGCCAGCAGTGCGGGTTCGGCCGCGTCGCCGGCTCCGCCTGCCGCATCGGCCTTGCCCGCGTTGCCCGCTTTACCGTCTGCCAGTGCGGCCGCCGACATGCCGCCCGAGCCGACCACCAAGGAAAGCATCAAGCAGGCGATTCGCGAGGCGCAAGAGGCGGCGCGCGAGGCCGCCGCCGATGCGGCCGAGGCAGAAGCCGACGCCGCTGCGGCGCGGCTCGAAGCCAGCGGCATGCGCTACGTCACCGAAGAAGGCTTCAGCCCCGGCCAGCACCTGCCGCCGTTCACCTTCCTGCTGATCGTGCTGTCCATCGTGACCAAGATCATGGCGACAGGCCGCTTCAAGGCCGAGGCGCAGGCAGTGGTGGCCACCCAGATGGCCGAGTCGGAAGCGCTCAAGCGCCAGGTGATCGAAGCCCGCATGGCCGCGATGCAGGCGCAGGTGGAGCCGCACTTCCTGTTCAACACGCTGGCCAGCATCGACCACCTGATCGAGACCGACCCGCCGCGTGCCAGCAGGATGCAGAAGAACCTGATCGCGCTGCTGCGCGCCAGCATGCCCACCATGCGCGAGGCCAATGCGCAGGGCACGCGCGACCTGGGCCGCGAGATGAGCGTGATCCGCCCGTACCTCGAAATTCTGAAGGTGCGCATGGAAGAGCGGCTGCACACCGAGATCCGCGTCAGCGACGGCCTGCTGTCGGCCGAGTTCCCGCCGATGATGTTGCAGAGCCTGGTCGAGAACGCCATCAAGCACGGGCTGGAGCCGAAGGCCGAAGGCGGCACGCTGGGGGTCTCGGCCGAGATCGTGCATGGTCGATTGGCGGTCACCGTGGCCGACACCGGGTTGGGGTTTGGCAAGGCCGCCACCGCCGGCACCGGCATCGGCCTGAGCAACATCCGCGAACGACTTCAATTGCTGTACGGCCACCGCGCCGCGCTGACGGTGGCCGAGAACCCCGGCGGCGGCACGGCGGTGACCATCACCGTGCCGTACAAATCCACCTCGGCGGAAGGCGTGTCGACATGACGATGAACCTGCGTGCCCTGATCGCCGACGACGAACGACTCATGCGCGAGCAGTTGCGCACCCGGCTGCACGAGGTGTGGCCCGAACTGCAGATCGTGGCCGAAGCGAAGAACGGCATCGAGGCGGTGGCGCTGACCGAGCAGCACCGTCCCGACATCGTCTTCCTCGACATCCGCATGCCGGGGTTGAGCGGCGTCGAAGCGGCGCGCCAGATTGCGCAGCTGCCCACCTTCGACGACGCCGACGGCTGGCCCGGCTGCGAGATCGTCTTCATCACCGCCTACGACCAGTACGCGGTCGAAGCCTTCGAGCAAGGCGTGGTCGACTACGTACTCAAGCCCGCCGAACGCGAACGCCTGGCCGTCACCGTGGGCCGCATTCGCCAGCGCATGGCCGCGCGTGACGCTGCTGCGGCGGCGCAAGGCGCGGACGCAGCCGCCACCGACGCCAACAACGCGCCCCTGCCCGCGCACACGCCGCAGATGCAGCAATTGCTGCAAACGCTGAGCCGCCAGTTGAACCCGAACACGCCGCCCAAGCTGCAGTGGATTCAGGCCACGGTCGGCAGCAACATCCAGATGATCCCGGTCGAAGACGTGTTGTTCTTCATCAGCGACGAGAAGTACACCCGGGTGCAAACCGCCACCGTCGAAGCGCTGATCCGCAAGCCGATCAAGGAGCTGATCGACGAGCTGGACATGAACCTGTTCTGGCAAGTCCACCGCTCCACCCTCGTCAACATCAAAGCCATCGCCGGCGTCAGCCGCGACCTGCGCGGCCGGCAGTTGGTGGCGGTGAAAGGGCATCCCGAAAAGCTGGAGGTTTCGCGAAGTTTTACGGGGTTGTTTAAGGGGATGTAGGACGTGGAGCGAAGGAGGCACCGAAGCGAAGGGCGAGGGGCCCCGTTCACGGGGATCGATCAGCGCAGGTGACGGCGAGTGAGACGGGCTCGATGCCCGTCTCGCGAGAATTTCGTGCCAGTGCGCAGAACTCCACGGGGATCGGCCAGCGCAGCGGCCGGCGAGTGAGACGGGCTCAATGCCCGTCTCGCGAGAATTTCGTGCCCCGCCGCAGAACTCCACGGGGATCGGCCTGAATGCGCTCATTCCCCACGGCCGTCGCGGCTGGTGGAAGATGCGCTCCAGCACAAACCGCGCCCGATGGAGCCACGAATGCCCCGACGCATCCCGATCGCATTTCTCCTCTCCACCTGCCTCACCGCGCCCATCGCCACCGCGCAGACAACCGGCTCGTCGGCACAAATCATCAGCGCGTCCGGCACGGTCGAAGGCGTGCGCGCATCGAACTTGCTCACCTTCAAGGGCCTGCCTTATGCTGCGCCGCCGGTGGGCGAACTGCGCTGGCGTGAGCCGCAAGCCGCGCCCGTCTGGCAAGGCGTGCGCGGCGCCTCGGCCTACGGCGCGGCCTGCCCGCAAAAGTCGGGCTTGTCGGTCAGCGCCGGGGCCGGCGACCCCGGGCCGCTGTCGGAAGACTGCCTGTTTCTGAACGTGTGGACGCCGCGCACCGGGGCTGCGGCCAAGCTGCCGGTGATGGTGTGGATTCACGGTGGCGCGCTGATCTTCGGCGCCGGCAGCCCGCCGTTCTACGACGGCTCGGCGCTGGCCCAGCGCGGCGCGGTGGTCGTCACGCTCAACTACCGGCTCGGGCCCCTGGGCTTCTTTTCGCACCCCGCGCTCGACAAGGCGCACCCCGGCGGGCCGGTCAACTTCGGGCTGCTCGACCAGATCGCCGCGCTGCGTTGGGTGCAGCAAAACATCGCCGCGTTCGGCGGTGACCCGGCCAAGGTCACGCTGTTCGGCCAGTCGGCGGGCGCGCAAAGCGTGCTGGCCTTGTACGCGTCGCCGCTGGCGCGCGGCTTGTTCCAGCGCGGCATCGTGCAAAGCGCCTACGGC
>JANNBZ010000275.1:0-19101 GCA_031386065.1 Burkholderiales bacterium
CGAAGCCATGGGCGAACTGTTCGCCAGCTTCGGCCTGGCGATGCTGACCGGCGTGCTGTGCATCTACATCGTGCTGGTGCTGCTGTTCAAGGACTTCGTGCAGCCGGTGACGATTCTGGCCGCGCTGCTGCTGTCGATCCCGGGCGCGTTCCTGGCGCTGTTCATCACGCAGACAGCGATCTCGATGCCGTCGATGATCGGCCTGATCATGCTGATGGGCATCGCCACCAAGAACTCCATCCTGCTGGTCGAATACGCCATCATGGCCCGGCGCGACCACGGCATGACACGCTGGGAAGCCTTGCTCGACGCCTGCCACAAGCGCGCCCGCCCGATCATCATGACCACCATCGCCATGGGCGCCGGCATGATGCCGATTGCGCTGGGCTGGGGCGTTGACCCGAGCTTCCGTTCACCGATGGCCATCGTCGTGATCGGCGGGCTGATCACCTCGACCTTCCTGAGCCTGCTGGTGATCCCGGTGATCTTCACCTACGTGGACGACGTGGTGCAGTGGATGCTGCGGGTGGTGCGACGTGGGCGGCATGGGCACCCGGCCGCTGCGGCCGGCACCGCCGGCACCGCGATGGCGCCCAAGGCCGAGGTGCCGACGCCGCTCTGACCTGCGGCGGCTGAGGCGGCGGCGGATCAAGCCCCGGCCGCCGCGGCCGATACCATCCTTGCATGCTGTTCCCGCCCCTTCCTGCCTACTCCGTCTGGCCCGTCGTCACCCGCCTCGGCGAGGCGCAGATCCTGCTGCCGGCCACGCTGGCGCTGTGCCTGTGGCTGGCCTGGCGGCCACGTGCACGGCCGCTGGTGGGCTGGTGGTTGGCGCTGCTGGCGGTGGCCGCCTTCGTCACCACGCTGAGCAAGATCGCCTTCCTCGGTTGGGGCATCGGCAACGCCACGCTCGACTTCACCGGCGTCTCGGGCCACGCGATGTTCGCGGCCGCGATCTACCCGCTGCTCTTCGGCGCGGTGTTCGCCCAGCAGCCGGTCGGCTGGCAGCGTGGCGCCGTGGGCATTGGCGCGGCCCTGGCCCTGCTGGTGGCGGTGTCGCGCGTGATGGTGGGGGTGCATTCGGTGTCCGAGGTGCTGGCCGGCATGGCGGTGGGCGGCCTGGTCAGTGCCTGGGCGCTGAGCCGCGGGCACCTGCCTCGCGTGCGCGTGCCGGTGCTGTTGCCGCTGGCGCTGGCGGCGTGGCTGGCGGTCACGCCGGCGCACGCGCCGGAGTCGCAAACGCACGGCTGGGTCACGAACTTGTCGCTGTCGTTGTCGGGCCGGGACCGGGCCTACACGCGGCTCGACCTGCAGCGCAGTCAGCAGCCCACGCAGCAGCGCAGCCAACAACGCACACAAACCCGCGAAGCGCAGCACGCCTCGCGCTGAGTGCGGAACGGGCGCGAACTGGTGCGGCCTTGCCGCGCTTTTCCGCTCATCAATCACGGCGCGATGTCGATAGCCTTCACATCACGCCGCTGCAGAGCCGAAAGACGCGCATGAACACCTCCCGACCCCAGCCTTACCGGATCGCCCCACACCGAGCCGTCGCCCACAGCGGCGCCATCGAATGGGAAGAGCTGCCGTCGCTGGCGGGCTCGCTGGCCGAGCGGCGACAAGCGGCGGCGCAGGCGTCGAACCCGGCGTTCGGCCGCTCCGAATTCGGCGCCGCCTGGAGCGCCACGATGCCCGCCGCGCTGGACCCGCTGCGCGAGCCCGAGCCGTTTCGCGAAACGCTGAACGGCATGGCGATGCGCGAGGTCCACGAACCCGACGTGTTCCGCCACTTCTTCGGCTGACCGGCCCGCCCGCTACACGCCGACCCCAGAGCCCGCACGCAGCACCGCCCGCATTACGATGCGGGCGTGAACACATCCCCCACCTCTCTCCACGAGCTGCCGCTGTTTCCGCTGCAGTCGGTGCTGTTCCCCGACGGCCTGCTGCCGATGCGGATTTTCGAGGTGCGCTACCTCGACATGATCGGCAAATGCCACAAGGCCGGCACCCCGTTCGGCGTCGTCTGCCTGACGCAGGGCAGCGAAGTGCGCCAGCGCGAACCGTCGGCTTCACCCGGCGGCAAGCCGTCAGGCGATGGCTTCGTGCACGAGGCCTTCCACCCCGTCGGCACGCTGGCGCGCATCACCGCGCTGGAACGGCCGCAGGCCGGGCTGATGGTGATCCGCTGCATCGGCACGCGCCGTTTTCGAATCGACAGCCACCGGCAATTGCCACACGGCCTGTGGGTGGCCGACGCCACGCTGCTGGCAGACGACCCCGAGCTGCCGGTGCCCGACGACCTGGCGCCGGCGCGCGACGCGCTGCAGCAGTTGGTGCGCGCGATCGAGCGCCAGATGCAGGGCGTCGACGTGCCGTTGCAGCAACCCTATCGGTGGGACGATTGCGGCTGGCTCGCCAACCGCTGGAGCGAGCTGCTGCCGCTGGCCCCCGACGTGAAGCAGCGCTTCATGTCGCTGGACAGCCCGCTGCTGCGGCTGGAACTGGTGGCCGATGCACTGGACCAGATGGGCTTTCAGCTGCCGCCTGAAGCCTGACCCGCGCCTGATCCAGGTTGCTTCACCCTTGATCCACATCAGCGCCGCCACCACCCGCCGGCACCTCGCCTTCGCGCCGTTGATTGCCGCGCTGCGGCAGATGTTCATCGGGGGCTGCGAGGTGCCGCTGCGACACACCCATCACATCATCGACCCCGCAGGCGCTGCGGCAGGCACCCTGCTGCTGATGCCGGCCTGGCGCGTCGGTGCCCGGCTGGGCTTGAAGACGGTCAGCGTGTTCCCCGGCAATGCGGCCCTCGGCAAGCCGGCGCTGCATTCGACCTACCTGCTGTTCGACGCCCGCAGCGGCGAGCCGCTGGCGCTGATGGCCGGCGACGAAATCACGACCCGGCGCACCGCTGCCGCCTCGGCGCTGGCGGCATCGCACCTCGCGCGCGCCGATGCGTCACGGCTGCTGATCGTCGGCGCCGGTCGCGTGGCCGCCGTGATGGCAGAGGCGATGCGCAGCGTGCGTCCGATTCACGAGGTGACGGTCTGGAACCGGCATGCCGCGGCCGCTGTCACGCTGGCCGGGCGCCTGTGCGAGCAGGGCTTCGACGCCCACGCGACGACCGACCTCGAAGCCGCCACCGCGCAGGCCGACATCGTCAGCTGCGCCACGCTGTCCGGCACGCCCCTGATCCACGGCGCGTGGCTGCGCCCCGGCACCCACCTCGACCTGGTCGGCGGCTTCAGCCCGGCCATGCGCGAGTCCGACGCCGCCTGCTTCTCGCGCAGCCGCGTTTACGTCGACACGCCCGAGGCGCTGCTGAAAGCGGGCGACGTGCTGCAAGCCATCGCCGAAGCGGCCTTCGCCGAGACCGACCTGCAAGGCACGCTGGCCAGTCTGTGCCGGGGCGAATGCGACGGACGCCAGACCGACGGCGAGCTGACGCTGTTCAAGTCGGTGGGCAGCGCGCTGGAAGACCTGGCTGCGGCCGAACTGGTGTACGAACTGTTGAACGAGCGGGTGCTGAACGACGCCGTTTGAAGCGTGCGGTGGACCACCGCTCGGTCGCTGTCTGCATATGCATCTATACTGATTCGATGGACATCGTTGACAAACTCGGCCCGCGTGGCTTCGACTGCGTGTGCGGCAACCTGCGCATGGCGGCACGGGCGGTCAGCAGCGTCTACGACCGCCACCTGCAGCCCGCCGGCGTACGCGCCAGCCAGATGGCGGTGCTGTGGGCCGTCGCCGCGATGCGCCGAACCAGCATCAAGGACATCGCCGGTCGCATCTCGATGGACGAGACCACCCTGGTGCGCAACCTGCGGGTGCTCGAGCGGCAGGGCTGGGTCTCGATCGAGGTCGGCGACGACCGCCGCCAGCGCATGGTGGCGCTGACCGAAGAAGGACGCCGCGTCTTCGCGACCGCGTTGCCGCTGTGGAAGCAGGCGCAGAAAGAGCTGGGCCGCGCGCTGAAGCTGGAAGTCGACGACGTGAACAACACCTTGCTGCACCTGGTGCGCGCGGCCAGCTGAAGCAGCTTCACCCTTTTTTGCCTCGTAACATGCATATGCATACAACTGCAGGCTCACCGACCGAGACGTGCGTCGCGGCCGGTAAGGCCTGCGCGCCGCCCGCGCTGTGCATCGTGACCATGCACAGCGGCTCGCAAACGCACCGCATCGAGCAGCAGCAGGTGACGCTGGACGAAGACGCGTACCTGATCCTGCAAGGCCCGGCGGCATGCGCGGCCGGCTGGCACAGCCCACCCGGCGCGCGTGCCTTCGTTCTGCGCTTCGATGCCGCCACGCTGGCCGGCGCAGCCGTCCCGTCGGCGCCCGACGGTGTGGGTTTCCTGCCGCACCTCCGCCCGCACGGCGACGCGGTCAGCCAGCGCCTGCGCCGCCTCGCGCAACAGGTAGAGGCCGGCACCACACCAGCGTTCGAGCAGCGGCGCGCGATGGCCGGCGTGCTGCAGGCAGCCGTCCAGTGTGAACGTGACCTGCGACAACGCGCCGACCGCATCGACAGCGTCAAGCCGGCCACGCGGTGGGCGCTGTTTCGCCGTGTCTGGCGGGCGTCGGACTTCATCCTCAGCCACTACGAGCAGCCGCTCACGCTGGAGCAAATGGCCAGCGAGGCGCGGCTGTCGCCGTTTCATTTCGCGCGGCTGTTTGCGCGCGTGCACGACATCACGCCACACGCCTACCTGCTGCGCAAACGCCTGACGGTGGCGCGGCGTCTGCTGGCCCGCACCCACTGCGACCTCGACGAAGTCGCCGCGCGGACCGGCTTCAACACCCGCAGCTCGCTGTTTCGAAACGTGCGCAAGCACCTCGGCTGTGGCGGAGGTGCGTTGCGGGGCGCCACCGAGTTGCAAGGCGAGGAAAGAGACTCGACATGCCCTACCTCTGCCTGATCATCGAAACCGACAGCGCGGCGGCGCGGGCCTTGCAGCACGAGTTCCCGGCGTACGGCTTCAAACCCTGCACGGTCGACTCCTGCGACGCCGCGCTCGGCATGCTGCGCCAGTGGCGCTTCGATGCGGTGCTGCTCGACGCCGACGGCTTCGGCGAGGGCTACGTGCAGGTGCTGCGCAAGCTGCACGGCAAGGCGCGCGGCCCGCTGCTGCTGCTGTCGCACGCCCAGGACGAGCAGGACCAGTTGCTGGGACTGGAATCCGGCGCCACCGAGATCGTGCCCAAGCCGGTGTCGAGCCGGCTGCTCACGGCCAAGCTGCGTCGCTTGATCGAGGTCGGCGGCCACGGCGAAGACGACGCGCCGTCCGAGTTCGCACTGGGCCCGTTGAACATCGACGTTCGGCGCGGTGTGGCCAGCGTCGCCGGCGCTTCGCTGGAGCTGACCGCGCAGCAATTCGAACTGCTGTTGTTGATGGCCACGCGTCCCGGCGAACTGGTGCCGCGCGAGACCATGTCGCGCGCGCTGCGCAGCGCCACCCACGACGGCGGCCGCAGCGCCGACATGCACATCTGCCGCATCCGCAAGAAGCTGAACGAACACGGTGCGTCCAGCCTGCACCTGGAGACGGTGTACGGACGCGGCTACCGGCTGTGCGCCCCCGGCATGGTGGTGCAGAACGGACGCGGCGCAGCCAGTGCGAGGGCCTGGTCGGACTGACAACGCCGTGCTGCGGCAGCGACCGACGCGGCGATTGTTTCAAACCTGTTTCGGTGCGCGTCGCACCTGTTGCAACGCCGCCAGCGGCTCGCAAATTCGCAAGAACTGCAACGCCTCGACAGCGCGCCGCACGTAGCCTGTGTTTCGACTCCCACCCCAGGAAACACCATGCGCAACACACGCCAGAACCGACGCCTCGCCCTGCTCGCCGTGCTGCTGCTGACGCCGCTCGCAGCGGCCGCGCAACAGGTGCTGCAGCGGGTTGAGATCACCGGCTCCAGCATCAAGCGCATCGATGCCGAAACCGCGTTGCCGGTGCAGGTGATTACGCGTGCCGAGATCGAACGCACCGGTGCGGCGACGGTCGAGCAACTGCTGCAAACCGTGACCGCGATTTCCAGTTCCGGCGGGCTGACGGCGTCGTCGGTGTCGGGCGGCACCACCGGCAGCATCTCGTCGGTGTCGCTGCGCGGGCTGACGTCGATACGCACCCTGGTGCTGGTCAACGGCCGGCGCATCGCGCCCTACGGCATCGGCTTCACCGGCGACTCGGTGTCGGTCGACGTGAACAGCATCCCGCTGGCGGCGATCGAGCGGGTCGAGGTGCTGAAGGACGGCGCCTCGGCGATCTACGGCTCTGACGCGGTGGCCGGCGTCATCAACTTCATCTTGCGCAAGGACTACAAAGGCGCCGAGATCACGGCGCACTTCGGCGACAGCACCGGCGGCGGGGCACGGCTGTCGCGCGTGTCCGCCACCTGGGGCATGGGCGACCTGGGCGCCGACCGCTACAACGTGATGCTGGTCGGCTCGTTCCAGAAGGAGACGGCGTTGTTCGGGGCGCAGCGCGCCTTCGCGCGGTCGAGCGTGACGCCGGAGACCGGCAACGACGGCTCGTCGGGCAACACCTTCCCGGCCAACATCGCGGCCGTCGACGGTTCGTTCGGCGCCTTCAACCCCAGCAACCCCGCCTGCCCCGGGCCCTATGCCACTTACGTGCCCTCGCGCACCTTGACGGCGTGCCGCTTCGACCCGTCGCCGCTGGTGCAGCTGGTGCCGGCCGCCGAGCGCATGAGCCTCTTCGCGGCAGCCAAGTTTGCGATCAGCAGCGACATCGAGGCCTACCTCGAAGCCTCGTACAACCGCAACAAGCAGAACAACATCATCCAGCCGGTGCCGATCTCGGACCAATTCGCGCTGCCGCCGAATCACCCGCTGTTCGCGGTGGCGCCCTACAACGGCTTCTCGACCATCGTGCTGACGTCGGCCAGCCCGTTCTACCCGACCGCCTACGTGCGAGGCATCACCGGCGGGCCCACGCCCGACCTGCTGGTGCGCTATCGCGCGGCGGTCAACGGCAACCGCGACATCACCGACATTTCAGAAGCGCCGCGGCTGGCGCTGGGTGCCAAGGGAACGCTGGCCGGCTGGGACTTCGACGGCGGCTTCCTGCATTCGAGCAGTAAGGTGTCGGAACAGGTGAACGACGGCTTCCCGTCGCTCACGGCGATCCTGCCGCTGCTCAACAGTGGCAGCGTCAACTTCTTCGGGCCCAACTCGGCGGCAGTCGACGCACAACTGCGCGCCACCAATTTCACCGGCCACGCCTTCGACATCGAGTCGACGCTGGACAGTGTGTACGCCAAGGCCTCGCGCGACTTGCTCACGCTGCCGGCAGGGCCGCTCGCGCTGGCATTGGGCGCCGAGTTTCGCCAGGAGAAGTACCTGTTCGAAGCCAACCCGACCATCCAGACCGGTGACATCGCCGGTTACGGCGGCAACTTCCTGAACACCGACCGCTCGCGCAAGGTGGGCGCGCTGTTCGGCGAGGTCAACCTGCCCATCGTCAAGGGGCTGGAAGCCAGCGCCGCCGTGCGTTTCGACAAGTACCAGGGCGTGGGCAACTCCACCACACCGAAGGCCAGCCTGCGCTGGCAGCCGATGCGCGAGGTGCTGCTGCGCGGCTCGATCGGCAAGGGCTTCCGCGCCCCCAGCCTGCAAGACCAGTTCCTGCCGCAAACCACCGGCGTCACGCCGCCGGGGCTCAGCGATTCGGCGCGCTGTCCGACCACCAACGACGGCATCAAGGACTGCTCGACGCAGTTCCCCATCTTGAACGGCGGCAATGCGGCGCTGAGGCCCGAGAAGTCCACCAGCACCACGCTGGGCATCGTGCTGGAGCCCACCGCGAACATCTCGCTCACGCTCGATGCCTTCAAGATCCGCCTGAAGGACACCATCGTCAACGGCGTGGCCTCTGCCACCGTGTTGGGCGACTTGACGAAGTACGGCTACCTGATCACCCGCGGGCCGGTGGACCCTGCATTTCCGAACCTGCCGGGGCCGATCACGCAGATCAACCAGACCAACCTGAACCTCGGACAGACCCGGCTGTCGGGCGTGGACTTCGACGCGCGCTTCAGGCTGCCGCCGACCGCGCTGGGCAACATCACGCTGTCGGCCAGCGGCACCTACTTCTCGACCTACGAGACCGAGAACCCGGACGGCAGCTTCACCCCCAACATCAACTTCGTCAACAACGCCACCGGCGGCCTGATTCCACGCCTGAAAACCTACCTGTCGGCCAGCCTCGTGCGCGGGCCGTGGACGGTCACGGCGGCGCAGAACTGGCAGACCGGCTACGAGGACCTGCCGGGCTCGCAGACCGGCGCCCCGCGTCGCGTCGGCAGCTACGAAACCTACGACCTGCAAACCCAGTACGCCGGGCTGAAGGATCTGAAGCTGATCGTCGGCGTGAAGAACCTCCTGAACCGCGACCCGCCCTTCACCAACTCGGGCGGCCAGGTGTCCTTCCAAGCCGGCTATGACCCGCAGTACGCCGATCCGCGTGGCCGCTTCATCTACTTCAGCGCGACCTATCGGTTCAAGTAGCCCATGGCGAGCGCCAGCTTCACCCAGCGCCGGCCGCGCGGTGGCGTGCTCGCCGTGGTGGCCGTGGTAGCTGTGGTCGCAGCGGCCGGTTCGCTGCAGGCGCAGACGGTGACGGCGCCAATGGCGCCCGGCACCGCCCAGCGCGCCGACCTGTTCGACTTCTGGGTCGGCGACTGGCACGTGTCGTGGCGCAACGCCGACGGCAGCACAGGCCACGGGCGCAACCGCATCGCCAAGGTGCTCGACGGCGCGGTGCTGGAAGAACAGTTCGAGGAAGCCGAGGGCTCGTCGGCCCCGCCGGTGCTGAAAGGCCGCTCACTGTCGGTGCTGCACAAGGCCAGCGGCGTGTGGAAGCAGGCCTGGGCCGACAACCAGGGCGGCCACTTCAACTTCAGCGCGCAGGTCGACGGCGACAAGCGCATCTTCATCACCGACGTGACGCGTGCGGACGGCAAGGCCACGGCGCAACGCATGGTGTTCCATTCGATCGGCCCCGATGCGCTGACCTGGGACTGGGAAAGCACCTCGGACGGCGGCACCACCTGGCTGCGCCAATGGCGCATCGACTACCGGCGCTGACGCCGGTTTCGCGCGGGCGTCAGGCCAGCACGTCGGTGGTCGATCGAATGTTCTTCCTTGGCCTTCGCGAGCCGACTGCGCTGGACAGCTTCGCAGGTCCTTCGCTGCGTCGTTGGCTCAGGCCTGCACGTCGGTGATTGATCGAAGCTTCTTCCTTGACCTTCGCGAGCCGACTGCGCTGGACAGCTTCGCAGGTCCTTCGCTTCGTCGTTTGCTCAGGCCTGCACGTCGGTGATTGATCGAAGCTTCTTCCTTGGCCTTCGCGAGCCGACTGCGCTGGACAGCTTCGCAGGTCCTTCGCTTCGTCATTGGCTCAGGCCGGCACGTCCGTGGTTGATCGACTTTTCTTCCATGGCCTTCGCGAGCCGACTGCGCTGGACAGCTTCGCAGGTCCTTCGCTTCGTCGGCTCAGACCATCATGCCGTCGGCGCGCAGCAGTGTTTCCAGGCACTGGTCGCGGATGCCGTAGAAGCCTTTCACCTCGCGAATCTGCGCCAGCACGGCGTCGGCCGGCCCGGGCTGTGCGCGCTTGACGGCCAGGATCATCTTGTTCTTCTGCGTGTGCTCGAGCGAGACGAATTCGAACACCTGCGTCTCGTAGCCGCAGGCGTCGAGCAGCATCGCGCGCAGGCCATCGGTCAGCATCTCGGCCTGTTGCCCCAGGTGCACGCCGTGCTGCAGGATGGGCCGCAGCGGGTGCGGGCTGAGCAACTGCGGGCGCAGCTCCTTGTGGCAGCACGGCGAGCACAGGATGATCGCCGCGCCGGCGCGCAGGCCCAGGTGAATGGCGTGGTCGGTGGCGGTGTCGCAGGCGTGCAGCGCGATCATCACGTCGAGCGCGCCCGGCGCACCCGGCACATACGTGCGCACATCGCCCTGCTCGAAGGCCAGCCCGCGCAGGCCGAGCCTGGCGACTGCGGCGTTGCACAGGCTCACCATGTCGGGCCGCAGCTCGACGCCGGTGACCTGCACCTGTCGCCCCGGCAGCTGGCTCAGATGGTCGTGCACCGCGAAGGTCAGGTAGCCCTTGCCCGAGCCGAAGTCGACCACGCGAATGCGTTCTGCCTGCGCCAGCGGCGACGCCGCCAGCGCGTGCGAGAACACCTCGACGAACTTGTTGATCTGCTTCCACTTGCGCGACATCGCCGGCACCACCTGATGCTGCGCATCGGTCACACCCAGCGCGGTCAGGAACGGGCGGTCTTGCGCGATCAGGCGCTGCTTGGCGCGGTCGTGCGTGTCCGGCGGTGCCTCGGCAGTCTCGGCATGTGCGACGGCGGTGCGGCTCAGGCTGCGCTTGCCCTTCTTGCTGGTCAGCAACTGGATGTCTTCGGTGGCGGTGAGCAGGTGCGCATGGCTGAAGCCGGTTCCCAGCAGCTCGTTCAACAGGCCCAGCGCATCGGCCAGCGGCAGGTTCTTGGTCACGTCGCGCGTGCTGTGGCTGTACACGAAGGACAGGCTCGGCTGGCCCTTCAACGCGATCCGACGCACCGACACGCGCACCAGGTCGGCGTCTGCATTGGCGTGAACACCCCGTGGCTTGGCCAGCACCAGCTTGACGAAGGCGCCGGCCTCCAGGCTCTGCGCCAGCAGCGCGAGGAAGCGGTCCAGCGGATCGGTCTCCGAACGGCGGAGGTGGGTCATTCGAGGCCTGGCCGGGGCACCGGTAGGGCGACTCAGAAGCTGTAGCGCCCCATCAGGTCGAAGCGCGACATCGTGCCCTTCTCGTCGTTGAAGGTCTTGCGCTCGCCCAGGATCAGTTCGCTGCCGAGCTCCACGTTCTTCAGCGGCGAATAGATCAGGCCGACATGGAACTGGCGCAGCGTGCGGTTGTCCGTGGCCTGCGCCGACTTGCCGCGGTTCAGGCCCAGCACCACGCTGCCGCGCAACTGGTCGCTGAAGGTCTTGGCGTAGCCCAGCACCAGGCCCTGGTTCTTGTCGAAACTGATGGCGCCGGTCTCTGTGTCGATGGCGTAGCCGTTGGAACCGTAGAGCTGGTCGATGTCGCCGTCAACGCGGGTGTACTGGCCCATCAACAGATCCTTGTCGGTCAGCTTGTAGCTGCCGCCCACGCCGATGCCGTAGCCGCGCTTGGTTTGCGTGGCGGAGCGCTTCTCGTGCGCCAGCACGCGCGCATTGACGGCGCCCCAATCGAAGCTCTTGTCGAAGCGGGCCACCAGTTGCGGCATCTTCTCGTTCGCGCTGCCGCCAACGAACTGGTCTTCGGGATCTTCGAGTGCGAAGGTGAATTTCTGGCGCGCCTGCGGGTCGGCATAGGTGTAGCGGATCACCGTGCGGCGCGAGAACGGCGCGCCGATGGGGCCGTTGAAGTCCACCGTTTCGGGCAGGTCGTCCAGGTCCATGAAGGTGGACCAGGTCTGGCCGATCAACCAGCCCGCGTATTCGCCGTAGGCCTGGCGCACCCGCAGGCGATTCCGGTTGTCGCCGCCGTACGAATAGAAGTCCATCTCCAGCTTGGTGTTGAAGGTGCCCAAGCCCGTGGGCGTGGATGTTTCGAAACCGAAGCGCGAGGTCTCGGCCGTCAGCTTGGTGCGGCCCTTCGGGCTGCCCGCGTTGTCGAGCGGCTGGAACGACAGGTTGCTGGAATTGTCGGGGCTGGCAAAGGCCTTGAAGTCATGGATCAGGTGGGCCTCGGCGTAGCCGTACAGCCGAATCGAGGTGTCCGACCCCGGCAAGCGGAAGCCGCCGCCGATGTCGCCCAACACCACGGCGTCCTTGCTCTTGATTTCGAGCTGATCGATGCGTTCGCCCCAGCCGCTGGTGTCGGCTGCCTTGGCTGGCGCGGCCTGCTGCTTGAGCGCGTTGACCTCGTCGCGCAGGCGCTTGATCTCCTGGCGCAATTCGTCGAAGTCTTTCGCGGTTTGCGCCTGGGCGGGCGGGGCGTTCATGAAGGCGGCGGCAAGCGCCACGCTGAGCAAGGTCTTGTTCAAAATCATGGGGCTCTCCTGGTGGTTTGTATTGAATTCAGTGGGCCATCTGGCCGAGAAACGCGCGAATGCGCTCGTTGCGCTGGTCGCCGAAAAACGCATCGGGCGGGGCGTCCTGCGCCACGCAACCCTGGTCGATGAACAGCACGCGGTCGCTGACCTCGCGCGCAAAGCCCATCTCGTGCGTCACCACGATCATGGTCATGCCCGACGCCGCGAGCTGCTTCATCACGTCCAGCACTTCCTTGACCATTTCGGGGTCGAGCGCCGAGGTCGGTTCGTCGAACAGCATCACGCGCGGTGCCATCGCCAAAGAGCGTGCAATCGCCACCCGCTGCTGCTGCCCGCCCGACAACGCGAACGGGTGTTTGTGGGCATGCGCCTTCAGCCCCACGCGGTCCAGCAGTTCCATCGCCTTCGCGTCGGCCTGCTCGCACGGCATCTTGCGCACGCGGCGCGGTGCGAGCGTCACGTTTTCGAGCACGGTCAGGTGCGGAAACAGGTTGAACTGCTGGAACACCATGCCGACCTCGCTGCGCAGCGCATCGAGCTCTTTCAAGTCGTCGCAGACCTCGATGCCGTCGACCACGATGCGACCACTGTCGTGCTTCTCCAACCGGTTCAGGGTGCGCAGCAAGGTGCTCTTGCCCGAGCCCGAGGCACCGATGATCACCGCCACCTCGCCGGCGTTGAAATGCGTGCACACATCGCGCAGCACATGGGCCGCACCGAAGTGCTTGTTGACGTGGTCGACCGTGATGAGTGGTGCGGCCTGGGTCGATGCAGGAACGGTGTTCACGCGAATGCCTCCGCTGAACCGATGCGGTGTGACGGGCGACGAATTTTCACCGCCAAGGCGCAAAGGGCGCAAAGAAGCGCAAAGAAGAAAAAAGGGGATTTCCTTCGCGTTCTTGGCGCCCTTTGCGCCTTGGCGGTGAAAAAAACCGTGCCTCTGTTCCGGCCCCCAGCCAAACACGCAACCGTTGACAGCCGATGACTCATGCGACCCGTCCTTCCACATCGAAGCGCCGCTCCACCGCGTTCGAGATCTGCGTCAGCACGGTGGTCAGCAGAAGGTAGATCGTCGCCGATGTCAGCAGGATCGGCAGCGGCTGAAACGTGGCCGCCTGGATGCGGTTGCCGACGTTGGTCAGCTCGACCACGCCGATCGCATACGCCAGCGACGAGTCCTTCAGCAAGGCCACGATGTTGTTGACCAGCGGTGGCAACGAGATCTTGAACGCCTGCGGAAACGTCACGTCGATGAAGGTGAACCACGGCGACAGGCCCAGCGAACGCGAGGCCTCGACCTGGCCCTTGGGCACCGCCAGCAGGCCGGCCCGGATGGCCTCGGCGTTGTAGGCGCCGACGTTCAGGCTCAGCGCCACGCAGGCCGAGGCAAAGTCGCTCAGCTGCAAGGCCGGAATCAACACCGGCAGCGCGAAGTACACGAACAGCACCTGCACCAGCAGCGGGGTACCGCGGATGACCCAGATGTAGGCGCCGGCGACCCAGCGCAATGGCGGCCAGCGCGAGGTCTTGCCCAGCGCGGCCAACACCCCCAGCAGCACACCGGCCAGCGCCGCCACGGCCGTCAGCAGCACGGTGATGCGCGTGCCTTCGGCAAACAACTGCGCGTTGTTGCCGATCGGTTCGGGCGCCAGCGACAACGGAATCGCCATCAGCCACAGCATCAACACCAGCACCAGCGCCGCCGTGGCCATGGTGGCCGAGCTGCGTTGCTGGCGGCCCCAGCGGGCGGGCCAGACGCGAAGCGAAACAGAGGTCACGGTGACAGCCGCGTTGGCTTACTTGCAGCGAATGTCTTCGTTGAACCACTTCTGCGAAATGGCCGCATAGCTGCCGTCGGCCAGCATCGCTGCCAGCGCCTTGTTCACTTCGCCGGCCAGCGAGGTGTTGCCCTTGCTGACCGCCGAGGCGATGCGCTCGACAAACAAAAAGTCGCCCATCTTCATGCCGGCACTCGGACTGGCCGCCAGCGACGCCTTGGCCACGAAACGGTCGGTCACCCAGGCGTCGACGCGGCCGGTGATCAGCGCGGCGCGTGCATCGGTGTCCTGCGGAAAGTTCTTCATTTCCTTCACGCCGGCGAGCTTCTTCACGTTGTCGAGGTAGGTGGTGCCGGTTTGCACCGCCACCGTCTTGCCGTTCAGGTCGGCCGCCGTCTTGATGGCGTCGGACTTGGCGATGATCACGCCGCCCGAGCAGTAATGCGGCTCGGTGAAGGTGACCGCCTTGGCGCGTTCATCGGTGATGCCGTGCGAGGCGATCACCATGTCCCAGCGGTCCTGCCGCAGGCCGGCCAGCAGGGCGTCGAAGCCGAGCGCTTTCCACTCGATTTTCAGACCCATCTTGGCCGCCATCGCCTCGGCCACCTCGACCTCGAAACCGGTCAGCTTGGCGCCCTGGAAATAGTTGAACGGCGCGAACTGCCCTTCGGTGGCGACGATGATCTTGCCGTCCTTTTTTACGTCGTCGAGGCTGCGCGCCTGCGCGCCGGATGCCAGCAGCGACAACGCGGCGGCCACAGCCCCGGCAGAGACCAGGCCGCGCGCGGCCCACTTGATCAGGTTCATGGAGGTTGGCCCTTTCACGGCGATGACGAATGGATGTGGGTTCAGCAGGACAGGCGCCCGGCGGGGCGCCGGCAGCGCGATTGAGCGTGTTGCGCGCGGCGATCTTAGGCGCGCTTTGGCAGATCGGGCAGGGGGTGATTGCCAGACTTGCGAACCGAATGTCCCGGTGAGGTGGTCCGCAGAAGTCAGCGAGTCTATCGACAAGCGCTTGCAGTTTTCTTGCAAGAGTGGACGCAAATCGCGACGCGCGCGCACGTTCCGTGTACGGGCCTTCGATGTCCAGTAGAAACCCGTGGGCCGGCGCCTACTGCGGTGCCATGAAGTACTGCTTCAGGCCGGCCAGGATCATCTCGACCGCGATCGCCGTCAGCACCAGGCCCATCAGCTTTTCAAGCGCCGACACCACCGAGTCGCCGAGCAGCCTGCGGATGCGCTCGCACAGCAGCAGCACCGCGCCCGACACCGCCATGGCGCAGGTCAGCGCGCCGGCCCAGGCCAGCACACGATCGGGTTGGCGCGAGGCCAGCAACAGCACCGTGGCCATCGCCGAGGGGCCGGCCATCAGCGGCACCGCCAGCGGAAAGATGAACGGCTCCTTGCCCTCGGGCGTGCCGTAGACGCCGCCCTCGTGGCTGAAGATCATGCGGATCGCCACCATCAGCAGGATCACGCCGCCGGCCACTTCGAGCGAACGTTCGGACAAACGCATCACACGCAGAAACACATCGCCGAACAGCATGAAGGCGAACAGCACCCCGAAGGCGATCAGCGCCTCGCGCACCGCCACCCGGCGGCGGCGCTCGGGTGCCACCTCGCGCATGATCGGAATGAACACCGGCAGGCTGCCCAGCGGGTCGAGCACCAGCAGCAGCAAGATGAAGGCGGAAAGAAAGCTGTGATCCATGGCGGTTCAGCGGCGATGCCGATGCTGTGCCGCGATGTCGCAGCCGCGAGCAGCGTGTCAGCGCGCAGCAGCCCCAGTGTCGTGCCGCCGGGCCACCCAAAAGACAGCTCCGTCGCCTCCGTAGCGCTCGGCGTGCGGTACGTCGCGCGGCAACTCGAAGGTGTCGCCGCTGCGCAAATGACGGGTGTCGCTGCCGACCGTCAGCCACAACTCGCCCTCGACCATGAGCGCCTTCACGGCGAACGGATGGGCGTGTACGCCGACCACCGCATCGGGCGCCCAGCGCCGCTCCAGGACTTCGTCGAAGCCCTGGGCCTTGGCGGTGGACTCGAACTCGGGAAACGTGGCTGTGCTCAAGATGACCTCCGGGTTTGATGCTCAGTGGCGAAACCGCTTGCTGTCGCCGTCTGACCTGCCGACATTATCCCGAACGGCGTAACGTGCGTCGGCCACGGCGGCAGCGCGAAACCCATCCAACAAGAAATATCCGCGCCGGCGTGTCGATTTCAGCGCCGCGGCTGCGTCATGGGGATGCCACCGGAGCTCGGGGCATCCCAACCGAAAGGACGAACCATGCAATACATGATCATGATCTACGGCGACGAGAAGAACTTCGCGCTGATGGCAAGCGACCCCGCCGCGCAGAAGCAGATGTACGCCGCGTTCAGCCAGTACAGCCACGACCTGCGCGACGCCGGCGTCCTGCGCGGTGGCGCCGAACTCAAGGCCACCCACAGCGCGACAACTGTGCGGGTGCGCGACGGCAAGACGCTCACCACCGACGGGCCTTTCGCCGAAACCAAGGAGCAGCTCGGCGGCTACTACATCGTCGACGTGCCCGACCTGGACCAAGCGGTGAAGTGGGCGGCGCGCTGCCCGGCGGCACACGGCGGCTCGATCGAGGTGCGACCGATCGGCGTTACGCCGGACACCGTTTGATGCGCGGGCGGCACCCACCCGCCGCCCCATCGGTGACCGCCCACGCTGACTGTTCATGCTGACGCCCGTCATTGAAAGCATCTGCCGCACCGAAGGCGCGCGCGTGCTGGCCGGCCTGATCCGCCGGTTCGGCGACTTCGATCTGGCAGAAGACGCGCTGCAGGACGCCTTCACCAAGGCGATCGAGGTGTGGCCCGCCCAGGGCCTGCCCTCGGCACCGGCCGCGTGGCTCACCACCGTGGCGCAGCGGCGCGCGATCGATCTGATCCGGCGCCGCGCCAGCGGCCCGTCCTACAGCGCCGAGCCGCCCGACCTGGCGGCCCCGGAAACGGCCGATCGCCCGCCGCATCCCGCCGACGTTTCCGGCGTCGAGGACGACCGCCTGCGCCTGGTGTTCACTTGCTGCCACCCGGCCATCTCGCGCGAGGCGCAGATGGCGCTTGCGCTGCGCACGCTGTGCGGGCTGTCCACGCGCGAGATCGCGCGCGCCTTCCTCGAACCCGAGGCCACCACCGCACAACGCCTGGTGCGCGTCAAGAAGAAGATTCTCGACGCGCGCATCCCCTATGACGTGCCGTCGCGCGAACTGCTGCCGCAACGTCTGCAAACCGTGCTGGGCGTGGTCTATCTGGTGTTCAACGAAGGCTATGCAGCCACCGACACGCCGGCGCTGTTGCGCCCCGACCTGTGCGTCGAGGCGATTCGGCTCGCGCGGCTGCTGGTCGAACTGATGCCGCAGGAGCCCGAGGTGCTGGGTCTGTTTGCGCTGATGCTGCTACACGATGCGCGGCGTGCCGCCCGCATGCGCGACGACGGCATGCTGGTGCCGCTGGAGGAGCAGGACCGCTCACGTTGGAACCGCAAGGCGATCGACGAAGGCTTGGCGGTGCTCGACACCGCGCTCGCGTGGCGACAGCGCGGGCCGTACCAGTTGCAGGCGGCCATCGCAGCCTTGCACGCACGCGCAACGCGGGCCGCCGACACCGACTGGAAACAGATCGCCGCGCTGTACACCGGCCTGCTGCAAGAGCAGCCGAGCGCCGTGGTGGAACTCAACGCTGCGGTCGCGCTCGCCATGGCCGACGGGGCCGAGCACGGACTGGCCTGGATCGCGCGCCTTGAGGGCCGCGAGGAACTTTGCGACTACCACCTGCTGCACGCGGCCCGCGCCGACCTGCTGCGCCGGCTCGGGCGGCTCGCCGAGGCACAACAGGCCTACCGTGTCGCGCTGGGGCTGGTGCGCAATTTGGCCGAACGGCGCTACCTGGAGGCTCGCCTGGTTGAGTGCGGCGGCTGACGGATGGCGCGCCTGGCCCGCATTACCTCGCTTCAAACGTCGATGTTCGCCGCCCTCAGCGCATTGCTCTCGATGAAATTGCGCCTTGGCTCCACCTCGTCACCCATCAGCATGGTGAACACGCGGTCGGCCTCGATGGCGTCGTCGATCTGCACTTTCAACAGGCGGCGCACGGTCGGGTCCATCGTGGTTTCCCACAGCTGGATCGGGTTCATCTCGCCGAGTCCCTTGTAGCGCTGGCGGCCGACGGCCGCCTCGGCCTGCAGCAGCAGCCAGGCCATGGCCTGGCGGAAGTCACTGACGCGGGCGTCCTTCTGGCGCTCGCCTTCGCCGCGCTTGACCACCGCCTCGGCGCTGACCAGGCCGCGGAAGGTCAGGCCAGCCGTGCTGAGCACCTCGTAGTCGGCGCCGTGCACGAAGTCGGCGGTGATGACGCTGCTCTTCACGTTGCCGTGCTGGATGCGGCTGATGCGCAGGATGTGCTTGTCGCTGCGCACGTCGAACTCGGCGTTGACCTCGGCGTCGTGCAGGGCTGCCTTCAAACCGATCGCTGACGCTTCAGCGGCTTCGAGCGTGTCGAGGTTCAGGGCCAGTCCGTTGGCCATGGCGCGCAGGCCTTCCACGTCCATCCAGGTGCTCAGCCGCTCGACCACGCGGTTGGCCAGCACGTACTGGCGCGCCAGCGCTTCCAGCGCGTCGCCCTGCAGCAGCGCGGCACCGGGCACGCCGGTTTCCAGCTTGGCGTCTTTCAGCGCCACACGCAGCAGGTAAGCATCGAGCTCGGTGCCGTCTTTCAGGTACTGCTCTTCCTTGCCGAGCTTGACCTTGTAGAGCGGCGGCTGCGCGATGTAGATGTGGCCGTTCTCGACCAGCTCGGGCATCTGCCGATAGAAGAAGGTCAGCAGCAAGGTGCGGATGTGCGCGCCGTCGACGTCGGCGTCGGTCATGATGATGATGCGGTGGTAGCGCAGCTTGGCGACGTTGAAGTCGTCGCCGCCCGAGCCCTTGCCGATGCCGGTGCCCAGCGCGGTGATCAGCGTCAGTATTTCATTGCTGGTCAGCAGCTTCTCGAAGCGCGCTTTCTCGACGTTCAGGATCTTGCCTCGCAGCGGCAAGATCGCCTGGAACTTGCGGTCGCGGCCCTGCTTGGCCGAGCCCCCAGCGGAGTCGCCCTCGACGATGTAGATCTCGCACAGCGCCGGGTCTTTTTCCTGGCAGTCGGCCAGCTTGCCGGGCAGGCCCATGCCGTCGAGCACGCCTTTGCGGCGCGTCATTTCACGCGCCTTGCGGGCCGCCTCGCGCGCG
>JANNBZ010000291.1:0-3340 GCA_031386065.1 Burkholderiales bacterium
TGGCACGAGACCAGCCCGGCCGTCGGCAAGGCGAAGTTCCCGCTCGTCGGGGACCCGACCCACACGTTGACCCGCATGTTCGGCGTGCACATCGAGGGAGAAGGCCTGGCACTGCGCGGCACCTTCGTGATCAACCCCGACGGCATCGTCAAGACCGCCGAGATTCACGACAACGCGATCGCGCGCGATGTGAAGGAAACGCTGCGCAAGGTGCAGGCCGCCCAGTACGTGGCCAAGAACCCCGGCCAGGTATGCCCGGCCAAGTGGCAGGAAGGCGCCAAGACGCTGACCCCGTCGCTCGATCTGGTCGGCAAGATTTAGGAGAAGGATCTCTGCCATGTTGGACGACAGCCTGAAGGGCCAGCTCAAGATTTACCTCGAACGCGTGACGCGGCCGGTAGAACTGGTGTCTTCGCTTGACGAGCGCCCTGCCTCGCAAGAAATGCGCGAGCTGCTCGACGAGATCGGTGAGCTGAGCGCCAAGATCAGCGTGCGGCACGATGGCAGCGATGCGCGGCGACCGTCGTTCTCGATCAGCCGCGCGGGAGAGGACATGGGTTTGCGCTTCGCCGCCATCCCAATGGGCCATGAGTTCACGTCGCTGGTCCTGGCGCTGTTGCAGGCCGGCGGGCACCCGCCGAAGGTGGAGGCCGACGTGATCGAGCAGATCAAGTCACTCGAAAGCGACTTCGTCTTCGAGACCTACATGTCCCTGACCTGCCACAACTGCCCGGACGTGGTGCAGACACTCAACCTGATGGCGGTGTTGAACCCGCGCATTCGCCACGTGGCCATCGACGGCGGCCTGTTCCAGTCCGAGGTCGAGGCGCGCCAGATCATGGCCGTACCGATGGTGTTCCTGAACGGCGAGATGTTCCATTCGGGCCGCATCGAAATCGCCGACATCCTGGCCAAGATCGATACCAACGCCGCAGCGCGCGATGCCGCCAAGCTCGCCGCGAAGGAAGCATTCGACATGCTGATCGTCGGCGGCGGCCCGGCCGGTGCCGCAGCAGCGGTCTACGCCGCGCGCAAGGGCATCCGCACTGGCGTGGTGGCCGAGCGCTTCGGTGGGCAGACGCTGGACACGATGGGCATCGAGAACTTCATCTCGGTTCAGGAGACGCAGGGCCCGAAGTTCGCTGCCGCGCTGGAATCGCATGTGCGCAGCTACGGCGTGGACATCATGAACAGCCAGCGGGTCACCGCCATCGAGCCCGCGCTAGAGCCGGGTGGCGAGATCACGGTGACGCTCGCCAACGGCGCGGCACTGAAGAGCCGCTCGGTGGTACTGGCCACCGGCGCGCGCTGGCGCAAGGTGAACGTACCCGGCGAGCAGGAGTACAGGAACAGGGGCGTGGCCTACTGCCCGCACTGCGACGGCCCGTTGTTCAAGGGCAAACGCGTGGCCGTGATCGGCGGAGGCAACTCGGGTGTCGAGGCCGCGATTGATCTGGCCGGCATCGTCGCTCATGTGACGCTGATCGAGTTTGCCGACCAGCTCAAGGCCGACGCGGTGTTGGTGAACAAGCTCAAGAGCATGCCGAACGTGGGGATTCACACCGGTGCGCAAACGACGGAAATCACTGGCGCTGACGGCCGCGTGAACGGCCTCGCCTACAAGCAACGCGCGAGCGGTGACATACACCATGTCGCGCTCGAAGGTGTGTTCGTGCAGATCGGTCTGGTCCCCAACACCGAGTGGCTGCGCGGCACGGTCGAGCTGTCGAAGTACGGTGAAATCCTGATCGACGACAAGTGCGCCACCAGCCTGCCCGGCGTGTTTGCCGCAGGTGACGTGACCACGGTGCCGTACAAGCAGATCATCATCGCGACCGGCGAGGGCTCGAAGGCGGCGCTTTCGGCTTTCGATCACCTGATCCGCAGCCCCGCGATGTAATCTTGTCCAGGCTCGGCGATTTCGAGGACATCTGGACCATGCTGATTCGCCTGATTTACGTGAGCAAAACGGTGGGCTCGCAGACCCATGCGCTGACCGATTCGATTCTGCGAAAGGCGCATGCCTGGAACACGCAGAACGACATCACCGGCGTGCTCTGCGAGGGACAAGGTGTGTTCCTGCAGGCACTGGAAGGTGAGCGTGGACGAGTGACACGCCTGTATGCGCGTATCTCGGCGGACCCGCGCCACACCGATCTGGAGTTGATCCATTGCGAAAGCATCGTCAAGCGGCGCTACGGTGGATGGTCGATGGCGCGTGTCCATCTGTCGGACGTGGACCCGCAAACGAAGATCGTCTGGCCGGATTTCGACCCCTACTCGGCCAACGGCGCGCTGGTCATGGCGCGCATCGATGAACTCATCACCAGGGGCAAGGTCGTCCACGCACCGCTGAGTTGAGCGCTCGCGCAGGCGCCGACGCAACTGCCGGCGCACCAGAGGCAACGTCGCACCTTGCCCTCAACTTCACTTGATGCAGCCGCCGCGCAGCCACGCGTGCCTCTCGTATGTCGGCCGTGTGGGTGGAGCGCTTGAGCTCCCTCGGCAAATCTGGATGTCGACTGCGAACTGCGGCTGGACTACCCAGCGGGAGTACCAGATGCCGCGGCGGCTCTTTTGAAGGTGATCGGGGATGTGCATTCGGGCGCTCGGTTTGGACCACTTAGATGGACCACTTCGATACCGACACGCCGCAGATAAGAAAGAGGCCTTGTTTGACAAGGCCTTGGAAGAAGAGTGGTGGAGAGGATGAGGATCGAACTCACGACCTCCGCATTGCGAACGCGGCGCTCTCCCAGCTGAGCTACCCCCCCACTGTCCGCGAAGTCTAGCAAACGAGTTGTGCAGCGGGCGTGGCCCGGGCCGAGGCAGCGCCGACCTGCGGGCGGACATGGCCATGAAAGCCGGCCAACCGCCGGTATCTGTATTCCGCAAACGAGGCAAACATCGAGGGCCAGAACGACGTGACCGTCCTGTTCCGTCCCGCCGCCGAAGGTGAAACATGAGTGCACGCGACCGGCGCGAGATCGAGATGGAACGCATCTTCAACGCGCTGAACAAGACCAAGCCGATGCGCAAACTGCCGATCGAGTGCCGGCGCCGCAGTGAAGCTGGGCTGCGGCCACCAGAACTACCCGGCGCATGTGGCCGTTGCGGTTGGGAGACTCGCCAGCCTGGCTGGAGATCTGAGGTCGTTTCTGCGGACCACGCATTGCCGCGCCATGCCACGTATCGCCGCGCCATTGCCGGGCGCTTGGCGGCGGCGTAGCATCGCGCCGCATGGCCCGCATCCGCTTCACGCAGCAACTGCGGCGGTTCACCGAGACCCCCGAATTCGACACCGACTCGCTCACGCTGCGTGCGGCACTCGACGCCGCCT
>JANNBZ010000301.1:0-8480 GCA_031386065.1 Burkholderiales bacterium
GATGATCAGCAGCACCAGCATCACGTCGACCAGCGGCGTGGTGTTGATGGACGAGACAACTTCGTCTTCCTCCCCGGAGGAACCCACGTTGATCGCCATGGCTGTGTCCTTTCGATGCGCCGGTCGCGTTCAGCGCGATGATTGCGCCGAACTCGCCTTCGCGCCCATCAGCACGCCGTGCAGGTCGGCGCCAAAGCTGCGCACCTTTTCCATCGTGACCTTGTTGCGCCGCACCAGCCAGTTGTAGCCCAGCACCGCGGGCACCGCCACCGCCAGGCCGATCGCCGTCATGATCAGCGCCTCACCCACCGGGCCGGCCACCTTGTCGATCGACGCCTGGCCTGCAATGCCGATGGCGGTGAGGGCGTGGTAGATGCCCCAGACGGTGCCGAACAGGCCGACGAATGGCGCCGTGGAGCCGACGGTGGCCAGGAAGGCCAGGCCGTCCTGCAGGCGGCTTTGCACATCGGCCACGCTGCGCTCGACACCCATCGTGACCCAGGTGTTGTGGTCGATGTTCTTGGTCAGGTCGCCTTCATGGTGCTCACTGGCCTGGATGCCGCTCTCGGCGATGAAGCGGAACGCACTGCCCTTCTTGAGCTTGGTCGAACCTTCTGCGAGGCTGGCGGCTTTGAAGAAACTCTTGCGTGCGACCTTGGCCTCGCTGGCGATCTTGAAGCTCTCGTAGAGCTTGGTGATCAGGATGTACCAGCTGCCCATGCTCATGATGACCAGGATGATCAGCGTGCCGCGCGACACGAAGTCGCCCTGTGCCCACAGCGCGCCGAGGCCGTAAGGGTTGTCGACGGTTTCCTTGCTGGTGATGCCGGTGTTCGCGACCGGGGCGGCCGTGACCGGCGCCGGTGCGGCGGCAGGTGCGGGCTCGGTGGCGGCTGGAGTGCTGGCCTGCGCGAACGCGACTTGGGGTGCGACAGCGGCGCAGGTCACGACCAGGGAAACGAACAGCGGTGCGGCACGCATGGCCAGGAGTTTGCGGAGGAACATATTTTTTTCCAATCAACAAAAATGAGTGAGGTGACGAGGAGAACCCTTGTGGGGTTGCATCACTCCAGCTTGTAGCCAAACGGGACTTGAACGATCACATCGCGGCCTTGGCCCGCGCACTTGTACTCGCCGACGATGCGAATGCTGTTCTTCGCGAATGCTGGGTGAGTCGCCCTCAATGACTTGATGTCCTTCAGTTCGCCACCTGCGGTGAGCGTGAACTGAATCAGCGCCTCGCCCTTCTCCAGGCCCAAGCGCTGAGCCTCGCGCGGGAAGCCGGCGTCTCCCATGACCGTGGAAAAGTTCGAGCACACCACCCCTGCCGACACCACCGCTGGTGCGGCTGGCGGGGGTGCAGGCGCGGGTGCAGCAGCAACGACAGGCGGCGGAGCGGGTGCGATCACCACCGGTGCCGGCGGAGGCGTCGGCGTGGTGGCCGTGATGGTCGGCGCGGGCGGCGGCGGCGCCGTCACCTGGATCTCGGGCGGTGGAATGAAGGGCGGTGGCGGCGCTTCGAGTTTGGGTGGCGGCGGCACCACGATCTCGGGCGGCGGCGGCGGCTTCTTGATCTCTTCGATCACCTTGGTCTCGATGGGTGCGCGCACCACATCGACCACCTTCTTGGCCAGGCCCGTCACCAGCGCGTAGACGATGAACGCGTGAAAGGCAATCACCACGGTGATCCCGATCAGGTGTCGGCGCGGATCAGCTTGTCGCTTGGAAAAGTCCATTGTTTGTGATTTCTAGTTCAGCGCCGGGAAAGTTCACGATTTTGCCTTGGTTCCGCAGCCAACTGAATCTCAGCGTCTCGACCGAGTGATTGGACCAGAAGACTCGCGACGCGATTGTGCAGGGCGGCCAAGCCTTGGTCGAGGTGGGCGCGTCGGCCGCCATTGTGCCGCCCGAGGGCTGCGAAGGACGCTATCGTGAACGAGGATTTTTGTTTCCAGGCGCAGTCTTCTGCATACGAGTCAGGAGTCTGGAGCTCAGTCGCCCATAAGCCTCTTCACGCGAGCAACGCCGGTGAGCAGTTGCAGCTACGCTTCTAACCAGGTCACGCGTCCGGGAAGGTCTTTGATGCGCGCCTGCTGAGACTTCATTGGATTGGTCCGACGTTTGGCCTTGTCTTCGAACTTGATCATGGACGTGAGTGCGCGTCCAGATCTTGTCGGTGACCTCCAGCAGGCGGCCTTCCAAGGGGCGCAATCACCACCTTGGCTTCCATCTCCGCGATGCGCCTGTTGTTCGCGTCGATGAAGTCAATCGCGCGGTGGGCAGCGTCTGCATTAGCGCCCAGCATCGCGTCGGCGACACTCGACGACTCGTACACGAATGCACCGCGCCGCATTAGCTCCGAAATCGGAATGTTGAGCTTCTTCGCCTTCGCCGCGATTGCCTTCCCGTCTCGTGCAGTCGCCGGCACCACGATCCATTGAACTTTTGCTTCCATATGACCACACCGGAAAAATACCCGCTGACTCATCGCCAGCGGGTATTTGCGACGCAGAAATGTACGATTAGTTCTTAAAATTTGTAGGACAAGTTTGCATACAACGTGCGACCACGCGGATCGTAATACCGGTCATCGTAACCACGCATTTGACCCTTGTTCAGCCCACCAGTGACGATTGAGAAAGGTGGATTCTTGTCGAGAAGGTTAAGTGCGCCGACCTGCACCGAAAGGCCTTTCGCAGCATTCCAACTGGTTTGCCAGTCAAGGCTGTAGTAGGCAGAAACCTTGCGAGACACATTTTCCTTGACACCCGTTGGCAATCCGGCCGCATCCAGAACTTCGGATGCTTGAACACTATCCCCATAGCCCGACTTGAAATTCAGTGTCAGTGTGTGCGACCACGCCTCTGATACCCTCAGCGTGTTGGCGAAACGCCCCTGAATACGAAACGTGGCGGTCGTGTCTTCACCGATGTGTCCCAAACTTGAGAAATATGCACCGTTCTTCACCAATTGATATTCATTGCGAAGCATGTACGTTGCCGTGAGTTGAGACGTGACACGTCCAACTGGAGTACCGAATCGGCCCGTTATATCGAAGTCAATTCCAGTGTTGTAAGCATTGCCGAGATTTTCGTTTCCCTGAAAAATAGAGAGATAGTTGAGACCCGAGGCGGCGTCGAGCAGTGTTCGGAATTTTGACGCGTATGTCGCCGGTTTTGCGAAAAACTCAGCTTCCGGAATCTGCGAAATTGAGTCTTTGATCCCTATAGCCCAAAAATCCGCTCCCAGTGACAACGTAGCGTTCGGTTCAAAACGAATTCCGACGCTTACCTGTTTGGAAGTTTCAGGTTTAAGCTGGCGATTGCCACCCGCAAACACGTCATATTGATCACCATCAGGCCGGCAGACACCCCCCAATCCAGCGGCGACCGCTTGCAATGCAGGATTTGCAGCGCAATCGTACTGATCGCTGGTCACCCCGAACTGCTGTTCAGGCGCCTGGACCTGCGGGACAGTTGGAGCTCGGAAACCTGTACCGATCGAACCACGGACAAGAAACTCTGGCACGGGAGTCCACCTGGCAGAGACTTTACCGTTGACCGTATCACCAACAGCTTGATATTTGTCGTAGCGCAATGCGCCTGACAGCTCAATAGTTTTTGCAACAGGCGCAACCAACTCCGCAAACATACCTGCTGCCTTACGAGATGCAGAATATGGAACTACAGCAGCCGCGTCACCGAATCGAACACCCGAAATGCCCTGAGCCAGATCACTGGGGGCGTTATTATTCTTTTCGACTTGAAAGTTTGCACCGGCACCGAGACTTAGCGGCCCACCGCTCAGCTGCATAAGATCGCGAGACACTCTTGCAGAAATCATGTCCAGAGATGCCTTGCCACCATTGTAATAGCCGTCTCGGAGCGTGGCTTGCATAGCTGTCAAAGTTGACGCGCTTTGCTGGCCTGGACCGACGAACGGATTAATCTGACCTGAACGTGTCAACGCGAAGAAGGCATCTTGCTCTGGATAACCTTTGATCGATGTTTCCGCCGTGTTTTCCGAATGTACAAACGATGTGTTGTAGTCAAATCCAAGTGCCGTTCCATCGAGACTAATCGCAAAATGGTAAAGATCGGATTCGTTTTGATTCGTGCGTTTGCCAAGATCGAACACGCGGTACCGTGCAGTTACATTACCGGTTGCGGGGACACCAGGCAGATTTATGATCGAAGCGGGGAGTGATGCGACCGAGACCGGAATACCTCCAGGAACAGGAGCGATACGTGACGTTTGCTTGTTGTTTCCATACAAAAACTCGGTTGTTAACCGTGCACTGTCTCCAAGCTTAAGAGTGCCTTGCAAAAATAGATTTTTCCGATCCTGTTCTGGATATATTTCGAGCTGCGTAACGTAGTCAAAATAACATGCCCTTGCACCGAACTTGAAGGTATTGGGTGGGCAAAATCCATTCTCGACGAAAAAGGGGCTGATGAGTTCTCCTGCGATAGTCACGTTCGCAGGGATCGGGCTTGGCGACCCACTGTTAATTTGATATGATTTACCGTTTTCAGAGAATTTTACCAAAGCTGACTTGGCATATTCTCTCTGTTTTGAATCAAGTTTGGTGCGCTTGTCCGCACTGGCGGAAACAAGGAAATTGAATCCCTCTTTTTCCAAATCGCCAAAACCCTTGGTAGCAGATATCCGAGTTTCTTTAGCACCGCCGCTAGGAGAAGAGAAACCGATGGAAACATCGCCCTCGCTGGAATTCTTTCGTGTAATGAAGTTGATTACACCGGCAATCGCGTCACTGCCGTAAAGTGCAGACGCACCATCAGTCAAAATTTCGACGCGCTCGATTGCAGCGATCGGAAGGGAATTAAGATCAACAGCGGCAGCAAATCCCGTAAAAGACTGTCCGCCAAACTGGGTAAGTCGTTTTCCATTCAACAGAACGAGCGTTCTCTGTTCCCCAAGAGCACGTAGTGCAACACCCGCAAAGCCGAAGGTTTCGCCGCCGACGGACGATGGCTGACCGACCGAACCCTGGACCGCGGGAAGGTTCTGCAGCAGGTCAACAACGGAGGTGGCGCCCGACCGTTTGATGTCTTCTCTGGTCAACACCTGAACTGGTAGCGACCCTTCAGACTGGATGCGCTTGACGGAGGAGCCCGTAATTTCGACGCGCTCAAGTTGCTGCTGCGCGAAGGTCGGGGACACACCGAGCGCAAGCGTGCCGCCAAAGGCGAGCATCAGACCGGAACAAAGTTTGGTTCTTTTGAACATGGGATCTCCTGAGGAAACACAAAAAGGTTGATCGATAAACCCAGTCTTCTAGCAAGCCACATGCCGGCTTTGTAAGCGAGGGATGGCTCTTGAACGAAGACGTGTAAAAGAATTGTCACTGACCCAAAACGAGGCCTGTTCAGGGTATTCCTTGATGGCTTCGACGCACCTCGCGCAGGTGCTGGATTGGTCCCACCTCACGAGTGCCAGAAACGCATGCCTGGCGCGGCTTTGCGGGTGGTTGGCATGGTCAGGTTTCGACCCGCAGCGAGGCCGTCAGTCGCCCGCTTAGGGACATGTCCCTAGCGAACATTGGCCCGCACGTTGGATGGCAACAACATGACCCTGACCAGGGTGTTGCTCTTGCCCGCCACACCTCAGGGCGTCTGCAGTCTCGATGTGGTGGTGCACCGCGCCGCCGCCCGAAATGTTCGCGTGTCGGTCGAGGCGGGTTCGACAGCACACTGCTCGCGCCTCTACTCTTTTGACCATCCCAATGCTGTGCGTGGTGAACGAGCCGGCGTGGAGCCAGGAACATGAGCAGGAGACATCACACGAACACCACCGCTTTGATCTTCAATCGCCGTGCATTGCGAAGCAGCACGTCGTCGAGCGTGGCGATGCTCTTCGCGCCGGCCTGCATGGCGCATGCAAGATGGAGTGCGTCGCCAGCCCGAAGCGAACTTGCGGCATCGAGGATCAACGTCGCGGCGCGATGAAAATCAGCCGGGGCCAGCGGCAGCAATTTCAAGTCGTTGGCGATCAAGCGGCCGAACCGTTCCCAGGCAGCGCGGGCCTGATCGGCGTTCATCTGGCCAGTTCGCTGCTTGATGCCGAGGGCGCTGGCAAATTCGGTGACGCACCAAGTCGCCGACACCAACTCGGCCTTTGTGGCGGCGTACCAGCGAGCCACCGCTGCGGTGCTCGACTCATGCGCAATCAACGCGACCAGCACGCTGGTGTCCACGTACACCACAGGTCAGTACCGCGACGCTTGGCGCATCTCGTTGATGACCGCAGCTCCTAGGGGCAGGAGCTCGCGAGCCAGCTCGTTTTCATACGCAAACGCGGCTCGGTTCCAGCTTCCCTGCCGGATGCTCAGCGCGCCGTCGGCGGTGAGCCGCGCGTCGACGGTGTCGCCCTCATGCAGATCGAACTGGCGTGCCACGTCTGCGGGAATTCGCAGGGCAAGGCTGTTACCCCACTTGGCGATTTGAAGGTTCATTGCATGCGTCTGTAGATACAAATCTGTGTCTACATTCTAAGCGCAGAGTCGCCAACGTGTCCGCTTTAGCTCAACTGCGCAACGAATGAAAACCAGCTGTGAAGCCTCAGGCAGCCGCTTGAGCCGAGCGCAGAACCACCTCGACCCACTCGCCGACGGTGGCTGAACGTTTCAGCAAATGGTCGCAGAGCCCGCGCACATCCACCTCGATCCGCGCGATGGCTCACAGCTTTTGCGCGACCTGCTGAAGGCGCAGCGAATTCAACGCACACATGCGTCGAAAATCCTCGCTGATACGTACATCCTTCGACCCGCGCGTCCAGAACAGCACCGCAGCCTGGCATGCCGTGGTCCAGGCAGATCGCAGCGGTGGCAAGGGCAGTGACGGCTCGAAACTTCGCGTCGGAACTTCACCGCCTGGCAGTGGGGCGTACAGCATGGGCAACATGTCGTAGGTGGGCGCGAGCGTGAGCTTGCCTTGAGGCGCAAAGCTGAGGTTGCCGGTGTGCATGTCGGTGTTGGCGATGAGTCGGCCGAACCACCACAGGCATCGGACGTGCTCAACGGTTGCAGGCTCGATCAGCCCAGCCTGCGCGAAGCGGTGTGCCAGATGCGCCCAGTCGTTGGACCCGTCTCCTATGAGCGCGGCATTGAGTGTGGTCAGGGCGGCCAGTCGGCTGCGGCCGAAATGGCCATGGCGGTCGAAGCGCTCGACCTCAAGGAAGGTGCGTCCGCCATGCGCGACGATGCGGCTGCGGGCGCTCTGAATGCCGGGCAGCGTCGCAGCGCATTCCAGCGCCAGATGCTCGCAGACCAGCAGGTCGGCCCAGCGCCGTACCGCCGGGGATCCGTCGGCACCCGAGAACTTCACCAGCACGTGCGGCGTGTCGCTGCCGGCGAGCTCACGCAAGGCCGAGAACTTCGGGAATTCGCCCGCAGCGCTGGAGCCGGGCACTCCATCAATGATCGCCTGGTGCGCCAGCGCACCATAGGCCCGGCCCAGCGCGCGGGCTTTCAACGGCTTGGTCGGCGCGCTTTTGCGGGCTTGCCAGTGTTCGTAAGCCGGGTCGCCCACGATCAGGCTGCCGCTCAGATCCGAGCCGCTGCTGCTCAGCACATGAAGAACATCGTCGTCAGACCATTCTTCCGGGTTTGCCGAGACACCGAGGCGGTGGTGTTCGGCGCGCGCGAATTGCCGGCCCATGAAGCCTTGGAACCGCATGTCGTACAGCGGGTACGGCAAACCGTCCCACCAGCCGTCGCGGGACTCGTCAGGCATCGGCCAGCCGGTGTCGGTGAGGCTCATGCATGTGCCTTGGGGATGTACCAGCGCGAGGCGAGCCACGCGTTCAGCGCGCCCCGCGCGGTCGACCTCGTACACCGGCAGCTCGGCGGCATCGCCGCGCAGTGGCCTGCGCAGTGCGTATCGCGTTCGCCGCGCTTGGCCGGTGACCACCGCCCTGCCCTCGATCTCCTTCAGCAAACGGTGCAGTGTGGGAACACTGACGCCCAGTTGATGCGGCCGTGCTGTCGGACAACACCTCGACCACCAACTGGGGATGACGCTGCACCAGTTCGGCGTCGGGCGTGCGGTCGCGCGGATCGCAACTGACGAACACGTCGGGGTAGAACGAGGCGTCGGCCGATGCCACATGCAGCTTCATGTCAGCGAAGAAGATGCGGCAGGGGGTGCCGCGCAAAGACTGTTTCAGCAACAAAAACACATTGCCGGCAATCGTGTTGTGCGTGGCCCGCGCACCAGTGATGGCAACCACCTCGCCAGCGAAAAACTCATGCCGCTCAGGCTGCTCTGCCTCCCACGCCATGTAGGCCTCGAAGGTCAACGGAGGTTCGGTGAGGCCGGCAGACATGCGCTCGCTCCGTGGGTTGATACCTTTTGAAATACCTCAGGCCGACACCGTAATCCTCGGCACCGCCGCCAGCAGCGTCCGCGTGTAGCCCGAAGCCGGATTCGACAACACGCTGCGCGCCGGCCCCGACTCTT
>JANNBZ010000174.1:0-3274 GCA_031386065.1 Burkholderiales bacterium
CCGTCGATCACGTAGCTGGGCGCGCCGAACACGCCGGCGTCGATCGCCTGCTGCGTGTTGGCGTCGTAGCGCTGCTGTACCGCGGCCGAGCGCGAGGCGTCGATGCGGCTCGCCGGCAGGCCCAGTGCGGCCAGCAGCGACGCCAGCACGTCGGCGTCGGCGATGCTCAGTTGGTCGACCCAGACGCTGCGAAACACCGCCGCGCCCAGGGCCATCGCCGCGTCGCTGCCGTCGGCCTGGTCGACCGCGATGATGAGCCGCGACGCGTCGTCGCCCGCCACCGGAAAGTAGGCCGGCTTCAGGTTCAGCGGCAGCCCGAGCTGCTCGCTGAAGCGCTTCAGCTCGACCAGCCGGTAGGCCTGCCGCTGCGGCGCGCGCTGCGCCAGCGGCAGCCCGCCCGAGATCGGAAATACCTTGCCGCCCAGGTCGACCGGCAACACGCGCAGGCGGGCGTTCGCCGCCTTCGCCATCGCGCTGAAGCGCGCGTGGCCCAGGTAGGTCCAGGGCGATTGCGGGGTGAAGTAGTAGTCGACGTTGATGGTCATCGAAGGCTCCAAACGGGATTGAGGGGACGGGTGGCGGGAGCCTGGATCGTGCAACTGAAACAAAGCCTTTGGTAGCAGTTTGATTCGGCACAACGCGTTAGCCTGCGACCCGGTGAACGACCCGGATTCCAAAGATGCCACAGATGACCGCTGACCTGCTGACGCCGGTGGTGGCCTGGCCGCTGATGCTGCTGGCGGCGTGGCTGGCCGGCGAATGGCTGGCGCGTCGCTGGCATGCGCCGCGGGTCTGCGCCTACGGCGTGGTGGGGCTGGCGCTGAGCGGGCTGGGCCTGTCGCAAGGCGTGGCGGCGCACGCAGCGCTGGGCCTGCTGGCCAACATGGCGCTGGCGCTGACGCTGTTCGAACTCGGCTACCGCATCAATCCGCGCTGGCTGCTGCGCAACCCCTGGCTGCTGGTGGCCGGTGTGGCGCAGGGGGCGCTGACCTTTGCCGCCGTGCTGTGGATCGGCGGCCAGTTCGGCCTGGCCCTGGACCAGCGCCTGGTGCTCGCATCGCTGTGCGTGGCCACCTCGCCGGCGGCCGTCATGCGCGTGACCCACGAGTTGCGCAGCGCCGGCCAGGTGACCGAGCGGCTGCTGCACCTGTGTGCGCTGAACTGCCTGCTGGCGGTGCTGCTGTTCAAGGGCGTGGTCGGTTACTGGCACCTGCAGACCAGCGGCGATGTCGGCAAGGCGGCCTTCAACAGCGTCTATGTGATCGTGCTGTCGGGTGTGGCGGGCGCGGCGCTGGGTGTCGTTGCGCCGGCGCTGAACCGCCTGGCCACCAGCAGCCAGAGCACCACGGTCACGTTCGCGATGTGCGTGCTGCTGCTGACCGGCATCAGCCAGAGCCTGCAACTGTCGCCGCTGCTGGCGGCGCTGGCGTTCGGTGCGGTCGCGCGCGAGCGCCGCATCATGCTCAGCCACGCGCAGCGCAACTTCGGTGTGTTGGGCGACGTGCTCAGCGCCTTCCTGTTCGTCTTCATCGGCAGCCTGCTGTCGTGGAGCGGCCTGCTGGGCAGCCTGCTGCTCGGCACGGCGGTGCTGGCGGCGCGCAGCAGCGTGCACACGCTGGTCAACCTGGGCATCGCGCGCGTCAGCGGCACCACCTTTCGCAAGGGCGCGCTGACCGGCATGGCGTTGATGCCGATGTCGGCGTTCGCGGTGCTGCTGCTCGAAGAGAGCCGCCTCTACGGCTTCGCGTTGGCGCGCGACAGCCTGCCGGTGATCGTCGGCCTGCTGGTGCTGCTGGAAGTGATCGCGCCGTGGGTCACCCAGCGCGCGCTGCTGTGGGCCGGCGAGGCCCAGCCCGAGGACGCCTGAAATGGCCTTGCCACCGTTCGCACATTCGCAGGCGCTGTCGCTCGGTGTCGAGCTGGAACTGCAACTCGTCAACACCGTCGACTTCGACCTCACCTCGGGTGCCAACGACCTGCTGGAGCTGGTCTCGCGCAAGCCCTTTCCCGGCACCGTCACGCCCGAGATGACGCAAAGCATGATCGAGATCGCCACCGGCATCCACACCCGCCACGCCGGCGTGCTGGGCGAACTGCAGGCCATGCGCGACACCTTGGTGACGGCCTGCGAACGCCTCAACATCGACCTCTGCGGCGGCGGCACGCACCCGTTCCAGCGCTGGTCGGATCAGCGCGTATTCTCGAAGCCGCGCTTCGAGCAGATCTCTCAGCTCTACGGCTACCTGGCCAAGCAGTTCACCGTCTTCGGCCAGCATGTGCACGTCGGTTGCGCCTCGGGCGACGACGCGCTGTTCCTGCTGCATTCGCTGAACCGCTACGTGCCGCAGTTCATCGCGCTCAGCGCCTCGTCGCCGTTCTTCCAGGGCGTGGACACGCGGTTCGACTCGGCGCGGCTGAACTCGGTGTTCGCCTTTCCGCTCAGCGGCCGTGCGCCGTTCACGCTGAGCTGGGACGACTTCGCAAACGGCTACTTCACCAAGATGGAAGCCACCGGCGTGGTCGAGTCGATGAAGGACTTCTACTGGGACATCCGCCCCAAGCCCGAGTACGGCACCATCGAGCTGCGCGTCTGCGACACACCGCTGACGGTCGAGCGCGCCGCCGCCCTCGCGTGCTACTTGCAAGCCATCTGCCGGCGCCTGCTCGAACGCGCAGAGCCGGCGCCGGTCGAAGACGACTACCTCGTCTACACCTTCAACCGTTTCCAGGCCTGCCGCTTCGGTTTGGACGGCAGCATCGTCGACCCGAAAACCCGCGAGCGCCGAACCATTCGCGATGACATCGCCGCCACGCTGCGACAGCTCGCACCGCATGCCCAAGCGCTGCACAGCCAGCCCGCGCTCGACGAGATCGACCGCTGTGCTGCGCGCGACGGCAACCACGCGACGCAACTGCGCAAGGTGCACGCCGAGACGCGCAACGTGCAGTGCATGGTGCGCGAGAGCGCGCGGGTGCTGCGGGGTGGGCAGGCCTGAGCGGATTTGTCGAAGCGTCGCGGCGGCGGTGTGTTGAAATCCAGCGCCGCCACTGCGAACCCTTCGGGCCCATGAGTCAAGTCCTGATCAACCAGTACCTCTCCCAGCTCGACGTTCTGAAAAAGGTGGGCGGCACGCACCGCGAATCGGTGGTGCGCGAGGCGTTCAAGGACCTGCTCAAAGGCTGGGGCAAGCAGCACGATCTCGTGTTCATTCCCGAATACAAGCTCGACAGCGCCACCAAGGACACGCGCTTCGTCGATGGTGCATTGCTGCAC
>JANNBZ010000366.1:0-5874 GCA_031386065.1 Burkholderiales bacterium
CATGATCTCGGGCCACGTGTCCATCACCTACGGTTTCAAGGGACCGAACCTGGCCATCGTGACGGCCTGCACCACCGGGCTGCACTGCATCGGCGAAGCCGGCCGGCTGATCGAATACGGCGATGCCGACGTGATGATCGCTGGCGGCTCCGAAGCCACGGTGTCGCCGCTGGGTGTGGGCGGCTTTGCCGCCGCGCGTGCGCTGTCGACCCGCAACGACGACCCGACCACCGCGTCGCGTCCCTGGGACAAGGACCGTGACGGCTTCGTGCTGGGCGAAGGCTCCGGCGTGCTGGTGCTCGAAGAATATGAACACGCGAAGAAGCGTGGCGCGCGAATCTACGCCGAGCTGTCCGGATTCGGCATGGGTGCCGATGCGTTTCACATGACCGCGCCGAATGTCGATGGTCCAAAGCGCTCGATCCGGGCCGCGCTGCGCAATTCGGGCATCAACCCAGAGCAGGTTCAGTACATCAACGCACACGGCACGTCCACGCCCTTGGGCGACGTGAATGAAACCAACGCCATCAAGCTCGCATTTGGCGACCACGCCCACAAGCTGGTGGTCAATTCGACCAAGTCGATGACGGGGCACTTGCTGGGCGGTGCCGGTGGCATCGAGTCGGTGTTTTCGGTGCTGGCGGTGCACCATCAGGTGTCGCCCCCGACCATCAACATCTTCAACCAGGATCCGGAGTGCGACCTGGACTACTGTGCCAACACCGCGCGCGACATGAAGATCGAGTACGCCGTGAAGAACAACTTCGGCTTTGGCGGCACCAACGGCACCCTGGTTTTCAAACGCATTTGATTGCGCCGGAAGTCCGCGCTGATGCGTGCTTCACCAGCCTGTCAGATCACCGTCCGCGACTTTGCATGGTGGCGTGCCGGTGTCGGCGCGCTGTTGCTGTGTGTCATCGCGTCCGCAGCCGCATGGTGGCTGGGGCCGGCGCAGCGTCCCGCCTGGGTATCTGCTGCTCTGCTGCTGATGCTGCTGACAAGCGGTTGCGGTGCTGTGGGTTTGATGCGCTGCCCGCCGCTCAGCCTGCGCTGGGACAGCGCGCGCTGGAACCTCGGTCCGGCCGCTGCGATGGGCGAAGAACCTTTGTCCGGGCGGCTCGCCGTGGCCGTCGATCTGGGTGGCTGGATGCTGCTGCGTTTTCGGCCCTATGCGTCGACGAAGCGCTTCTCGACGGTCTGGATCGCGGTCCAGCAAGCCCGTTCGCAGCAGCAGTGGCACGCGTTTCGCTGTGCGGTATATTCTTCGCGCCCCGACACTCGCGGCCTCCCTACTGACAGCCTTGACGCCGCCGAATGAATGCCCCTGACGCCGACGCTCCGCTGATCGAGCGCGTGAAGCGTGGTGATGTCAAAGCCTTCGAAATGCTGGTGGTGAAGTACCAGCGACGCATCGAGCGCCTGATCGGGCGCATGGTTCGCGACGTCGACCTGGTGCCCGACATTGCGCAGGAAACCTTCATTCGCGCCTACCGCGCCATCCCGCAGTTCAGGGGTGAAAGTGCCTTCTACACCTGGCTCTACCGGATTGCCGTCAACACGGCGAAAAAGGCATTGGGGGAACTGAAACGCGATCCGCTGATCACTGAATCAGCGCGAAGCGTTCGTGACGAGGACGACGAAACTTCGTGGGCCGAGAACGAACTAAGCGACGGGGAAACACCCGAATCGGTGCTGGCCAGCAAACAGGTGGCCGCAGCCGTCAACGCAGCGATCGATGCCTTGTCCGAGGATTTGCGTCAAGCGATCACCTTGCGGGAAATCGAAGGCCTGAGTTACGAAGAAATTGCGGAGAGCATGAACTGCCCGATCGGCACCGTGCGGTCGCGCATCTTCCGGGCTCGCGAAGCGATTGCGCTGCGCCTGCGTCCGTTGCTCGATGCGCGCCAGGGCGTTCGGTGGTGACGGTGGTGGGCTGCGTCTCGATGTTGAATTTGAAGTGGAGTCTGTGATGTCCAACGATCCTGAACTGAACCCGGCGGCGGCGGAGCATTTGTCGGCGCTTGCCGACGGTGAGCTTGACGCTGGCGCCGTGGCCGCAGCCTGTGCCAGTTGGCGTGACAACGAGTCTGCGCGCGCGCGTTGGCACAGCTATCAGCTGATTGGTGACGTTTTGCGTTCCGACGATTTGGCTTCTACGGCCGAGAAAGACGCCGCGTTCATGTCGGCATTGCGCGCGCGCCTGTCGACCGAGGCGGTCGTTCTGGCACCGGAGCCGCTGGCGGCTGCCGTTGCCGCAGAAGCGCATCGCGATGCCGGGCGAGCGGGTCGTGCGCGCGGCTGGTCCTGGATGGCGCCTTCGGCCGTGGCGGCTGGCTTCGTGGCCGTCGCCGGCATGTTGATGGTCACCCAGGCACCAGCCCCCGGCATTGATGCGGGCGGCGCCGTGATGTCGTCGGCGCGTCCATCCGAGTCGGGCGTGTTGATGGTGGCCGCGCCCGCGCCGGCTGCGTCAGGCCTGATGGTGGAGCCGCAGGCCCCGGTTGTGGCGGACGGGCAATTGATCCGTGATGCCAGGCTTGATCGCTACTTGGCGGCGCACAAGCAATTTGCCGGCGTGTCGGTGTTGGGCATGCCCTCCGGGTTCGTGCGCAGTGCCGCGACCGAAGCACCGAAGCGCTGAGTTGCGTCGCGCCATGGTTCGTCGTCCCGCAGTCGGGCTCGCCTTGCTCGGCGTGTTGTGCAGTCTCGGCTTGGCCGCATCGGCCCTCGCCGCGCCTGCTACACCCGAGGCACCGGTGGAGCCCAAACAGGTGCGGGCCTGGTTGATGCGCATCCACGAGGCGGCCAGCCAGCGCAATTTTCAGGGCACCTTCGTGGTGACCGCGGGTGGTGCGGTGTCGAGCGCACGGATTGCGCATTTCTATGACGGAGTGAGCCAGTTCGAGCGGATCGAATCGCTAGACGGGCAGGCCAGGCACGTGTTTCGTCACAACGACCAAGTTCAGACCGTTTGGCCGCAAAGCCGCGTGGCGATGGTCGAGCAGCGCGAGCCGTTGAGTTCCTTCCCGGCACTGTTGCAATCCGATGCGGATCGCATCGCAGAGTTCTACGATGTGCGCCCGCAGGGCGTCGACCGCGTTGCGGGCCACGAAGCCAGTGTGCTGACGCTGCGTCCGCGTGACGCGCACCGTTTCGGCTATCGGCTGTGGGCGGATCGCGCCACCGGCTTGTTGTTGCGTGCAGACGTGCTGGGCGACCGCGGCGAAATGCTGGAGTCGTCCGCGTTCTCGGACGTGGCCATCGGGGTTCGGCCACAGCCCGAGTCGGTGTTGATTCCGATGAAGAAGCTCGACGGTTTCAGGGTCGTTCGGCCGACCTTGGTGGCCACCAAACTGGAGCTTGAGGGCTGGTCGCTCGGCCCGGTGGTGCCCGGTTTCAGGCAGGTCAGTTGCGTCAAGCGTCCGCTCGACGTGGCGGCCGAAGACGACCTGCGCTCACCGTCGATACAGGCTGTGCACACGATTTTTTCCGACGGCCTGACCTACGTGTCGGTGTTCATCGAGCCCTTCAGCCGTGAGCGCCATGTCAAGCCCATGCTGACCGTCATCGGTGCCACACACACCTTGATGCGCCAACAAGGGGACTGGTGGGTGACCGTGGTGGGCGACGTGCCCGCCGCGACGCTGCGAGCCTTCGCGAGTGGGCTCGAGCGCAAGAAGTAGGTGTTCGTCCGTGAAGCCGATGCCGGCATTCAAATTCCTTTGCCTTTGAGGTTGTGATCATGTCGATGTCTTCGAGTATTCCGCTGCCAAGCCGCAGCACGTTCTTTGCCGCAGCCGCGCTGTCGGCTGCGTTGCTGGTCGGGGCAGTTCCCACGCCAGTTCACGCGCAGAACTTGCCGGACTTCACTGAATTGGTGGAGCGCGTTGGCCCCGCCGTGGTCAATATTCGGACCACCGAGAAAGCCCGCGCCGGGCGCACCGGCGTGGGGCCGGAGGTCGACGAGGACATGCTCGAGTTCTTCCGGCGCTTCGGTATCCCGTTGCCCGGCCAACCACAGAACCCCCGCCGTGCGCCCCAGCAACCCGAGGGCGAGCCGCAGCAGCGCGGCGTCGGGTCGGGCTTCATCCTGAATGCCGATGGCTACGTGATGACGAACGCGCACGTGGTCGAGGGCGCCGACGAAGTCATCGTCACCCTCACCGACAAGCGCGAGTTCAAGGCCAAGATCATCGGCAGCGACAAGCGCACCGATGTGGCCCTGGTGAAGATCGATGCCAGCGGCTTGCCATCGGTGCGCATCGGCGATGTGAGCCGCCTGAAGGTGGGTGAATGGGTGATCGCCATCGGGTCACCGTTCGGCTTGGAGAACACCGTGACTGCAGGCATCGTCAGCGCTAAGGCGCGCGACACCGGTGACTTCCTGCCCTTCATCCAGACCGACGTGGCCATCAACCCCGGCAATTCCGGCGGCCCGCTGATTAACATGCGCGGCGAAGTTGTGGGCATCAACTCGCAGATCTACAGCCGCTCCGGCGGCTTCATGGGCATCTCGTTCGCCATTCCCATCGACGAAGCCTCGCGCGTGTCCGACCAGTTGCGCAGCAGCGGGCGGGTGATCCGCGGGCGCATCGGCGTGCAGATCGATCAGGTCACAAAAGAAGTGGCCGAGTCGATCGGGCTCGGTAAAGCCTCGGGCGCGTTGGTGCGCAGCGTAGAGAGCGGCGGCCCGGCCGACAAGGCAGGCGTAGAAGCCGGCGACATCATCACCAAGTTCGATGGCCGGGCCATCGACAAGGCGGGGGACCTGCCCCGCATCGTGGGCAGCGCGAAGCCCGGCGCCAAGTCCACCTTGCAAGTCTTTCGCCGAGGCGCGTTCCGCGAGATGGCTGTGACTGTTGTGGAGTTCGAGGCCGAGCGGCCACGTGCGGCGGTTGAACGCGCGACTCCCAAGCCGACCCCAAGCGTGGGTCTGCTGGGCCTCGCGGTGGCCGACCTGAGCGATGTTCAAAAGCGCGAATTGAAGGTGAAGGGTGGCGTGCGCGTCGAGTCGGCAGACGGTGCCGCAGGGCGCGCCGGTGTGCGCGAAGGCGATGTGATCTTGTCTATCGACAACACCGAGATCACGGGCATCAAGCAGTTCGAAGCGGTGGTGGCAAAGCTGGACAAATCGAAGGCAGTGAATGTGCTGGTGCGGCGAGGTGATGCCGCGAGCTACCTGTTGATCCGTCCGCAGCGCTGAGCCTGCAGCGTCCCCCTGCGATTTTGGGTCTTTCCACCATGCGGGATTTGATCGTCTTGCCAGCGATTTCGTGTCGATCGAATTTGTTCTTTTAGAAGTTTGTAGCCGCCAACTTTGAGCTCGACGTGAGTCGGATTGAATCCCCGGCAGCGTAGAATTTTGAGCTTCTCAGCGGCCTTTACCCATCATTCCGGCAATGAGTGGCGGCAGCCAGGATTATCCCCAGCTGCTCCACAAGTGAATGTGGATAACATGTGTATAATATTGAGTGTTGGCGACGTGCAACGAGGGAAAATCCAGCAACGGCGCGGTTTCCAGCGGGGGCCTTTTGGCTACAATGAAGGCCCAACAAGCAGTTGCCAAACATTTTGTTGGAAGGCGCGTCAATCGTTCGACGTGCCTTTTTTTTAGCTCAAGCACCGGGCTTGAGACGCAGACAATCGCACCGCGATTGAGAGCTTGTGCCGAAGCGGTCATGCCGTTCTTCAGTCGCGCAACGCCAGACCAAGAGCAATCGCAGCACGCATGGACCACATCAGAAATTTCTCGATCATTGCCCACATCGATCACGGCAAATCGACGCTCGCCGACCGACTGATTCAACGCTGCGGCGGCTTGAGCGACCGCGAGATGGAAGCACAGGTGCTGGACTCGATGGACATCGAGCGCGA
>JANNBZ010000370.1:0-13926 GCA_031386065.1 Burkholderiales bacterium
TGAAGAGCGGGATCGTGATCGGAATGCGCCGACTGCTGTAGAAGGCGCCGAGCATGCCCAGCACCTCGGCATAGATGAACATCAGCAGCAGGTCTTTCAGCTCGACTTTCCGGTTTTCCACCAGCACGATGACTTCCTGGATCATCGCCACGACGGTGAAGCCGGCGATCAGGATCAGAAAGACTTTTTCCAGGCCGTCGATGGTGTTTCTGACGATCACGTTGACCTCACACAGCCGCTTCTCGTGAGCGGCTCGATCACCGCGGGCTGATGGCAGGAGTTTGCTGACGCGTCTTCCAGAGCGAGACGATCACGCCACCGGCAATCAACCCGAAAGTCACCGCCAGCGAGAAGCTCGGCGGAATCTTGCCGACGATGCCGACCAGGAAGATCTTGGTGCCGATGAACACCAGCACCAGCGCCAGCGCGTACTTCAGGTACTTGAAACGGTGAATCATTGCGGCCAGCGCGAAGTACAGCGCACGCAGCCCGAGGATCGCGAAGATGTTGCTGGTGTAGACGATGAACGGGTCGGTGGTGATGGCGAAGATCGCCGGCACCGAGTCGACCGCGAACACCAGGTCCACGAATTCCACCAGCACCAATGCCAGAAACAGCGGCGTGGCCCAGCGCACCGGCTTGCCGCTGACGGGGTCGGGTCGCTGCACGAAGAAGGCATTGCCTTCCAGCTGCGGCGTGACGCGCATTCGCTTGCGCAGCCACTTCAGCAGCGGGTTGTTCGCGATGTCGGGCATGTGGTCGGCAACGATCCACATCTTGATGCCGGTGAAGACCAGGAAGGCACCGAACAGGTACAGCACCCAGCTGAACTGGCTGACCAGCGTGGCGCCCAGGCCGATCATCAGCGCGCGCAGCACGATCACGCCCAGGATGCCCCAGAACAGCACGCGATGCTGGTACTGGCGCGGGATGGCGAAGAAGCTGAAGATCAGCGCGATGACGAACACGTTGTCCATCGACAGCGACTTCTCGATCAGGAAACCGGTGAAGTACTGCATGCCTGAGGTGGCCCCGAAAAACCACCACAACCAGGTGCCGAACAGCAGCGCTACGCTGATGTAGCCGGCCGACAGCAGCAGGCTTTCGCGCACGTCGATCTCGTGGTCGTCCTTGTGCAGCACGCCGAGGTCGAAGCTGAGCAAGGCCGTGACCACGCCGGCGAACAAAACCCAGACCCAGGCGGCCTTGCCCAGGAACGGCGTGTGTGCAAGCTCCAGCAGGATGTCCAAAAATACCTCGGTGAAAACAAGGCTGTGTGGTTGACGTTCAGAGCAGCCAGGCGGCGGCACCGGCGAGCGTCGCAGCGCCGCCGAAGCCGGCCAGCAGCGCCGCATCGCGCCGGTTGTCGTGGTGCAGCTCGCGCCACGCGCAGACGAACATCACGGCGGCGAGTAGGGCCGCCAGCAGGGCGATGTCAACCATGCTGCGCGGGCGGCACGGGCTGCGATGGCGACGAGGCCCACAGCATCTCGCGGTGCAGGCCCCACTGCTCCACGGCGGCGATCAGCACCATCGACTCGCCGTCGGCAACGTTCTCGTCCGCCTCGACCACCGCGATGCACAGGCGCAGCACGGCGCGGCGCAGGCTCGGGTCGTCGACCTCGGCCATCAGCGCGTCCAGCGTTCGCGGGTCGACCCGGCAGGCGTCGGCCCAGCTGGCGTGCGACGTGGCCAGCAGGTCTTCGCAGAAGTCGCGCATCACGGCGTGCAATTCAGGCTGCGTCAGGCCCAGTTGCCGATGCGCGTCGAGCCGTTCGAGCACGTCGAGTTCGGTCTGACACAGGTGCCCGTCGGCCAGGCTCGCCAAGGCGACGATGCGGGCGGCGGCCTGCGGGCTGTTGTGCGGATAGGTGCGCATGGTGCGGCGTGCCTCAATCGTCCGACCCGCCCATGCCGAACAAGCTCAGCAGGCTGGTGAACAGGTTGAAGATCGACAGGTACAGGCCGACGGTGGCGAGCACATAGTTGCTTTCTCCGCCGTTCACGATGCGGCTGGTCTCGAACAGGATCAAGCCCGCCGACAACAGCGCCACCATGGCCGAGACCGCCAACCCCAGCGCCGGCATCTGCAGGAAGACGGCGCCGATTCCCGCCAGCAACGCGATCACCATGCCGGCGAACAGGAAGCCGCCCATGAAGCTGAAGTCGCGACGCGTCGTCAGCACCCAGGCCGACAGCGCCAGGAAGGTGGCACCCGTCGCGCCCAGCGCCATCGTGATCACCTGGGCGCCGCCGGGCAGCGCCAGTTGCCGCGCCAGCACCGGACCCAGCGTGTAGCCCAGGAAGCCGGTCAGCGCGAACACCGCCGGCAGCGCCCAGCCGCTGTTCTGCAATTTGTGAATCGCGAACAACAGGCCGAAGCTGCCGACCAGCATCAGCACGATGCCGGGCCCGGGCAGGTTCAGCGTCGCGCTGGCGGCGGCCACGCCGGCGCTGAACAGCAGCGTCATCGCCAGCAGCGCGTAGGTGTTGCGCAGCACGCGGCGGGTGTTGACCGAGTGTGACGAAACGTCTTGAATCGCCGCTGGGGAAAGGGCAGTGGACGAGGGGGTGTAGGGCATGTGTGCCATGGTGGGTTGCTCCGGGGTTCAGGCGTCGAGGCCGAGCGCGCGGTGGCGCGGCCGTTGATGGGTGCGATGCCACGTACGCGCCAGCGTGCGTGCGGCGCGCGTCAGTGCGCTTTCGAGCGCGCTGCGCCAGTCGCGGTCGATTGCGGTGATGACGACGGTGCCGGCCGTTTCGGTTTTCAGTTCGATCTGGCAGCGCTTGTCGAGCCCGCCGCGCGGGCCGTTGACATCCGACAACTGCACCCGGGCGCGCGGCACCAGCCAGCTCAGGCGGCGCATCACGAAGCGCACGCGGCGCTCGGCCAGCTCGCGCAGCGGCGCGGCGTCAGGGGCACGGGACTCGAAGAGAACTTGCATCGCAGACCTCCGGGGGTTGATGGGAAACCGGAACATACGGGCCGCAGACCATTTGAAAAAGCAGAGAATCAAGAAGCGAAACTTCCGAAAAACCTGACCATGACGCAGCCCTTCAGCTACCGCCACCTGTACTACTTCTGGGTCGTCGCGAAAGAGGGCGGCATCTCGCGCGCGGCAGACCGCCTGGGCGTGGCGGTGCAGACGGTGAGCACCCAGGTGCGCGAGCTGGAACGCTCGCTCGGCCATGCGCTGCTGAAGCCGGCCGGTCGCGGCCTGGTGCTGACCGAAGCCGGCGTGGCCGCCATGCGCCAGGCCGACCAGATCTTCCAGCTCGGCGAACAGCTGCCCGCCGCCGTGCGCGAGGCCGTCAGCTCACCCGGCGTGCGGCTGGCGGTGGGCATCTCCGACGGGCTGCCCAAGCTGGCCGTGCGGCGCCTGCTGCAGCCGGTGATGGACGAGCCGAACCTGCACCTGCTGTGCCACGAAGACGAGTTCGAAGGCCTGCTCGCCGACCTGGCGCTGCACCGGCTCGACGTGGTGCTGGCCGACCGCGCAGCGCCGCCGAATCCGAACCTGAAGGTCTACAGCCATTCGCTGGGTTCGTCGGCGCTAGCCTGGTACGCGCCCAAGGCGCTGCATGCCGCAGCGCGGCGCGGCTTTCCGCATTCGCTGGCCGAGGTGCCGGTGCTGCTGCCGACCACGCATTCGGCAGTGCGCGGCCGCATCGACCACTGGTTCGAACGCATCGGCGTGCGCCCGCGCGTGGTCGGCGAGTTCGAGGACAGCGCCTTGCTCGCCACCTTCGGCGCCGCCGGCATGGGCGTGTTCCCCGCCGCCGAGCTGATCCACGACAAGCTCACCTCGCGCTACGACGTGAAGCGCCTCGGCCCGTGCGACGGGGTGGAAGAGCACTTCTTCGCGATGGGCACCGACAAGAAAGTGCTGCATCCGCTGGTGCAGCGGTTGTTGCCGGTGAAGCGGCCCTGAGCGGCGGCGGGTGGCCGCTCAGATACGCGGCGCGCGGAGTGCCTTGTCGATGGGGGTCTTCATGCGTCACCGAAGCGGTTCGACAGCACCCCGATCCCGTCGATCTCGACCTCGACCACGCTGCCCGCCTTCATCGGCAGCACGCCCAGCGAGGTGCCGCACAAGATGATGTCGCCGGGCTCTAGCGTCATGTCGTGCGACAGGCGCGACACCAGTTCCAGCGGCGAAAAAACCATGTCCGCCAGCGCGAAGTTCTGCCGCTCGCGACCGGCCACCCGGGTGCGCAGGCTGGCGTCGGTGATGTCGAAGTCGGTCTCGATCACTGGGCCGAAGACGCCGAAGGTGTCGAAGCTTTTGGCGCGTGCCCATTGCGCGAAGCTGGCGTCGCGGTTCAGCAGTTCCATCGCCGTCACGTCGTTGGCGCAGCTGTAGCCGAAGACGTGCGCCGCAGCCGCAGCCACCGGCACGGCGCGCGCGCGGCGGCCGATCACGATGGCCAGTTCGCCTTCGAAGGCGATGCGGCCCACGGCGGCCGGCGGCGCCACGATGGGCTGGCCGTGGGCGGCGGCGCTGCTGGAGGCCTTCAGGAAGTACAACGGCTCGGCCGGGGTGGCCCAGCCGTTCTTCTGCGCCAGCGCGTGGAAGTTGTTCCACAGACCGATGATCTTGCCGGGCCGGCACGGCGTGAGCCATTCGACGGCCTCGATCGCGATGTGCTCGTCGGTGGGCTGCGGGCGGTCGAACAGATCGCCCTCGAAGACCTGCACCGTGTCACGCGCCAGCGCACCGAAGGCCTCGCGCCCGTTGTGCCGAAACCGCATCCATTTCATCGTGTCCGCTCCCTGCGTCTGATTCACCTCGACTGTAGTGGCCGCGCGGCGGCGCGAACACCGGCTTTGGCGAGCATGGACAATCGCCAGCGGCGGCCCCCCGCCATACCGCCGCCATACCGCTACCGCCACGCCGTCACCATGAGCAACCTCGACATCCCCCCATTCCGTGCCGCGCGCCCTGTGCGCTTTGGCCATGCTTGAGCTGCAAGGCCTGGCCTGCGCACGCGGCGGGCGCAGCCTGTTCAGCGGGGTCGACCTGACGCTGCAGCCGGGCCAGTTGCTGCGCGTGGGCGGCGTCAACGGCGCCGGCAAGACCAGCCTGCTGCGCCTGCTGTGCGGCCTGCTCGCGCCGGCGCAAGGCCAGGTGCGCTGGGGCGGCCAGAACATCGTCGGCCTGCGTGACGAGTTCAACCGCCAGCTGGTCTACATCGGCCACGCGGCGGCGTTGAAAGACGACCTCTCGGCGCTGGAAAACCTGCAGGCCGCCTGCGTGCTGGGCGGCCACCATTGCAGCGACGGCGAAGCCCTGGGCGCGTTGGCGCAAGCCGGTCTGCGCGGGCGCGAGCGGGTGGCGGCGCGCACGCTGTCGCAAGGTCAGCGGCGGCGCGTGGCGCTGGCCCGCCTGGAGCTCGCCGCCGGCGCCAGGCTGTGGGTGCTGGACGAACCCTTCAACGCGCTCGACAGCGCTGCCACCGCCTGGCTGCTGGCGCTGATCAGCGCGCAGTTGCAGCGCGGCGGCATGGTGGTGCTGACCAGCCACCAGAGCGTGGCGCTGAGCGACGCGCTGCCACAAGTGACGCTGTCGTTGTGAACCAAGCTGCCTCTGCCTTCGACGGCATGCGCTGCATCTTCGTGCGCGACCTGCGCATCGCACTGCGGCGCCGGGCCGACACTTTTGCGGCGCTGTTCTTCTTCGTCATCGTGGTCAGCCTGTTCCCGCTTGGCGTCGGGCCCGAGCCGGCGCTGCTGCGCACGATGGCGGCCGGTGTGGTGTGGGTGGCCGCGCTGCTGGCGTCGATGCTGTCGTTGACGCGGCTGTTCGCCGACGACCACCAGGACGGCACGCTGGAACAACTGCTGCTGTCGGCCACGCCGCTGCCGCTGCTGGTGTTCGCCAAGATGGCGGCGCACTGGCTGGCCTCGGGCCTGCTGCTGGCGGCGGTGTCGCCGCTGCTGGCGCTGCAGTTCGACCTGCCGGCGCGCGCCGTGGGTGTGCTGGCGGTGTCGCTGCTGCTGGGCACGCCGCTGCTGAGCCTGATCGGCGGCATCGGCGCGGCGCTGACGGTGGGCCTGCGCGGGGGCGGCGTGCTGTTGTCCCTGCTGGTGCTGCCGTTGTATGTGCCGGTGATAATCTTCGGCGCCGGCGCGGTCGAGGCCAGCAGCGTCGGCCTGGGCGTGGCGGGGCACTTCTCGCTGCTGGGGGCGATGGGCGTGCTGGCGCTGTTCCTGGCACCGTTGGCCACCGCCGTCGCCTTGCGAATTTCCATCGAATGAACAACATCAACTGGTTCAAGTACGCCGCGCCGCAGCGGCTGCATGCGCTGGCTGGCGCGGCGATGCCGTGGTTTGCGGCGCTGGCAGTGGCGTTGACGCTGCTGGGCCTGTGGATCGGCCTGGGCGTGTCGCCCACCGACGCGCAGCAGGGCGAGGTCTATCGCATCATCTTCATCCACGTGCCCGCCGCCTGGATGTCGATGGTGATCTACCTGGCGATGGCGTTCTGGGCTGGCATTGGCCTGGTTTTCAACGCGCGCGCGGCCTCGATGCTGGCGCTGGCGCTGGCGCCCACCGGGGCGCTGATGACCTTCATCGCGCTGTGGACCGGCGCGCTGTGGGGCAAGCCGACGTGGGGCGCCTGGTGGGTGTGGGACGCGCGGCTCACGTCGGAGCTGATCCTGCTGTTTTTGTACATCGGCTTCATGTCGCTGCACGCCGCCATCGACGACACCCGCCGCGCCGACCGCGCCGCCGCGCTGCTGGGCCTGGTGGGCGTGGTCAACGTGCCCATCATCTACTTCTCGGTGAAGTGGTGGAACACGCTGCACCAAGGCGCGTCGGTCAGCCTGCTGCGTGCGCCCAGCATGGCCACCACCATGTTGACCGGCATGCTGGTGATGGCGCTGGCGTTCTGGATGTACAGCATCGCGGTGACGCTGCTGCGGCTGCGTGTGATCCTGCTCGAACGCGAGCAGCACACCGCCTGGGCGCGCCAGGTTCTCGTCAAGGTGGCAGCGTGAATTGGAACTTGAACTGGGCCAACGCGTCAGACTTCCTGGCCATGGGCGGCTATGGGCTCTACGTGTGGGGCTCGTTCGGTGTCACCGCGCTGGTGTTGGTGGCCGAACTGTGGTCGCTGGCCGCGCGCCGCCGCGCGCTGGTGCGCATGGCAGTGCGCACCGCGGCACACACCGACTTCCCGAACCCGGAGACTTCCTGAATGAAAGCGCGAACCAAACGCGGCCTGGCCATCGTCGTCGGACTGGCTGCACTGGGCATTGCCAGCGCGCTGGTGCTGAATGCCTTTCAAAGCAACCTGGTGTTCTTTTTCAGCCCGTCGCAGATTGCCGCCAACGAGGCGCCGCGCGACCGCAGCTTCCGCGTCGGCGGCCTGGTGCAGCAGGGCAGCATCAATCGCGACGCTGGCGGACTGACCGTCAACTTCGTTGTCACCGACCTCGCCAAGACCATCCCCGTCAGCTACACCGGCCTGCTGCCCGACCTGTTTCGTGAAGGCAAGGGCGTGGTCGCGCAGGGCAAGCTCGGCGCCGACGGCGTGTTTCGCGCCGACCAGGTGCTGGCCAAGCACGACGAAAACTACATGCCGCCCGAAGCCGCCGACGCGCTGAAAAAGGCGCAGGCCGGGGCCATGTCGGCCGCCTCCACCATGCCGGAGAAAAAACCATGATCCCCGAACTCGGTCACTTCGCGCTGCTGCTGGCGCTGGCCATGGCCATTGCGCAAAGCGTGCTGCCGCTGATCGGCGCGCACACCGGCAACAGCGCCTGGATGTCGCTGGCGCGGCCCTCGGCGCGCGGGCAGTTCGTGTTCGTTGCCATCGCCTACGGCTGCCTTACGTACGCGTTCATCAACAACGATTTCTCGGTGCTGCTGGCTGCGCAGCATTCCAACTCCACGCTGCCGCTGGTCTACCGCATCACGGCGGTCTGGGGCAACCACGAAGGCTCGATCCTGCTGTGGTCGATGATCCTGTCGGGCTGGACGCTGGCGGTGTCCATTTTCTCGAAGCAGCTCGACGAGCGCATGTTGGCCCGCGTGCTGGGTGTGATGGGCCTCATCAGCTGCGGCTTCCTGCTGTTCACCCTGCTCACGTCGAACCCGTTCCTGCGCCTGCTGCCGGCCGCGCCCGACGGCCGCGACCTGAACCCGCTGCTGCAGGACCCCGGCATGGTGATTCACCCGCCGATGCTCTACATGGGCTACGTCGGCTTCGTGGTCGCGTTCGCGTTCGCCATCGCGGCCTTGCTGTCGGGCCGCCTGGATGCCGCCTGGGCGCGCTGGTCGCGGCCCTGGACCACGGTGGCCTGGTGCTTCCTGACCTTCGGCATCGCGCTCGGCAGCTTCTGGGCTTACTACGAGCTGGGCTGGGGCGGCTGGTGGTTCTGGGACCCGGTGGAGAACGCGTCGTTCATGCCGTGGCTGGTCGGCACGGCGTTGATGCATTCGCTGTCGGTGACCGAAAAGCGCGGTGGTTTCAAGATGTGGACCGCGCTGCTCGCCATCATCACGTTCTCGTTGTCGCTGCTGGGCACCTTCATCGTCCGCTCCGGAGTGTTGACCTCGGTCCACGCCTTCGCCACCGATCCAGCGCGCGGCGTTTTCATCCTGGGCTTCCTGGTGCTGGTGATCGGCGGCTCGCTGCTGCTGTTCGCCTTCCGGGCGCCGAAGGTGGGCGCCGGCGGCAGCTTCGAGATGGTCTCGCGGGAGTCGATGCTGCTGGCCAACAACGTGCTGCTGGTGGTGGCTGCGGCGGCCGTGCTGCTGGGCACGCTGTACCCGCTGGTGATCGACGCGATGGGCTTGGGCAAGCTGTCGGTCGGCCCGCCGTACTTCGTGGCGGTGTTCGTGCCGTTGATGGCGCCGGCGCTGTTCCTGATGGGCGTGGGGCCGATGACGCGCTGGCGCCAGGCCGGCGTGGTCGACCTGGCCAAACGGCTGCGCTGGGCGTTCGGCGTCAGCGCCGCATCGGCGCTAATCGCGCCGTTCCTGCTTGGCCACTGGACGCCGATGATCGGCTTCGGCCTGCTGCTGGCGGCGTGGATCGCCAGCACCGCCGTGCTCAACCTGGTCACCCGCGTGCGCGAGCACCCGGCCTCGGCGGGCCGCGCGCTGGCGGCGCAGCCGGGCAGCTACTACGGCATGCTGCTGGCGCACTTTGGCGTGGCGGTGTTCATCGTCGGCGTCACGATGGTCAGCGGCTTTTCCACCGAGTCGGATGTGCGCATGGAAGTCGGCGACACCGCCGCCGCCGGCCAGTACCAGGTGCGCATGGACGGCGTGCGCCAGGTCGTCGGCCCGAACTACGTGTCGGCCCGCGCCACGCTGACCGTCACCCAGAACGGCCAGCCCGTCAGCACGCTGACACCCGAGCGCCGCGTCTACAACGTGAGCCGCTCGCCGATGAGCGAAGTGGCGATCAACCGAGGCGTCACGCGCGATCTGTACGTGGCGCTGGGCGAGCCGGTCAGCGCCACCGCGTGGAGCGTGCGCGTGCACCACAAGCCCTTCGTCAACTGGATCTGGTTCGGCTGCGTGCTGATGGCCCTGGGCGGCGGGCTGGCGGTGCTGGACCGGCGCTACCGCACGCAACGTGCTGCGGTGCGCCAGCCGGTGGCGGCGTCGCGCACTGAAACCACCTCCGGCCCGACCCAGCCCCTCACCGCGCCATGAAGCGCTACCTGCTGCCGCTGCTGATCTTCGTCGTGCTGGTCGGCTTTCTGGCGGTCGGGCTGAAACTGAATCCGCGCGAATTGCCGTCGCCGCTGATCGACAAGCCGGCGCCGGCCTTCAGCCTGCCAAGGCTGGACACACCGGCACAAAAGCTGTCGTTGCAGGACATGCGCGGCAAGGTCTGGGTGCTCAACGTGTGGGCCTCGTGGTGCGGGCCGTGCCGCCAGGAACATCCGCTGATCGCTGACCTTGCAAAAACGGGGGTGCCGGTGATCGGCCTGAACTACAAGGACAAGCCGGCCGATGCCGCCGCCTGGCTGGTCGAGCTGGGCAACCCCTTCGTGACCACGGTGTCCGACCTGGAAGGGCTGGTCGGCATCGACTATGGCGTGTACGGCGTGCCTGAGACCTTCGTGATCGACCGGGCCGGCGTGATCCGCCTGAAGCACATCGGTCCGGTCACGCCCGAAGCGCTGCGTGACCGCATTCTTCCGATGGTCAGGAAGCTCGGTGCGTGAGCTGCTGTTGATGCTGGTGATGGCCTGCGCTGCGGCGCTGGCGTCGGCACAGACCGCGCCGGCCCACCCCGCGCCGTCGAGCTTTGAGGACCCGGCGTTGGAGGCGCGCGTGATGGCGGTGGCCGAAGAGTTGCGCTGCCTGGTGTGCCAGAACGAAACCATCGCGGCCTCGCACGCCGACCTGGCGGTGGACCTGCGCAAACAAATCCGCAACAAGCTGCGCGAAGGCCAGTCGCCGCAGCAGATTCTCGATTTCATGGCGGCGCGCTACGGCGATTTCGTGCTTTACCGGCCGCGCCTCACCGCCGGCACGCTGCTGCTGTGGGCCGGGCCGTTCGTGTTGCTGATGGTGGCGGCCGTGGCCCTGGCACTGAACATTCGGCGCCGCCGCGCGGCGCTGGTCGCGCGTGAACTCACGCCGGCCGAAGCCGCGCGCGTGCGCGCCCTGCTCGACGAACCTTCGTCTTCCTCTTCCACTTCCCCATGACCGTTTTCTGGATCCTGGCCGCCGGCTTGACCGTGCTGGCGCTGTGCCTGCTGTTGCCTGCGCTGCTGCGCACCCGGCCCGATGCGGTCGTCCGGACTGACGCCAGCCAGGCCAACCTGACGATCCTGCGGGCTCAACTGGCGCAACTCGATGCCGAACATGCGGCCGGCAGCCTGGACGCCGATCAACACCGCAGCGCGCGCGCCGAGATCGCCCGCCGCGTGCTCGACGAAGAGGCCGTGGCCGCACCGCCGCGGCGTGCCGGCGCCGCCCGCACGACGGCGCTGTCGGTGGGCCTGGCGGTGCCGCTGTTCGCGCTGGTGGGCTACGGCTTCCTCGGCAACCGGGACGCACTGTCGGCGCGGCCGGCCGTGGCTGCGCCGGAAGCCGAGGTGACGCCGCAGCAGGTGACGGCGATGGTCGAGTCGCTGGCCAAACGCATGCAGCAGCGGCCCGACGATCCGGTGGGCTGGACGCTGCTGGCGCGCGCTTACGGTGCCCTGCAGCGCTTCCCCGAGGCCAGCCAGGCCTACGCCCGCGCGGTGGACCTGTCGCCGAAGGACGCGCAGTTGCTGGCCGACCACGCCGACGTGCTGGCGATGCTGCAAAACCGCAGCGTCAGCGGCGAGCCGGCGCGGCTGGTCGCGCAGGCGCTGCAAATCGATCCGAAAAACCTGAAGGCACTGGCGCTGGCCGGCAGCGCGGCCTTCGAGCAAAAGGACTTCGCGCTGGCGATCACGCGCTGGACACTGGCGCGCCAACTGGCCCCGGCCGACAGCGAATTCGCGGCCGGGCTGGACAGCAGCATCGCCGAAGCGCGCGCGCTCGCGGCCGGTGGTGTGGCTGTGGCACCGGCGTCGGCGCCCAGCGTGCCCGCCACCGCAACCGCGTCAACCAAATCATCGGCCGCCGTGACTGGCCGCGTGACCCTGGCGCCGGCGTTGGCAGCGCGCGTGGCACCGACCGACACGGTGTTCATCTTCGCGCGCGCCGCCGACGGCCCGCGCATGCCGCTGGCAATCCTGAAGCGGCAGGTCAGCGACCTGCCGATCACCTTCACGCTCGACGACAGCCAGGCCATGTCGCCCGAAATGAAGTTGTCAAAGTTCGCCAGCGTGGTGGTCGGCGCGCGCATCTCGAAGTCGGGCCAGGCCACGCCCACGGCAGGCGACCTGACCGGCCAGTCGAAACCACTGGCCGCCGGCGGCCCGGCGATCGAACTGGTGATCGACAGCGTTCAGCCCTGAGCGCGCGGCGCCAGGGCGAAGGCTGTTACTCCAGTCTCAGCCCATCACCTTCGCCATCGCCGCCGCCACCGGCTCCAGGTTGCGGCTGTTCAACGCGGCCATGCAGATGCGGCCGGAGTCCAGGCCGTAGATGCCGAACTCGCTGCGCAGGCGCTGCATCTGCGGCGTGCTCAGGCCCGAGTAGCTGAACATGCCTTGCTGGCGTGTCATGAACGACAGGTCTTGCGTGACGCCGGCGGCCTTCAGCTTGTCGACCAGCGCGCCGCGCATGTGCTTGATGCGCACGCGCATCGCGGTCAGTTCGTCTTCCCACAGGCTGCGCAGCGCGGGCGTGGTCAACACCGTGGCCACCACCTGCGCGCCGTGCGTCGGCGGGCTCGAGTAGTTGGTGCGAATCACGATCTTCAACTGGCTCAGCACGCGGCTCGCTTCTTCCTTGCTGGTGCACACCACGCTGAGCGCTCCGACGCGCTCGCCGTAGAGCGAGAAGCTCTTCGAGAACGAGGTCGAGACGAAGAAGCTCAAGTCGGCAGCGAGAAACTGCTGGATCACCGCGCCGTCTTGCGCAATGCCGTCGCCGAAGCCCTGGTAGGCCATGTCGAGGAAGGGCACCAGCGCCTTGGCCTTGACGGTGGACACCACCTGCGCCCACTGCGCAGAGGTGAGGTCGCAGCCAGTCGGGTTGTGGCAGCAGGCGTGCAGCGAGACGATGCTGCCGGCCGGCGCGGCACCCAGCGCGGCCAGCATGGCGTCGAAGCGCACGCCGCGTTGTTCGGCGTCGTAGTACGGGTAGGTCTCGACCTTGAAGCCGGCGCTGCCGAACAGCGCGCGGTGGTTTTCCCAGCTCGGGTCGCTGATGAACACGCTGGCGTTCGGGCTCATTTTCTTCAGAAAGTCGGCGCCCAGCTTGAGCCCACCGGTGCCGCCCACCGCCTGCACCGTGACCACGCGGCCCGCCGTCACCGCTTCGCTGTCGGCACCGAACACCAGCGCCTGCACCGCCTTGTCGTATGCGGCGATGCCGTCGATCGGCAGGTAGCCGTGGGCCTTGGCAGCGTCGGTCATCTGGCGTTCGGCCTGGGCCACGCACTGCAGCAAGGGCAGCTTGCCCGAGTCGTCGTTGTAGACGCCGACGCCGAGGTTGACCTTGGCCGGGTTGGTGTCGGCGTTGAACTGCTCGGTGAGGCCGAGGATGGGGTCGCGAGGCGCCATTTCGATGGCGGTGAAGAGTGACATGGCGGCTTTCCGTGGCGTGAAGTGACTTGAGGCAAGGGCTATTTTAGTGAGCCGCCACCGCACTGCGAATCACGCCGGCGGCGACAGCCCGCGGGTCTGCGCCATCAGCCGCGTCAGCCCGAGCAGGGTGTCGATTTCGGGCATGGCCACACCGACCTTCAAACCGATCTCGCGCACCACCGTGACCAGCGCATCGAGTTCGATCGCGCGGCCGGCTTCCACGTCTTGCAGCATCGAGGTCTTGAAGGCGCCGAGCTGGCGGGTGACGGCGTGGCGGTCCTCGCCGCTCTGCGCGATCGGGCAGCCGATGCGCTCGCCGATGGCCTTCGCCTCGGCCATCGCGCGCAGGATGAAGGCGCGCACCAGCGGGTCGTCGAGGATGCGGTCGCCGGCGGCGCCCGTCAACGCCGAGACCGGGTTCAGGGTCATGTTGCCCCACAGCTTGAACCAGATGTCGCGCTGGATGCAGCTCGACAGTTCGATCTCGAAACTGGCGTCGCGCAGCAGCGTTGCCAGCGCCTCCAGCCGGGCGGTCGACCCGCCCTGCGGCTCGCCGAGGATCAGCTTGTGGCCGAAGCCGTGACGCACCAGGCCGGGCTGCGGCACCGAGCAGGTGGCATGCACCACGGCGCCGACGACGTGCTGCGTCGGGATGGCGCGCGCGATGCTGCGATCGGGGTCGATGGCATCGAGCTGCAGGCCGGACAGGTCACCGCCGAAGCCGTCGAAGAACCACCACGGCACGCCGTTCATCGCGGTCAGCAC
>JANNBZ010000180.1:0-9006 GCA_031386065.1 Burkholderiales bacterium
GAAGACTTCCAGGCCGTCGATCTTCTCGCTGGTGCCGGCGAACTTGATCGGCGCGCCGGTGATCTGGCGCACCGACAGTGCTGCGCCGCCGCGCGAGTCGCCGTCCATCTTGGTCAGCACGATGCCGGTCAGCGGCAGCGCTTCCTTGAACGCCTTCGCGGTGTTGATCGCGTCCTGGCCCTGCATCGCGTCGACCACGAACAGCGTCTCCACCGGCTTCAGCACCGCGTGCAGCTGGGTGATCTCCTGCATCAAGGCTTCGTCGATGGCCAGCCGGCCGGCGGTGTCGACCAGCAGCACGTCGAAGTAGTGCTTGCGCGCGTGGTCGAGCGCGGCCAGCGCGATGTCCACCGGCTTGTCGGTCGCGGTCGACGGGAACCACTCGGCGCCGGCCTGCCGCGTCACCGTCTTCAATTGCTCGATGGCCGCAGGTCGGTACACGTCGGCCGACACCGTGAGCACTTTCTTCTTGCGCTTCTCGATCAGGTGCTTGGCCAGCTTGGCGGTGGTGGTGGTCTTGCCCGCACCTTGCAGGCCGGCCATCAAAATCACGGCGGGCGGTTGCGCCGCGAGGTTGATGTCGGAGACGCCGCCGATGTCGTTGCCGGCCATCGTGGCCGTCAGCTCGCGGTTGACGATGCCCACCAGCGCCTGTCCCGGCGACAGCGAACCCACCACCTCGGCGCCCAGCGCTTTCTCTTTCACCCGCGCGATGAAGTCGCGCACCACAGGCAGCGCCACGTCGGCCTCCAACAGCGCCATGCGCACCTCGCGCAGCATGTCCTGCACGTTGTCTTCGGTGATGCGGGCCTGGCCGCGCATCGTTTTCACGAGCTGGCTCAGGCGGTTGGTGAGGGTCGATGCCATGGGGTCGTGCGAGCTGCGGTGGCGCAGGGTCGCGAAAGTACACTGTGACGATGATTTTATCGGCCCGTGCTTCAGAGGTGATTCGATGAGCGCACCGCTCGCGGTGGTGCTGCCCAGCGCGGTCGCGCTGATCGCCTATGCGATCGCTGCACTGATCGCCGGTCGACCTGGCAGTGCAGTGCGGTTGCCGCTGCTCGTGGGCTGGGCGGCGCACGCCGTCGCCATCGCCTGCGACGCGGCATCGGTCGGCATGCCCGAGGCGGGCGCGCGCTTCGGCTTCGCGCCCGCGCTGTCGGTCACGCTGTGGCTGGTGCTGGCGGTCTACATGGTCGAAAGCCGCTTCCTGCCGCTGGTCGGCGTGCGGCGCGCGCTGGCCGTGCTCGGTGCGCTGGCAGTTGGGCTGGCGCTGGCTTTCCCCGGTGAATCGCGGCCGCAGGTCGGGTCGATCTGGGCGCCGTTGCACTGGATCCTGGGCATCGCGTCGTACGGCCTGTTCGGTGCGGCGGTGCTGCATGCCGCCATGCTGGGCCGCGCCGACCGCCAGATGCGCGGCCTGCGGCCCGGCGCCCCTGCGGCGCTGGGCTCGGGCATGCCGCTGATGCGGCTGGAGCGGCTGACCTTTCAGTTCGTGGCGGCCGGCTTCGTCGTGCTGACCATTGCGCTGCTGCTCGGTGCGTGGTTCGCCGCGCCCTGGCGCTGGGACCACAAGACGGTCTTCTCGTTGCTCGGCTGGTGCGTGTTCGCCGGCCTGCTGGCGGGTCGGCGTGCGTTCGGGTGGCGCGGGCCGCAGGCCACGCGCTGGCTGTACGCGGGCGTCGGCTTGCTGCTGCTGGCGTATGTGGGTTCGCGATTCGTGATGGAAGTGATGCTGCAACGCCCGCTCGCGGGATGAGCGCGGCTTGATTCGGGCTGGCATGAAATACCTGTTGCTGATCGTCATCGTGGTGGCTGTGTTGTTGATCGCACGGGCCGGCCAGCGCCGTGTGGTCGACAAGGCGGCGAGGCGGGCTGAACGGCCCGCCGGCGGTGCCGAGCCGATGCTGACCTGTGCGCACTGCGGCACCCACCTTCCGCGCGGCGAATCGCTGCCTGGACGCGGCGGCGTGTTCTGCGACGAAGCGCACCGGGCTGCGTTCGAGCGAACGCACCCGGATTCATGACGCCCAGCGAACGCCGGCAAGGCGAGCGGCGCGCCACGCGGCGCCCACCGCGCGGTCAACCCGAAGAGTCGTGGTTCGGCGCCTTCGGCGTCGGTGACGACACCCAGCAGGGCGACGAGCGCTTGGCCGACGAAGCCGAATCGCGCTACGCCGCCGGTTGGGAAAGTGCGCAACAGGCCGAAGCCGACTCGCGCTTTCTGCCGCGCCAGGCGCGGCGCATCGTGCGCGCCGAGCCGACGGCCTTCCAGCGCATCTACCGCGTCTTCCTCGGCGCGCGAGCCGCCCTCGGCGCCGCCTTGATCCTGACCCTGCTGGTGGCCGGCGCGTTCGGTGTCAAGCCAAGCTGGATCATCGCGTCGATCAGCGTGCTGTATGCGGCACTCGCGCTGGGCATGTGGCTGTTTCCGCGCCTCTGGCCGGCCACCGAGCCGTCGGCGATGGCGCACATCCGCAGTCCGCAGTGGCTGGCCACGATCGGGGCCGATATCGTCTGCTTCACCGCGCTGCACGCGCTGTCGCGCGCATCGAGTTTCAACTACGTCGCGCTGCTGGTGTTGCCGGTGCTGATGGCCGGCGTGGTGACGCCGCGCCTGCAGGCGCTGGCCACCGCCGCGCTGGTCGCGATCGGCCTGCTCGGCTCGGCCTGGTTGTCGGTGCTGGCCGGCGGCGACGCGGCCACGCTGATGACGCAGGCGGGCCTGGCCGGCAGCGGGCTGTTCGTCATCACCGTGCTGGCCGGCGAACTGGCGGGCCGGCTGGCGCGCGAGGAACTCACCGCCAAGGGCAGCCTGGAACTGGCGCGGCAGCAGGCGCAGCTGAACCGGCTGGTGATCGAAGAAATGCAGGACGGCGTGCTGGTGGTCGACCGGCGCGGGCGCGTGCGCGCCGCCAACCCGTCGGCGCGGCGGCTGCTGGCACCCACCGGCTTGAGCCGACCGGCGCCGTTTCAGCTGCGCGGCGTGCAGGCCTGGGAGGCGCTGGTCAAGACGGTCGAGCGCGCCTTTGTCGAAGCGGTGTGGCCCGAGGCCGGGCGCGACGTGGTGCTGAGGTTCGACGAGGTGACCCAGCGCACGTTGCGCGTGCGCATTCGCTTCACGCGGCGACGCGACGTGGAAGCCGCCGAAGACTTCTGCGTGCTGCTGCTCGAAGACGTGCGCAGCATGCAGGCGCGCAGCCGCCAGGAAAAGCTGGCCGCGATGGGCCGCGTGTCGGCCGGCATCGCGCATGAAATACGCAACCCGCTGGCCGCCATTTCGCAGGCCAACGCGCTGCTGGCCGAAGACGCCACCACGCCCACGCAGCACCAGCTCACCCGCATGGTGGCCGACAACGTCGAGCGGCTCAAGCGCATCGTCGACGACGTGATGGAAGTCGCTCCCGGCCAGGTGCAGGAAGCCCGCGTGATCGACATCAACGCGCAGGTCGCGGCCGCCTGCAGCGACTGGGCGCGGTCGGGCGGCATCACGCTGGGCGAGCGCAGCGTGCTGCGGGTCGACCTGCCGGCCGAGCCGCTGGGCGCGGTGTTCGACGCTGACCACCTGCGCCGTGTGCTGATCAACCTGCTCGACAACGCGCTGCGCCATGGCAGCCAGGCGCCCGGCGCGGTGCACCTGCGCTTGTTCGCGCTGGACGAGCACCGCGTGCAGCTCAGCGTGGCCAGCGACGGCGCGCCGATTCCGCAGGATGTGGAGCGTTACCTGTTCGAACCGTTCTTCTCCACGCGCAGCCGCGGCACCGGTCTGGGCCTGTATATTTGCCGCGAGTTGTGCGAGCGTTACGGTGCCAGCATCGACTACCGGTTGCAGCCCGCCGGCGCACCCAATCGCAACGAATTTTTCGTGGCCATGCGGCGCCAGGTGCTGACCGACAGCGAAGCGCGACTGAACCTCAGCCACTGACACCACCGGCCTTCTTCGACCCGATGACATCGCCCCGATGAGCAGTTCCCCGTCCCACTTCAGTCTGCTGGTCGTCGACGACGAACCCGACCTGCGCACCCTGTACGAGCTGACCTTGCTGCGCGAGGGTTACGACATCGAAACCGCCGGTTCTGTGGAAGAAGCGCTGCTGCACCTGAAGGACCGCACCTACAGCGCCGTCATCAGCGACATGCGTCTGCCCGACGGCACCGGCCTGGACGTGCTGCGCTGGCTCGAAGACAGCGGGCGGCGTGAGAAGACCATCGTCATCACCGCCTACGGTTCGGCCGAAAACGCGGTTGAGGCGCTCAAGGCCGGTGCCTACGACTACCTCACCAAGCCGGTCGACCTGAAACAGTTTCGCGCGGTGGTGGCGTCCGCGCTCGGGCGCAGCGCGGTCAGCGTGCCGACCATGGTGCCGTCCAGCCTTCCTTCGCAGCACGACGGGCCTGTGGCCGCACGCGTGCCGCGAGTCGCCGCAACACCGGCGTCTGCGGCGGTGCCTGCTGTGGGGCAAACCGCCGCGACGCCCGAACTGCCAGTCAGCGCCGCCCTGCTGCGCATGGCGGGCCAGTCCGAGGCGATGCGGCAGGTGCGCGAGCTGATCGAGAAAGTCGCGCGCAGCATGGCACCGGTGCTGGTGAGCGGTGAGTCCGGCACCGGCAAGGAACTGGTCGCCCGCGCCATCCACGAAGTCAGCCCGCGCCATGCGCAGCCGTTCATCGCGGTCAACTGCAGTGCCATTCCCGAACAGTTGCTGGAAGCCGAATTTTTCGGCTACCGAAAGGGCGCCTTCACCGGTGCGGTGGAAGACCGCGAAGGCTTCTTCCAGGCCGCCAACGGCGGCACGCTGTTCCTCGACGAGATCGGCGACCTGCCGTTGTCGATGCAAAGCAAGTTGCTGCGCGCTATTCAAGAGCGCTCGGTGCGGCCGGTGGGCGCGGTCAGCGAGTTGCCGGTCAACGTGAGGTTGCTCAGCGCGACCCACAAGGACCTGGGTGCCGAGGTGCAGGCGGGCCAGTTTCGGCAAGACCTTTTCTACCGCCTGAACGTGATCCAGATCCTGGTGCCGCCGCTGCGCGAGCGCCGCGAAGACCTGCAGTCGATCAGCGAACGGGTGCTCGAGCGCATTGCGCGCGATGCCGACTTGTCGCCCGCGCCGCGCCTGACGCGCGACGCGCTGGTGCACCTGGCGCGCTATCCGTTCCCCGGCAACGTGCGTGAGTTGGAGAACCTGTTGCACCGTGCCGTGGCCCTGACCGGCGGCGAGACCATCGACGTGTTCGACCTCGGCCTGCCCGAGACCGTGTTCACCGACAGCGCCGCGCAAGAGCTCGACCTGATCACCGAGAACACCCGCTTCGACGTGGCCAGCCTGGCGCCGTTGCCGGTGGTCGCGCCAGCGCCGGTCGACCGCGGATTGCCCGACGACCTGGCGATTTTTCTCGACGATGTCGAACGCGACATCTTGGTGCGGGCGCTCGAACGGCACCGCTTCAATCGCACGGCCGCCGGTGCGAGCCTGGGCCTGTCGCTGCGCCAGATGCGCTACCGAATGGCGCGGCTGAATGTCAGCGTGGGTGGCGACAGCGGCTTCGACTTCGAGCGTGGCGGCCACTGACAAGCCGGTGCGCTGGCGTGCCGGCTGGCTGAGCGCCGCCCAGCGCATCGCGTCGCCCAACTTCGGGCCGCGCCCCGATGGTTGCGATGTCTCCCTTGCGCTGATTCACTCGATCAGCCTGCCGCCCGGCGTGTACGGCGGCGACGCCATCGTCCGGCTGTTCACCAACCGCCTCGACTGGAACGCCGACCCGTACTACGCGCAGATCCGCGGCCTGCAGGTGTCTTCGCATTTCGTGATTCAGCGTGACGGCGGCTTGCGCCAGTTCGTGTCGTGCGACCAGCGCGCCTGGCACGCCGGGCAGTCGGTGTGGCAGGGCCGCGAGAACTGCAACGACTACTCGGTCGGCATCGAGCTCGAAGGCCTGGAAGGCGACGCCTTCGAGTCGGCGCAGTACCGAACGCTGGCAGGCTTGCTGCAGCGGCTGCGGCGGCGCTACCCGATCACGTCGGTGGCCGGTCATGAGCACGTGGCGCCGGGCCGCAAGCACGACCCCGGCGCCGGCTTCGACTGGCCTGCGCTGCGCCACGCGCTGGGCTGGCCGGCGTCGATTTTTTCGGCGCTGGATTGAGCGCTGGCGTGGCTGGAAACATCCGTCAACGGACGTATCACCATCCGGGCCATCCCTGACACAAGACACTATAGGTAGTGTTAAAGTGGCGAACGGGCCCCAGATGTAGTGTCTCAGTGATTCCAATCCATCCACGTGCGCTCCACCGAATCTCCACAGGTTTTTCCACAAGTTGTTCCACAGGTTGTTCCACTAGCGCCACGGCGCCGCCGGGTTTTCGCAGACCGGCAGCCGTCGCTGCGGCAACAACGGGTGCAAGCCGCAACCGCGTGCCTGTCGAGTCGTGATTTCGGGGTCCTGCCCAGCCACCTCAGCCATCCCTGACCGTCACCCGCCTGCTGCAGCGGGTGAACGATTGACCGTTTCCACCGAAGGACTTCCATGCAAACTGTTGTGACCCGTTCGACCCCGACCGCGCCCGTGGGTGCTGTCGCCGCGCCCGCCCCATCGCCGGTGTCGGCCTACCAGGGTTACCAGATCATTCGCCGCAACGGCGCCGTCGTTTCGTTCGAGCCGAACAAGATCGCCGTGGCCCTGATGAAAGCCTTTCTGGCGGTGCACGGCACGCAAGGGGCCGCATCGGCCAGCGTTCGCGAAACGGTCGACGGCCTGACCGAGTCGGTGGTGCGTGCGCTGCTGCGCTCGCGTCCGGGTGGCGGCACCTTCCACATCGAAGACGTGCAAGACCATGTCGAACTGGGCTTGATGCGCGGCGGCCACCACGAGGTGGCGCGCGCGTATGTGCTGTACCGCGAGCGCCGCTCGCAAGAACGCGCCCGGCAAGGCCAGCCCGCCGTGGCAGCAGAACCGTTGCTGACGGTGCTCGACCGCGGCGAGCGCGTGCCGCTCGACCTGGCTCGCCTGGGGGCGCTGATCGCGTCGGCATGCGCCGACTTGGGCAGTGATGTGAAGCCCGAGCCCATCCTGGCCGAAACCAAACGCAACTTGTACGACGGCGTGCCGATCGACGAAGTGCACAAGGCCGCCATCCTGGCGGCACGCACGCTGATCGAGAAAGACCCCGGCTACACCCGCGCCACCGCGCGGCTGCTGCTGCACACCATCCGCAAGGAAATCCTCGGCGAAGAAGTGCTGCACGCAAAAATGCACACCCGTTATGCCGAGTACTTTCCGGGCTACATCAAGCAGGGCGTGCAGGCCGAACTGCTGGACGAAAAGCTGATGCAGTACGACCTGGTGCGGCTCGGCGCCGCACTGAAGGCCGACCGCGACCTGCAGTTCGACTACCTCGGTCTGCAGACCCTGTTCGACCGCTACTTTCTGCACATCGACGAAGTCCGTATCGAACTGCCGCAGGCCTTCTACATGCGCGTGGCAATGGGCCTGGCGCTGAACGAGATCGACCGAGAGGCGCGTGCCATCGAGTTTTACGAAGTGCTGTCCAGCTTCGACTTCATGAGCAGCACGCCCACGCTGTTCAATGCCGGCACGCGGCGCTCGCAGTTGTCGAGTTGCTACCTGACGACCGTGGCCGACGACCTCGACGGCATCTACGAAGCGCTGAAAGAGAACGCGCTGCTGTCGAAGTTCGCCGGCGGCCTGGGCAACGACTGGACCAATGTGCGCGCGCTCGGTTCGCACATCAAAGGCACCAACGGCAAGAGCCAGGGCGTGGTGCCCTTCCTCAAGGTCGTCAACGACACCGCAGTGGCGGTGAACCAGGGCGGCAAGCGCAAGGGCGCGGTCTGCGCCTACCTGGAAACTTGGCACCTCGACATCGAAGAGTTCCTGGAGTTGCGCAAGAACACCGGCGACGACCGCCGTCGCACGCACGACATGAACACCGCCAACTGGATCCCCGACCTGTTCATGCGCCGCGTGATGGAAGGCGGCGACTGGACGCTGTTCTCGCCCAGCAACTGCCCCGACCTGCACGACAAGTTCGGGCGCGAGTTCGAAGTCGCCTACACCGCCTACGAAGCCAAGGCCGCGCGCGGCGAGATCAAGCTGTTCAAGACCACGCCGGCGCGTGACCTGTGGCGAAAGATGCTCTCGATGCTGTTCGAGACCGGCCACCCCTGGATCACCTTCAAGGACGCCTGCAATGTGCGCTCGCCGCAGCAGCACGTGGGCGTGGTTCATTCCAGCAACCTGTGCACCGAGATCACGCTGAACACGAGTGAAACCGAGATTGCCGTCTGCAACCTCGGCTCGGTCAACCTGACGCATCACCTGACCCGTGTCGACGGTGTCGTGCAAATCGACCAGGCCAAGTTGAAGAAGACGATCTCGACCGCGATGCGCATGCTCGACAACGTGATCGATATCAACTACTACGCAGTCAAGAAGGCGCGCGACTCCAACCTGCGGCACCGTCCGGTGGGCTTGGGGCTGATGGGTTTCCAGGACGCGCTGTACGAATTGCGCGTGCCCTACGCATCGGACGCGGCGGTCGCCTTCGCCGACCAGTCGATGGAAGCCGTCTGCTACCACGCCTACTGGGCGTCCACCGAACTGGCGGCAGAGCGTGGTCGCTATTCAAGCTACCGCGGCTCGCTGTGGGACCGCGGCATCCTGCCGATCGACTCGCTCGACCTGCTGGCCGAGCAGCGCGGCGGTTATGTGGAAGTCGACCGCAGTGTCAGCATGGACTGGTCTGCGCTGCGCGAGCGCATCAGCCTGCACGGCATGCGCAACTCCAACTGCGTTGCCATCGCACCGACGGCCACCATCTCCAACATCATCGGTGTCAGCGCGTCCATCGAACCGTCGTTCGGCAACCTGTCGGTGAAGTCGAACCTGTCGGGCGAATTCACCATCGTCAACGAGTACCTGGTGCGCGACCTGAAGAAGCTCGGCCTGTGGGACGACGTGATGGTGATGGACCTGAAGCACTTCGACGGTTCG